>NZ_JAIQUM010000007.1 GCF_020075705.1 Metabacillus rhizolycopersici | reverse complement strand
AAGAGCTGACGCAGAGATTCGAAGTTTAGTGGAAGCCATAAACTGTATGGCTCAGTAGCTCAGTTGGTAGAGCAATGGACTGAAAATCCATGTGTCGGCGGTTCGATTCCGTCCTGAGCCACCATTTAATCTAACTATAACCTAACTTTCTATAATATTTGGAGGGGTAGCGAAGTGGCTAAACGCGGCGGACTGTAAATCCGCTCCTTCGGGTTCGGCAGTTCGAATCTGCCCCCCTCCACCATTTAGGGGTATAGTTTAATGGTAAAACGAAGGTCTCCAAAACCTTTGATGTGGGTTCGATTCCTACTACCCCTGCCAATTTAATAAATAATGGCGATTGTGGCGAAGTGGTTAACGCACCTGATTGTGGTTCAGGCATTCGTGGGTTCGATTCCCATCAGTCGCCCCATTTATTTTTAAAATAAATTAATGGGCTATAGCCAAGCGGTAAGGCATCGCACTTTGACTGCGACATGCGTTGGTTCAAATCCAGCTAGCCCAGCCAATTTTACTGCGGGTGTAGTTTAGTGGTAAAACCTCAGCCTTCCAAGCTGATGATGAGGGTTCGATTCCCTTCACCCGCTCCAAATTACTATTTTGGGCCTATAGCTCAGCTGGTTAGAGCGCACGCCTGATAAGCGTGAGGTCGATGGTTCGAGTCCATTTAGGCCCATCATTTAGATTTATTCCGCAGTAGCTCAGTGGTAGAGCTATCGGCTGTTAACCGATCGGTCGTAGGTTCGAGTCCTACCTGCGGAGCCATTTTAATGGGAGTAATACTCGTACAGAATGCTCTTTCATGATTTTCCCATTATAAATATTACGCGCCTTTAGCTCAGCAGGATAGAGCAACAGCCTTCTAAGCTGTGGGTCAGAGGTTCGAATCCTCTAAGGCGCATCATTTGAAAAGTCAACCATAACGGTTGGCTTTTTCTTGTATAAAAACCTATAAAATTTATGTCAGTTTTAAAGAATAGAGTGGCTGACATAGTAATTTTATAGGTGTCATAGATATTAATATTGATTATGAAATGAGCTTTGAAGCGTATACTAAATAAAGGAAGGGTAGAGAGAGAAGGTAGTGTCTTTCTTAATATAGATGTTAATTGAAGAGAGATTAAATGTTATTCTAACAAAAGAAAACTCTTGATTATTTTGTGAAAACAAGCGATAATAGGTACTAAAATTTAACTGAAAATTTTAAATAGTAGGAGTTGTAGGAATGAAGGTCGTAAAGTTTGGGGGTTCTTCTTTAGCATCTGGGGAACAGCTTAAAAAAGTATTACAAATTGTGGTTTCAGATTCAGAAAGAAAGGTAGTTGTCGTCTCTGCTCCGGGGAAACGGCATTCGGCTGATATTAAAGTTACGGATTTATTAATTGAATGTGCGGAAAAGCACTTGGCGAATGAAGATGCTACAAGTGTCTTTGAAGCAATTATTGATAGATATGCAAGTATTGCAAAAGAATTATCGATTTCGAGCGATATTATTGGAACCATTACACAAGACTTAGAGAATTTACTGAATGGGAATAAAAGCAATCAAGAGAGTTATCTAGATGCGGTAAAAGCAAGCGGTGAGGATAATAATGCAAAGTTAGTAGCTGCTTATTTCCAACATAGTGGTATTGACGCACAGTATGTTAGCCCAAAAGAGGCTGGTCTGTTAGTGTCTGATGAACCAGGTAATGCTCAAGTGCTTCCTGAATCATATGAAAATTTATATAAATTACGTGACCGCTCAGGTATTATTATCTTTCCAGGATTTTTTGGGTACAGCAAAAGTGGTGAGGTTTTAACATTCTCAAGAAGTGGTTCGGATATTACGGGCTCCATCTTAGCAAACGGGGTTAAAGCTGATTTATATGAAAACTTTACAGATGTTGATGCCGTTTATTCAGTAAATCCTACTATTGTTCAGAATCCAAAAGAAATTAAGGAGTTAACATATCGAGAAATGCGTGAGCTTTCATATGCAGGATTTTCTGTTTTTCATGATGAAGCACTAATTCCAGCATTCCGTGCCGGTATACCTGTAAATGTAAAGAATACAAATAATCCATCTGCTCCTGGAACAAAAATTGTAAATGAACGTGCAAATTCTAATGGTCCTGTTATTGGTATTGCTAGTGATGAAGGATTCTGTAGTATTTACGTAAGTAAATATTTAATGAATCGAGAAATAGGATTTGGACGTAAACTGCTTCAAATTTTAGAAGATTATGGCTTAACCTATGAACATGTACCATCTGGAATCGATGACATTACGGTCATCTTAAGGCAAAGTCAAATGGATAACGAATTAGAAAAGACGATAACTGACCGTATTATTACAGAATTACATGCAGATGAAGTCATCATTGAACATAATCTTGCACTGATTATGGTCGTTGGTGAAGGAATGCGCCACAATGTAGGTACAACTGCTCGTGCTTCAAATGCGCTTGCTAATGCAGGTGTAAACATTGAAATGATCAATCAAGGTTCTTCAGAGGTAAGCATGATGTTTGGTGTAAAAGAAGCGCAAGAAAAACAAGCAGTCCAAGCTTTATATAATGAATTTTTTGTAGCTATGACGGTTTAATAATTGGAAAAGCAGTAAAAAGCAAAAAGGCACTTGGGTTTACTATCAAGCGCCTTTTTGCTTTCTAATTTGTTGAATAATGGCTTTTACGTTAACATAATTTCAACTTTAGTCTTATTCAGAAATATAGTCAGTCCATTATGATTACTTGAGGACGCATCAATGGAATTTACCCTTTTTCTAATTCTTTGTCCATATTAAACCAAAGTGGCTCATTATCATCGACATCACCATTATAGTTGATGAGAATCTCGTCCCCTGCTTTAATATCTGTGTAAGCATAGAAATCAAATGTATGGTTAGTAAAGTTAATATCGTAAGTTGCATTAGGTGTATACGAATGGTTAAACAGCATGCCATAGCCCAGGAGGATCGCAGTGTGATTTATGCCGTATTCAAACGCGTAATCTTCAAGTAATGTTTTCTCAATGTGTACGTGTTGCTCATTGGGATAAGGAATGACTGGTGCTTCATGTATAAGCTGACCTTTTTTTATATCGTGTGTCGCGAATACCCCTCTATTAAATTCTCCATCACTAAGTGTAGAAGTTTTTACTTCAATCATGTTAGTCACCTACGCATTCTATTATATTAAGTACTTTTTTCACAAGAGCTTGGTGATTAGCCAAGTTGTACTAACTAATTTTACTGCATGATTTGATTTAAATCAAAGTGTTGTTTTGCTCATACATAAAATGGGCAGTAAAACTCCCTACCTTAAGATTGAAGAGGAACAAAGAAGCTAGGGATAAATTGCCCGTAAAGATCTGATAAGTCGCGCTTTATCTTTATGAATAAGTCCTATTTGCAAAAAAGATAGGTAAAACAGAAATAATCTGTTTTACCTATCCTATAGTTCCTCAGATATTTAATAATCTATTTTAATAGATTCATTGGTAGGATTTTAATCTAAAATGGTGATCTTAACTGTTTGACGTCCCCATTGACGTGCCTGTGCACTTGAAGGCATTAGTACATCAATCTTATGTCCAATAATCGCTCCACCAGTATCACCTGCAATCGCAACCCCGTACCCTTCAACCAAAACTTTTGAACCAAGAGGGATTACGCCAGGATCAACAGCAATGAGCTTCATATGTGGATTTTCTTTAATATTATATCCTGAGTAGGTTATATCACTTTTAGTATCTTCGTGACTATATGCTGTTGCAGTTACATACATTTCTTTCCCAGACTTAGATGGTTCAGATTTTTTAGTTGTCTCGGTTATTGTAGATGTAGTATTGTTTTTTTGTGTAGGAGATGATTTAACAGCTGGGACGATTTTTGCTTCTTCTTTTGCTTTTTCAACTTTTGCCTGTTCAGCAGCTTTTGCTTCTTCTTTTGCTCTTTCAACTCTTGCTTGTTCAGCTTCTTTTGCTTTAGCCAGTTCAGCAGCCCGCGCCTTTGCAGCAGCCTCTTCCTTTTGGATTTCAGCCTGAATCGATTTTATTTGCGATTGAACATTTGCTTTTTCTTGTTCTGCAAGATTGATTTCAGTTGCTAGATTTGTATATTTATCTTGCATTGCAATTAATGCATCATTTCTTTTTAAACGGTTTTCATCAAGCGTTGCTCGTTTTCCTTCAAGTTCAGCTTGCTGACTTATAAGAAGTTGCTCTTGTTGGTCGATTTCTTTTTTATCTTCTTCAATTTGCCTTAAATCAGCTTCTTGTTCATCTAATATTTTTTTATCAGCATTTAAAAGTGTAGCAACTGCTCCGATTCGCTCTACGAAATTCCCAATACTATCAGAGTTCACTAGAGTTTCAATAACAATCGTTGTATGATCGCTGTGTTGGAGTGCTACTAATCGTTTTTCCATAATTCCTTCACGCGCATATACCTTGTCTTGAAGCAGTACAATCTCTTCTTTTTTTTGTTGGATAGTTTGCTTGATCTCTTTAATCTTATCTTCTACTTGTGTTAGACTTTGTTGATTTTGAGAGATTTCATTTTCTAATTTTTGTAAATTTTTTCGAATACTGTCTACTTCTTCATGAACAGCTAGCTGCTCTTGTTGTTTTTGAAGAATGGTTTGTTGATTCTGCTCTAGCTGTTCTTCAGCACTTTTTAAAGTGTCTTTAGTAGTTTCTGCGTTTGCCACATATGAAATAGGTAATGATAGTAGTAAGACACCAAGCGTGGCAATTATTCGCTTTAAAGCTCGCATAAAGCAACCCCTTTCTCATCCTTTTAATTATAAGATAGAAAGGGGTGTTCTTAGATTACAATTATGTTAAATATTAGACCATTTTTTACCTATTATCCTATTATTCTACTTAATTCTCTTGCTGCCATTCGTGTAATTTCTTATCCGTTGGTAACAAGAATGCTAGTAGGCCAAGTAAAGGTAGGAAGGAAACGGCGATCATTGTAGGTGTTAATCCGACTAAATCAATCAAAGACCCTAATGCAATGGAGCCAATAGCACCCATTCCGAACGCGAATCCTACTGTTAAACCTGACATTGTACCAATTTTTCCTGGAATAAGCTCCTGTGCATAGACAACAGTTACAGAAAAGCTAGACATTAGAATAACTCCGATAATAGCTAATAAAATTAGGGAAAGAGTAGCTCCAACAAAAGGTAATAATAAAGTGAGCGGTGCTGTTGCAAGTAGAGATAAGATTATGACAGTACGTTTCCCAAACTTATCGGCTAGCGGGCCGCCAAGAAATGTTCCAACTGCACCCATAAGCAAAAAGATAAAAATATAGACCTGCGCTCCTGCGATCGTTAAATGATATTTTTCGATTGCATAAAAGGTAAAGAAGTTTGAAATAGCACTCGAATACCAAGTTCGAGCAAAAATAAGGAAAACAATAACCAATAGCGCATTCCTAATCGATTTAGAAAGTGCTGGATTTTTCATTTTCGCTTTTGGCTGCGGTTTACGAGTTCGTTCAATATACGTTAATCGACGGGAATACCAGTTTGCGATATAAACTAAAAACGCAACGGCAAGTGCTGCGACGATTGTAAACCAGATGGCACCAAATTGACCTAGTGGAACAAGGATTAGGGCGGTAATTAACGGGGCTAGTGCTTGCCCACTGTTACCCCCTACCTGGTAAATGGATTGTGCCAAGCCACGTCGCTTGCCAGCAGCTAAATAGGCTACTCGCGATCCTTCAGGATGAAAAATTGCTGATCCTAATCCAATAAATATAACGGAGAAGAGGATTGTTAAAAAGGAGGGTGCAAATGCTAATCCAAGAATACCAAGCATGCTGCTCGTTAACCCAATTGGAAGGGCGTATGGCATCGGACGCTTATCTGTATAAAATCCAACAACTGGTTGCAACACAGAAGATACTATACTTAATGAGAATGCGATTAGACCAAGTTGCGTAAACGAAAGCCCCATTGATTGTTCTAAAATCGGAAACATCGCTGGTATAACAGCTTGGATACTATCGTTTAACAGGTGACAAAGACCAAGAATAAATAAAATATTGTAAACGGTTCCTGTATCCTTTTGATAGGATCCAGGTTGTTTTGGAATTGAAGCAGTGGACATACTATCCTTCCCCTTTAAATAAAGTAGTTGTTTCGTAACTCAAAATATCCCAATAGTCATATTATTGTCAATTTGAGGGAAAATTTCAAGGGAATAATAAGAATATTAGTGCAATCATGAAGGTAGGACAATGTGAAACAACCCGTTTCTTCAGAGGCATTTTAATCTAAACAATGATTATTCCACTAGTTCAGAATAAGTAATTGTTTTATAAACTTAATACATATGCTTAAAATCAGCCTCAACAAGCGCTCGATAGGAATGATAAGTATCACTACAAATCGTTGAATCTGGTTGGATACCTTTCTTAGCAAAATGAATCAAGGTTTTTCTTTTTATATCAGGGACGACTTCCATTTTTATATAAAGCAGATGTCCCTTTTTGGTTAAGGATAACCCTACTAATACCTTGATTTTGTTTGTTCCACGAACGCTTTTCATTTATGCCTTTCCATATGGACGAATTTCAAAGGACTTTTTTAAAAACTTCTCCCCTCTAATAATTCTTATCTATTTTCTAATCATTTATTAATAATTCTCTAAGTATTTGTTAGTTTTTTGATAGTACATTACAAAGTAATAAAAGTATTGTTGGAGGAATGTTTGATGAAAATTGTAATTGTACCGTCCGGATTTAAAGAATGTCTAGATGCTGAGGAAGTAGCTTTAGCGATGGAACGTGGCGTGAGGCGTTTTGATCAGACTATCGATATGGAAGTTATTCCGATGATCGATGGTGGAGAAGGATTTGCGAAGACAATCGTAAACTTAAAAGATGGAGAATTAATCTACCAACAAGTTACAGGTCCAGTAGGGGAAAAGGTATTGAGCCATTTTGGTCTTTTTGTAGAGAATGATAAACGAACTGCTGTGATTGAAATGGCAGCTGTGTCTGGGTTGAAGTTAGTCCCTCGTGATCAAAGGAATCCATTGAAAACCACTACATATGGTGTAGGAGAGTTAATTTTGTCTGCGCTTGATTTAGGTGTTGATAATATCTTAATTGGCTGTGGTGATTCTGGTACATCAGATGGTGGTGCAGGAATGGCGCAAGCATTGGGGGTTCAGTTTTTTGATAAGAAACATCGATATGTTCATATCAACGGTGGAGAGGATTTATTGAAAGTTGACTCTCTAGATCTAACCAAATTAGATAAACGTTTACAAACTGTAGCTATTGATGTTGCATGTAATTGGCAGAACATTTTATGTGGGGAAGAGGGAGTTGCACGAGTCTTTGGACCCCAAAAAGGTGCGACACCAGTACAGGTTGAACAATTATCATCAGCGTTAGAACATTATGCGACATTAATTCAAGAAACAGTGGGGACGGATGTTCGATCATTGCCAGGCAGTGGAGCATCAGGCGGATTAGGTGCAGGACTAATTGCATTTACAGGTGCCACATTACATCCACGATTCGATATTATTATGGATTATATTAATATAGAAGAAAAAATATTAACAGCAGATATCGTGTTTACGGCAGAGGGTAGCTTAGATTTTCAAACTCCAAATGGAAAGATCCCGTCGGAAGTTGCTCGGATTGCGAAAAAAAATAACATCCCAGTCATTGCAATTACTGGAACAATCGGTAAAGGAGCAGATTTAAACTATCATGCAGGTATAGATGCCTATAGCAGTATTATTCAAAAACCAACATCTTTAGAAATGGCAATAAAAAAAGCACCAAAATGGATAGAAGAAAGTACGGAGTCAGTATTACGACAAGTTACTATTGGTTTAGATATTGCTAAAAGAAAGTTTTTGAAAGAAAGGGTCTATCAAAGATGATAACGAGAATGGAGCACCACATTAAAAAGCACATAGAAAATCATAATCGAATCAAAATATGGATAAATCAATTATCTATAAAGTCATTAGTGATCATAAGTATACACGTCCTAGTCTTATTAGTAATCGTATTGATCGATGGTTTAGACTATCGTGCGAAGATATCCTTATTTGCATTCTTATCAGCGATGACGTTATGGATCACAACGAAAATTCCCGCGGGATTTGTAGCAATTACACTTATTATGTTCATCGTAATAATGAATGCGGAAGATCCAGAATTGTTATACCATTCACTATCTGAGGAGGTGGTATGGTTAATGGTTGGTTCATTTATCATTGGTGAAGCAGTTAAACAGTCCGGGTTAGCAGAACGATTAACCTTTTCAATATTGAGAAAGTTTAATAAAAAAAGCAATGTGCTGCTCGGGGTAAGTTCGATTTTATTTGCATCAGTATTTTTCATTCCTTCTACCTCAGGTCGAGCGGCGTTATCAATGCCGATCATTAATCAGCTAAGTCAAAAATTTTCGACTAAAGAACAAAGTGTGTTGGCTATTTTAGCACCCGTTATAATATTAATGAGTACATCAGCAACTATAATAGGTGCGGGATCTCATTTAATTGGAATAGGTTTACTTGAAAGCACAGTTGATCAATCTATTTCCTATATTGATTGGTTAATATGGGGTGTGCCATTTACTTTGGTTATTACACTTTTTTCATTTTTTATAATAAAATGGATGTTGTGGCCGAAAGATGAATTTAGGGAAATAGAAAACGTACAAACTGAAGATAAAATGATGTTAAGGCAACCGATTAACGGAAAAGAAAAAAAGACCGTGATCTTGATGTCGTTTTTGATAGTAGGTTGGATGACAGAAAGTGTACATGGCTATGATATAGCATTTATTACGATGGTAGGCGCAATCTTAGTCATGATGCCGAATTACGGAATCATTAGTTGGAAACAAGGAATGAAGTCAATATCCTGGAATTTGATTGTATTTGTTGCTGCAGCAACTGCGCTTGGAAAAGTGTTAGTTGATTCAGGTGTAGTAAAATGGATTGAAAAAGAAATGCTTAATGTTCTACATATGTTTATAGGTGCGCCAGAATGGTTCATTGTATTTATCATCTTGCTTGTAACCGTTTCAAGTCATTTGTATATTACATCACATACAACACGCGCAATCGTCTTTATTCCGAGTTTATTATTATTTAGTGAAACGATAGGAGTGAACCCTTCTACAGTTGTTTTTTTAAGTTTAATAGGTATGAACTATTGTGTTACAGTTCCTGTCAGCTCTAAGGCATTACTACTATTTTATGAGGAAGGGGAAACTTCATATGATGCTAGTAATCTATTAAAGATTAGCGCCATCTTAATGCCTCTTTATATACTAGTCATGATGTTGTTCTATTTTTCTTATTGGCAGTGGGCGGGGATGCACTTATAAATCTTGAGGTGAAATTGATGAATGATCAGATATTAATTATTGAAGATGACGAGAAAATTGCGCGAGTAATTCAGCTAGAATTGGAACATGAAGGGTATGGAGTAAGTATTGCACATACAGGTAGAGATGGATTATCCATTTTAGAAAAAGAAGAGATAGACTTAGTCATTTTAGATGTAATGATACCTGAATTGAATGGAATGGAAGTGTTAAGACGAATTCGTCATGAAAATAACGAAATAATCGTAATCATGCTGACGGCACGTGATTCAGTTTATGATAAAGTAAACGGATTGGATTTAGGTGCGAATGATTATATGACAAAACCATTTGAAATTGAAGAATTACTTGCGCGTATACGTACAAATCTTCGCTTTAAGCCGAAGAGTGACTCTCATGTGGAATCAAGTGTTTACGTTATTCATTCTATTACAATTCATTCAAATACGAGAGAAGTGTTTAAGAAGGATCGTATGATCGATTTGACACCTCGGGAGTATGATCTCTTGCTTTATTTAGTGAAGAACAAAAATCGTGCACTTGAACGTGAACAGATTTTAAATGAAGTATGGGGATTTGATTATTATGGAGATACGAATATTGTAGATGTGTATATTCGATATTTGAGAAAAAAATTAATTGACTCTTTTGACAATCAATTTATTCATACCGTTCGCAGTATCGGCTATATGATTAAGGATTAATGTATGAGATTAAGAACACGAATTCAACTATCAACAACTGTTGTATTAATTGTGTTACTCATTGTAGCCAATACATCGATTTATTTTATTTTCAAAAATTCAGCGATTACTTCTGAAATTAATAGATTAACAAATACATCGAATAATACTGTTATAGAGCTTAATAAAAAATCAAATTTATCGATGGAACAAGTATTGCAAGCGTATTTAATAAGTAATGGTATGATTCGTATTGTGGATCAAAACAACAATCCTACAATTCAAGTGACAACGAATAAAGACAAAGACTATCGAAATATACCAAGTAAATATGATGATGATCAATTCGAAGAAGTCATCCAATATAAGGACTCAATGTTTGTGGTTGTCTCCATTCCTACATTTAACGAAAACGGAGCGATTGTAAATTTACAAGTTGTTGAGAATGTCGATATTCTTTTTGGTAACATCAATGATTTAAAATGGGTATTTGTGTATGCAACGGTTATCGTCATTATTATTTTATTCTTGACTAGCCGACTTTTAGGACGTGTGATTACGTCTCCAATTCAACGTTTGACTCAAACGATGGATTTAATTGAAAAAGATGGATCATTTGAAAAAATATTGATTATGCACGAAGCGAAAGACGAATTAACTGAAATGGCCATGACGTTCAATCGAATGATCAAAAGGCTAGAAAAAAGTTATACAAAGCAAGAACAGTTTGTCTCAGATGCTTCTCACGAGCTGAAGACGCCTTTAACGGTAATTGATAGTTATGTGAAATTATTAAAACGTTGGGGGAAAGATCGTCCTGATATATTAGAAGAAGCTATTGATTCAATTGCGTCTGAATCAAGCCGTATGAAATATTTAACGGAACAATTCCTGCAATTAGCAAAATCTGAAGAATGTATTGAAAATGAAAAAAATACAGTCAACATTGTCCCAATCGTCGAGGAGACGATTCATCGATTACAACAAGCTTATAAGCATGAGATTCATTTGAAAAATGAACAACGCGAGATTCATATGAATATACATGAACAGAGCTTTGTTCAATTATTAATTATTTTGTTAGATAATGCCAAAAAATATAGCGATAATCAAATTAAAGTAGAGCTGAAAGAATGGAAAAAAGGTGTGAGCATTAGTGTGACAGATAAAGGAATAGGAATACCATTTGAAGCTCAAGCTCATGTTTTTGATCGATTATATCGTGTAGATAAAACGAGAAATCGTAAAACTGGTGGATCTGGTCTAGGACTATCAATTGCAAAGCGAATAGTTGAACATCATGATGGTGACATAACCCTGGAAAGCGTTGAAGGAAATGGTTCAACTTTTACTTTTACATTGCCAAAATTGGAGGTGTAGTAAAATGAAAGTGAAAGTTGGTCTTATTGTGTTTATCATTTTAGGCTTATCATATACATTGTTTCTAGTTTTTATAAAAGATAATCCGACGATCATTTCACAAAAAGAAGCTGAAGCAATAGCCACTAATCTATACGGAGGAAAAGTCCTTAATGCTAAGGTAGATCAAGGGAATAACAAATATCAACTCATGCTTGAGAATGAAAAAGGGATTTATCAGTTATCAGTTGATAGTAAAACGAAGAAAATTAGTAATATTGAACTTGTTGAAAAAAAAGAAGCCTTGTTAACCATAGAAGAAGCCCAAAATCATATAGAGAAGGAATTAAGTGGCCAAGTTAATCAGATAAAACAAATCAATAAAGAAGGAAAACCTTTCGTAGAAGCAATTGTTGAGAAAAATAGTAAGCATTATAGTATTGAATATGACTTGAAAAAGAAGTCCATTGTCTCTAATACGGAAATTAATAGTAGTGTAAAAACATCACCATATATTTCAGAACAGAAAGCAAAAGAAATTGCGTTAGAACAAATTAATGGTCAAATTACAAATTTATCAACTGTAACTACTCAAAATGGTAAGCACTATAAAGTGACAGTAGATGATCAAGCAGAGGGTGCCCATGTGTATGTTCAAGCGAACACAGGAAAAGTAGCATCTATATCTTGGTATTCGGAACAATCACAATCGAAACCACAACCAAAAACACAACCACAACCAAGTGAGTTTGAGAATGACGATGATAGCGATGACGATAGTGATGAGAATGATGATGACAACATTTATGAAGATGATGACCATGATGATTAGGTAACGAGGATGATTTTAATTTATTGGTTGACCAGTTCTCTTTAATGTCTGATAGATGCCGATTTTTATTAACTGTCATTTTGAGTAAAAGGGATGCCCATTATATAAATTAACGGGGACAAACCCCCATTTTGTGTTAGAAATGGGGGTTAACTGTTTTTAGATTTGACGTAATTGAGAGTGGGCTTTGCGATATGTTCTGAATGCTTCAAATGAATCGTAACGAGGTCACCAACAGAAAAGTTATTATTTTGTGAATCCTCATGAATGGTTATGAAATCTGATCCAATATCGATCGTATAATGAATCTCTTTTCCTTGAAATTGAACATTTTTAATGATTCCTTCGATTCCTGATCCAGTAGCGGATAACGTGAATTGCTCAGGTCGAATCGGACAAAGATTTTTTGCTCGTAAATGAGGTGAAGCATCAATATTTATCCAGAGGGAATGGTCCGTATTGTCGTGTGGTCTAAAGGTACATTCGTTAATCCATTCCCCTTTAATGAGATTTGCTTTTCCAACAAATTTGGCAACAAATTCAGTATTTGGCTGATAATAAATCTCTCTAGGAGTCCCAACTTGCTGGATTTGTCCATCGTTCATGACAACAATTCTGTCTGCCATAGCAAGAGCTTCTTCTTGATCATGTGTGACATAAACAATTGTGGCCCCGGTCAATCGATGTAGACTTTGTATTTCTTTTCTCATTTCCATCCTTAATTCCGCATCTAAACTGCTTAAAGGTTCATCCATTAGTAATAGAGCGGGCTTTGGGGCGATAGCTCTTGCTAAAGCGACTCTCTGCTTTTGTCCACCTGATAGCTCGTGAGGCATCCTTTTGGATAAGGACTGAAGTTCAACGATGTTTAAAACTTCTTCTATTCTTTTTTCAATATTGTTTTTAAGATCATCAGCTAAAAATCGGTGATGAAGAAGTGGAAACTTAATATGATCCTTCACGTCCATATGTGGCCACAATGCAAAGGATTGAAAAACCATACCGATATTTCTTTTTTCTGGAGGTGTAGAATTATTTTTCTCACCAACACATTGCTGATCAATAAAAATTTGTCCATCGGAAGGATATTCAAATCCAGCTAAAAGTTTAAGTAAAGTCGTTTTTCCACAACCAGAAGGACCAAGTATGGCAATAAATTCACCATCTTTAATCGATAAGTTTATTGAATTTAACGCATGTGTTGAGCCGAAAACCTTGCTTATGTTTTTAATCTCGGTAGCCATTTTGTAACACCTTTCTTTCCCATAACTTTTGCAGAAGGTAAATAACAGAAAATCCAATCAGGATAAGTAAAACAATAATGGTGGAAAACGCTGTTGAATTTGTCGTATATCCAGCCTGTTCAAAATTATATATAACAAGTCCGATCGTTTCTGACCCACTAGACCATAAAAGGGAAGATACGGTTAGTTCAGTCAAGGCGGTTAGAAAAACCAAAAATGCTCCACTTAATAAACCTGGTAAAATAAGTGGAATCAAAATCTTTCTCCATTTGTGGTATGGAGTAGCCCCACTAGTCCTTGCAGCATGTTCCATCGAAACATCTATTTGTAAGAGCGAGGTTACACTCCCTCTAATTTGCAGAATAAGAAACCTTGTGAAATAAGCAATATAAAGGATCAAAATGGAGCCATATATACCGGGATTCCAGCCAGGAATTGGCTCTAACCATGTAAATATCATTGCTAATGCTAAAACAGTTCCAGGAAGAGCATATGGGATACCGATGATCACTTCGATTGTTTTATTAAAAAGGGAAGGCTTTCTAACACGAATATAAGCTATAAATGTACCAACAAATATGCCAATGAAGGTGACAACTAAGGCAAGTTGTAAACTATTTTGGATTGCATCCTGTGCTTTTGAGCTTGAAAATAGAATAAATTCATAATGTTTAAAGCTAAGATTTTGTAATGTAAAGTCTAGACCATATGCCCTAATCAACGAAGTAGAAGCCATAGACAATAATGGGACAATGCTAGTGACGATTAGAAAAATCCATAAAACCCCTTCGATAATCAATCTTCTTTTCTTCGATAATATCACTCGAGGCTCCTTATCTTCTCTTGATGTTTCAAATTGCTTTGAACGTCGAAGGAATAACCATTGTATAAGTGTGCCGATTATGGCAAAAAAACCTAGGATAACGGATAATGTTGCACCCTTTGCAAAGGCAGAAGGTCCGAATCCGATAATTTGTTCATAAATATAAGTACTGAGCACACGGATGTTGGCTGGAATTCCTAAAAAGGCAGGGATTCCAAAGTTATCAAGGCTTGCAAGAAATGCTAACAATCCTCCACTAGCAATCCCTGGGAGCGCAAGTGGCATTGTGACCTTCCTAAATGAAGTGAACTTTGAACTACCAGACACGTTTGCTGCCATCACCAGTTCTCTGGGGATCTTTCTAAGGACACCAACTGTTAACAAATACACTAATGGATAATGGGATAATCCCATAACTAGAATTATGCCAGTTAGACTATATAAATTTATAGGTTCTAAGTTTCCTGGTAGAATGTTTAATATTTTAGCTATTGGACCGTTAATGCCCATAAATTGGGTCCAAGCTAGAGTTGTTATATAGGATGGAATAACAAAGGGTAAAAAAATAAAAACTTGGAGAAGTTTTTTATGCTTTATATTTGTATAGGCCACGATCCATGCTGTTAGTAGACCTAATAAAACAGAAATGAGTGTTGCGCCAGTCACGATTATGAATGTATTGTAGATCGTTTTCCATGTAACGGGGTTATGTAAGACTTCATAATAATGATCAAGGCTCAAACCATTTTCAGAGTTAAAGCTTAAGATAATTAAACGCACAACTGGGATGAAAAAAACAAGAATAACTAAGAAAAAAACGAGTGCTTTTAGAAAAGAAGGGGAATACTTTAAAACATTATTCCCCGTATTTGTTGCCGATCGAGCCATAATTGACGCCTCACTTCTTCCTAATGATCTCCAAATAAGTTACTAAATTGTTCTTTATCTGACTCGCGAGCTTTATACATTTCTGATAAATCTGCATCCAAAACCTTCAATTCTTCGATTGTTTTAAGTCCCTCAGGAGCATCAATACCTTTACGAATTGGTGTATACCCTATTTCTGCTGCAAGTTGTTGCCCCTCTTCAGAAAGCACGAAGTCTACGAACGCTTTAGCAGCAGCTTCATTTTTTGTGTTTTTTGTAATAGCAATTGGTTCAGTGATAACTGGTACACCTTCATTTGGATAGATAAGATCGATTGGAGAACCTTCTGCTTTTGCTCGAGCAACAAGATAATCAACAATGATTCCATATGATTTTTCTCCAGCTGCTACTGCTTGTTGAACAGCACCGTTTCCTTCTGTTATCATCACATCATTTGCTTTTAAACCGTTATAGAAATCCCACTTGAATTCGTCATTTCTAGTCAAAACACCAAGATTATAGGCAGCAGCACCTGAATATAACGGGCTAGGCATAACACTTTGTTCTTTTGCTTCTTCGGAAGTTAACACACTCCAAGAATCTGGTAAATCGGTTACCTTTTCTGTATTAACAGCTAAAACAGTTGCCATAATCTTCGTACCTGTATACATTTCGTCTTTATCTACAAAAGCTTCTGGAATTTCACTTGCTTCTTCAGATTTATAAGGTAATAGAAGGTCTTCGCTTTTTAAATTCTCATACGTAACGGCATCTGCAACTAATAAAACATCTGCTTGTACTTCACCTGCTTGATTTTCGGCGAGTAGTTTGCTCACAACCTCTTCAGTACCTGAACGAAAAATTTCCACATTTACATCTGGATAAACTCCATTAAAAGCATCTACAAGCTTTTGGGCATCTTCATCTGGTTGAGATGTATAAAAGGATAGATCGCCTTCAATATTTGCTTGCTCGTTGTTTTCATTTTCTTCATTATTGTTTGATCCAGTTGTTTCTGAATTACTGTTACACGCTGCTAAAAATAATAAAATGAACATAAAACTTAAAGATTTTTTTAGTATAGCCATGTTTTGATTCCTCCTAATAAAGTTTATTATTTTCTTTGCTCAATCAGCAGGGGAGCTACTAGACTCTTAAATCCAATTGGTGAAAGTTGAATGTTTGTGGACTTCTTCCAAATCTACAATTTCTCCCCTGTAGGTATTAGTTTATTGATGTAATATTAAGGTGGGTTTAAGATAAAGTTCGTTTTATGTTAAATGATTGTAAATTTTGCGATGTTTTTGTCGGAAAATGAGAAAAAATGATTTTAGCAAGTGATGACGTACATCACCTAATTTTGTGTGTCATCTGTTTTCCTAAACGACTATTCAAATTATCCCATAGTAACATGAATGAAAATAAAGTGAGACTTCCATTAGTGGTGGGGGGTTCTTCATCCCCCACTGATAGTTAGCGAGACTTATCGGATCTTTACGGGCAGTTATCTCCCATTACCTTCTTTGCTTCTCTGGAATCTTGAAGTGGGAGTTTTACTGCCCGTTAAGGTGGAGGGAAATAATCATGGACGAGTATTTTCTCTTTTTTTAGATATGAAGCTGTTAATCTCAGAAATAAAAAATAGGATTAGCAAAATAACTAACGCCAAAATAAATAATGGATGGTCTCTGTTGAAAAGTTTTATATTAAAAATCGGTTCAATAAGAGTGATAGTGGCGAAAATCCCTAAACAAAAAGCGCTTATTCTACCGAAAAAATGAATCATATCCAACGCTACCTTAATAGATTTAAATTTATTCCCTTATATATGCTTTCTTGGTAATGATTTCAACATATATTTACATGATTCTTTTATTCTCGCCTCTTTATTAATAAATCTCTTTAATTTCCCTTCCTTTCGACAGACTATCTCTTTATTTCCCAGGAAAAGCAGTTGTTTTACAAAAGTAAACAAAAAATGAATAAATGTACGAATTTTTTGTTGTTTGGTAGATGAACAAGCAAATAAAAAAGACTGTCTTTTATCAGTAATAACTTGAATAAAGACAGTCTAATAAGAATAAGTAGTTCAGTTATTGTGGAGAAAATCCAAAATAGTATGCTTAAATATCATTAGGATTTGCAGGTTATCTGAACTACCTATAAGAATAAGAGCATATTATCGTTTTTTACATAAACGATAGTAACCATCCTCCAATTGCGCCAGTGACTACAATGGTCCAAGGCGGTAGCTTCCAAAAAACAAGCATGCTAAACAAAATAGCAGCAAACGCAAAATCAATCGGTTCTAAAATCGAAGTTGTCCAAATTGGCTGATAAAAGGCAGCAATCAAAATCCCAACAACAGCAGCATTCATACCTTGTAGTGCTCCTTTAATCGTAGGGTTCCTTCGTAAACTATTCCAAAATGGTAAAGTACCTATGATAAGAAGAAAGGCCGGTAAGAATATTGCAAAAGTAGCTAATAATCCACCTTGCCACCCATTAATAGCAGCACCGATAAAGGCAGCAAACGTAAATAATGGACCAGGTACTGCTTGTGTGGCACCGTAGCCAGCAAGGAAAGCTTCTTCACTCAACAAGCCTGTTGGAACAAATTCTCTCTCAAGTAAAGGTAAAACAACATGCCCACCGCCAAAAACCAATGATCCTGAACGATAAAAAGAATCAAACATTGCAATCCAATGAATAGATGTCATTTCACTTAAAATGGGTAAAACAATAAGTAATCCAAAAAATAACGTTAAACAGATCACAGCAAAACGTCGAGAAACAGGGAAGCTCATTGCGGAGTCACTATCATCTTTCTGGTTCTTATAAAGAAGGAATCCAAGAAATCCTGCTATTAATATAACACCTATTTGTGTAAAAGCAGTTTGCCAGAGCAGTGTACCCACTAGTGCAAACAAAGCGATTGCTTTTCTTTTTAAGTCCGGAGTTAATTTCTGTGCCATTCCTAAAACGGCATGGGCAACGACTGCAACAGCAACGATTTTCAGTCCATGTAGCCAACCTGTATCACTAATATTTAATCCTTGAAGAACAACTGCAAATAAAATAAGCGCAAGGACAGAAGGAAGTGTAAAACCGAGAAATGATACGATTCCGCCTAATACACCTGCACGTATTACACCAATCCCGATCCCAACCTGGCTACTAGCTGGTCCCGGTAGGAATTGACATAACGCAACTAAGTCTGCATAGCTTTTTTCATCCATCCATTTTCGTCTACGAATATATTCTTCATGAAAATATCCTAAATGAGCAATTGGCCCACCAAACGAAGTGAGACCAAGTCTGGTCGAAACGATGAGAATTTCCCATAATAATTTTATAGTTGCGGGTTTTTGGTTCATTTGAGTTCTCCTTTAATCTTTCAAATAATTAATTTCTATTATTCCTAAAATTTACTAGTAATAAAATCAAGTGAATTCTACCATCTAAATATATGTTCGTAAAGGAGGTAGAAGGAAATTTACAAAAACTAAACATTTCTATATAAAGGTGAACTGACATACCAAAGATTGGGAATTTCGTTTTGATGAGAGATCCATTTTCCAGTTGTAAAAAACAGGACATTCTACTCGGCATTCAATTCGTTTACTGGTAAACTAGAAAGAAAGCATTTCATTTAAGCAGGATGAAATAAAACTAACATTTGTGAAAACCCTTTCTTTTTGTAATATCAGAATTTATCCCACTCTTAACGGGCAGTAAGACTCCCGTCTCAGGATTCTGAATGTACAAAGAAGAGAGGTGGGAGATGAACTGCCCGTAAAGGTCCGATAAGGGCGAACTAACCGTCAGTGTGGGATGAAAGAAAACCCCCACTGATGGAAGTCTTCTTTATAAGTTTTGGCTTCGAGAATTGTACAGCGCAAGGCGTCATCGGCTCGAGGTCACAAGCTAATTGGCGGGCGCCTTGCGCTTTAGTATCAAGGATAAGAAATGACTGTTTTGACATAGTTTTCGTGTCTAGCTACATCGCCTAGCCCCTCTATGGTCTAGCCAATTAGGAATTGAAGGCAAAGAACGCCTTCTATTCCTAATTGTCTTATGCCTATCGGGTCTGATCGAGGCGCTTCCGCTTTTCTTATCTGCAACTAGTAGTTTGGAGGATACAGATGTTAAAGTTTAGCTCATTTCTTAAACCATATCGAATATCGATGTCGATTGCATTATCATTAATGCTAGTCGAATTAGCAGTTGAACTCATTCATCCACTGTTAATGGCTAAAATTATTGATGATGGAATCCTTAAGGAGGATCTTTCTGTTGTCATGTGGTGGGGAGGGGTGATGGTTGGACTTTCACTACTTGCCTTTGCTTCAGGGATGATTAATTCCTTTTACGCTGCACATGTTAGTCAAAGTTTTGGTTTTGACATTAGAAAGCAGATTTTTGTTAAGGTGCAAACATTTTCATTTGAAAACTTAAGCCGTTTTCCAGCTGCATCTCTTATAACGAGAATGACAAATGATATTACCCAGCTGCAAAACACGTTATTTATGGGACTTAGAATTATGTTAAGAGCACCACTTGTTGTCATTGGTGCGGTTGTTATGTCGTTTATTGTAAATGCAGAGCTAGCAACTATTTTTGCATATGTAATCCCTATAGTAGTTATTATGCTGATTTGGATTATGAAAAGTGGGAGCGGTTTATTCAAACAGGTACAGTCAAAGCTGGATAAAGTGAATGATGTTTTAAGAGAGAATTTAATCGGCATGAGATTAATTAAAGCATACGTAAGAGGTAATCATGAAAAAGGGAGATTCTCACAGGCAACGAATTCTTTAAGAGATTCAACTGTTGTAGCTTTACGTATGATCGAAACAGCCATGCCGATTTTATTATTCATTATGAATTTGGCTATCTTGGTTATACTTTGGAATGGTCATTCACAAGTAACACGCGGTAATCTTCAAGTAGGGGAAGTCGTTGCTATCGTTAATTACGGGCTAAGAGTAACATCATCATTATCTGTGTTTTCATTTATTATTATGTTTCTTACTCGCTCTCATGCATCAGCATCCCGCATTTCGGAGGTGTTAGATACAGAAGTTGACATTGAGCAACATAACAATACGTATGATTTTAGGCGAGGTAAAGTGACATTTGAACATGTTTCTTTTACATACCCTGGAACACATCGGGAGGTTTTGAACGATATTTCATTTACGGCAAGAGCAGGTGAAACAATTGCATTGATGGGTGGAACAGGTTCAGGTAAATCTTCACTATTTCAACTGCTACCACGGCTGTACGAAGTGAATACAGGACAGATCTTCATTGATGATATCGCAATAGAAACAATGCACCTGAAAAGTTTACGCGATCAAATCGGTTTTGTTTCTCAGGAAGCCGTCCTTTTTACCGGGACAGTAAGGGAAAATATTTCATGGGGAAAAGAGCATGCATCTCTTGATGAAATCATTGAAGCTGCCAAAGCGGCACAAATTCATGAAACGATCGAAAAACTACCTCATAAATATGAGACAAGAATCGGACAAAATGGGGTCAATCTATCGGGCGGTCAAAAGCAACGCTTGTCAGTTGCAAGGGCATTAGTTCGTAAGCCCAAGCTGTTATTATTAGATGATAGTACAAGTGCATTAGATGTAAAGACAGAGGCTAAGTTGCTACAGGCATTGCGTAGCTATTCTTGTACGACACTCTTGATCACCCAGAAAATCAGTTCTGCACAAGAGGCAGATAAAATCTTGCTACTAGACGACGGTGTCCTGATTGCTTGCGGTAGCCATGATGAATTACGACATAGATCTCCTCTTTATCAAAAAATCTATCGATCTCAAATGATGGAGGAGCTAACAGATGCTAAAACAACTAACTAGTCCTTTTAAATATGAAAGAATTGCCGTACAAGATGCAGATGTGAAGACAAAAAAGCGGAAAAAGATAAATTTAAAAACAATAGGTAGGCTATGGGAGTATTTAGCGTTAAAACGACTTCATTTATCATTTGTGCTGTTAATGGTAGTCGTAAGCTCAGGCCTGGGATTATTGGGTCCGTATTTAATTGGAACAACAATCGATGAGTATATCGTCACTCAAGAGAAGGAAAGCTTGCTTCTATTATTGGGAGGACTTGTGATTGTTTATGTTTTTTACTCTCTCTCGTTATTATTACAAAATTATTGGATGATTGGCATCTCACAATATACAGTAAATCAAATGAGGACAGATTTATTTCATCATCTTCATAAGCTATCAATCTCATTCTTTGATAAGAGGCAGCATGGTGAATTAATGAGTCGAGTGACAAATGATATTGAAAATGTTAGCTCCACATTAAATAGTTCGATTATCCAAGTCTTTTCTAGTGTATTAACGCTAGTAGGAACCGTTGTAGTGATGGTTTGGCTTAGTCCAATTTTAACTGTCGTCACATTGCTGATTATTCCATTAATGGTAGTGGGAATGAAATGGATTACGAAGCGAACGGGTAAACTTTTCAAAAAACAACAGCAAAATTTAGGTGAACTAAATGCTTATATTGAAGAGGTTATTTCTGGTCAAAAGATGATCAAGGCATATTCACAAGAAGAAAAGGTGATTGCCAGTTTTGTTGAAAAGAGCAATCACCTAAAAGGATCAGGCTTTTGGGCACAAACGATTTCAGGGTTTATTCCAAAGGTTATGAACGTGTTAAACAATCTAAGTTTCGCCATTGTTGCTTGTGTTGGTGGCATTTTGGCGCTGAATGATATGGTGACAATTGGTGTCATCGTTATCTTTGCAGAGTACGCGAGACAATTTACCCGTCCCCTAAATGATCTTGCTAATCAATTTAATACACTTTTGTCGGCGATTGCTGGAGCAGAAAGAGTGTTTGATATACTTGATGAGAAGGAAGAAAAGGATGCGGAGGCAATCGGCGATAACCGTCCTGCGATTAAAGGAGAGGTTGTGTTTTCAAATGTGTCTTTTTCTTATGATGAGGAAAAGAGCAGGCAAACAGTTGAGCATGTAAGCTTGCATGCATCTCCTGGTGAGACGATTGCTTTGGTTGGGCCGACTGGTGCAGGAAAAACAACGCTAATCAATCTTATTTCGCGTTTCTACGATGCTAATGAAGGTGTCATTACGATTGACGGTATCGACATAAATCAGATGGGCCGTGATCATCTCCGTAAGCAAATGTCCTTTGTCCTGCAGGATACGTTTCTTTTTCAGGGATCAATTTTAGAGAATATTCGCTATGGTAGATTAGATGCGACAGATGAAGAAGTAGAAGCAGCGGCTAGATTAGCAAATGCAGATTCATTTATTCGGAATCTACCAAATCAATATCAAACAGTTATTACCCATGAAGGAAATGGAATTAGTCATGGACAAAAACAGCTTCTCGCGATTGCTAGAGCAATGCTTGCGAATCCAAAAATTCTTCTATTAGATGAAGCAACAAGTAGTATTGATACGATTACTGAAATACGAATACAAGAGGCATTATCAAGGTTAATGGAGGGGAGAACAACGTTTGTGATCGCACATCGTTTGAATACAATC
Source organism: Metabacillus rhizolycopersici (assembly GCF_020075705.1). Next base: position 114,243 of record NZ_JAIQUM010000007.1, on the reverse strand, counting down.
CAAAAAGCGGATCAAATCCTCGTTTTAAAAGATGGTCGTATTATTGAAAGTGGAGATCATAATGAATTACTCAAAGAGAAGGGTTTTTATTATGAGCTTCAGAACAATATTTAGTAAAAGAAAAGCACCAGAGACTATAGCTAAGTAGTTCAGATAATGTGGAGGAAATCTAAAATCGCAGTAAATTTTTTATTTTAAAAAACAGTAGAAATAGCATTATAATTAGCAGTTATTTAAGCACTATGAAAAATGCTTAGAGAAATCCAAGCGTTTTTCATAGTGCTTAATTTTTGTTCTTTAAATAAATTACCCTTTAGACAAACAAGGTTTGCTAATGCTAAAAGTTAAAGTCTTTTGTAAGACCAGATGAAATGGACACTTTTTTCTTATAGTCTATAAGTAGGAATAAATTTAAAAACACCAACGATATTAACATTGATAAAGGAATTACCCACAAGTATTCACCATTTAAAATCAATCCAATGAAAAAAATTAACAGAACCATTATAGGAGATAGAATATAAAAAACTTTTGTATTATATAGCCAACCATATGGAAAGAAATGTGCGCTCGTTATTATGGCAAAGAATACAAGCACATCATTTGGGTTGGAAAAGAATGCCCAAAAAATTAAGGGAAAATAAACTAACTGTGCTAAGTTCAAAATTAAACCTAAATTACCTAGTGGGTTGCTCTAAGCTTTCCAATCAACTTTCATTATTTTTGAAATAATAACTGATAACGGAAACATTAATCCAGTTGAGTACAAAGCAAATATATTCTTCGTATTGATTTCAAATGATTGTAAGAATAGGATTGTTATGATGCCCCATATAATTACACCTGATAACAAAAAAGAGGTACCATTTTTGCTTTTTACAGATAGCTCATTTTTCATTGTCAATAAATCCATATCTTTAACCCCCTTTATTTATAAATAATATAATTGAGATGTTAGTATAATTATTCAAATCCAATATTGCTAATCTTTTACTAATCTGCATTGTTTAAGTACAACCATTCATAATCTATTTTAACATGAATTTTCCATTTTCTTTCAAAAAATAAGTTCGCTTGATTTTCAAGTGAACTATCTTAGATAGATTATATCTTTCAAATCAAATACTTTATCTGTAATTCTTAACGCTGTGCAGGATTAGTTCCTTCCCACTACTTCACCATAATATTTTACTATCTCTCGGACTTGTTCAGATATAAGTCAGTCCACTTTATCAGCATTATTGTTCTTATGTTTGATGAATTGCACAATAATTTTAACTCCTTTTACAAGGCAGTAGTATTAGCATAGAAATTAACACATATTTTAGCATCCATATTCTTATAGTGACAAAATGCTATCTTATATCTATTTTGGATAAAACATTGATATATCAACAAAAATAAAAGACCAAATCACTGTGCGATTTGGTCTTAGAATTGATATGATATTTCTACTATTTCTCCACAAAAACTGAACTACTTAGACTATAGCTTGATGCTTTTCTCGCTTTATTTTCTCGGAGCTAACAAAATGGGATGGTAATTTACGAAATCTGTTCATCCTGTTTATTTTCATCAATCTCATACCCATTAGCCCAGAAATCTGCATTTTTAATACCTAATTTTGTAGAATTAAATGTCGGATCAAGACCTTGCTTCTTTTGAAGGTCATAATCTTTTAGAGCAATAAATGCTGGTTTGGATAAGAGTAGAATGGCGATTAAGTTCAACCAAACCATAACCCCTAGACCGATATCTCCGAGCGTCCAAGCTAACGTTGCTTCCTTCACTGCTCCATAGAAAGTAGCGCCTAAAAGGACGATTTTTAATACATTTGAAGCAATTTTGCTGAATCTGCCTTTTATTAAATAAGCGAGATTCGTTTCTGCAATGTAGTAGTAAGCCATAATTGTCGTGAACGCAAAGAAGAAGAGAGCGATAGCAACAAATCCTGAACCGAACCCTGGGAAGACTGAATCAACTGCTGCTTGAGTATAGCCAGGACCTTCTTCCACGCCTGTAATATTTTGCACTAAGTATTCCCCTGTGCTTTCATCGATTGTATTGTACGCTCCTGAAAATAAAATCATGAATGCAGTCGCTGTACAAACTAAGAACACATCTAGATAAATAGAAAATGCTTGTACTAACCCTTGTTTTGCTGGATGAGATACTTCTGCCGCCGCCGCTGGGTGAGCGCCTGTCCCTTGTCCAGCTTCACTTGCATAAAGACCACGTTTTACACCCCAAGCAATCGCAGAACCGATAATGCCTCCGAACAAAGAATCTGCTCCTAAAGCGCTCGTGAAAATAAGGGAAAATACGGCTGGAATATCGCTGAAATTAATGACGATGACGTAAAGAGCTACAAGTATGTAAGCCAAAGCCATAAAAGGTACGACAAATTGTGCCACATTTACAATACGCTTAATTCCACCAAAAATAATGAGTGCTAAAATTATCACGAGTACTAGACCAGTTATTGTCGTGTCAATATGGAATGCATTATCAATCGATACTGCAATTGAATTGGATTGTACTCCTGGCATTAAAATAGCCATTGCAATGAGTGTTGCAATTGAAAATAGAACAGCATACCATTTCCAACCAAGTCCTTTTTCAATATAGTAGGCAGGGCCGCCTCGATATTCTCCATTATTCTTTTCTTTATAGATTTGGGCGAGTGTAGACTCAACAAAGGCTGATGCTGCACCAACAAATGCTATTACCCACATCCAAAATACGGCTCCTGGTCCTCCAAATGCAATGGCTGTTGCCGTTCCTGAAATATTTCCTACTCCTATACGACCTGATAAAGCTAAAGATAACGCTTGAAAAGATGAAACACCTTCATCTGAGCTTTTTCCTTTAAATAATAAATTGACCATTTCTTTTACATGACGAATCTGTAGAAAATTAGTACGCACAGTAAAGTATAACCCTACTACAACGCAAAAGATGATCATCGGTGTGCTCCATAAAAAATTGCTAATGTTTGTTACAAGTTGTTCTAACATAAACTTCTCCCCCTAAAATTTCGTAGCCAACAGTATGTTAAAGATGGTAAAAGGAGCTAGAGAAACGAAACTCCTAAAATCTCTTTCTAGCAGATCTTCTTTTCTAAGAAACTGCAAACTGTCGTGGCATACTTAATTTTGCACATAAAAAAGGACAGAAAGGGGGTTACGTATAACCATTACCCATCTCTGTCCTTTAGCTTGAGAGTTTACCTCTATTATCATGAATAGAGTCCCTTCCCCTATGGTGAATATACTACCGTATAATCAATGTCCAGAGGTGCGTCCAGTTTGTGGTCCGTCTACCTGAGAGATTCATTCCAAGGGTATTTTTGGAACTTGCTCCTTCGGTGGCATTATTTCGTATTGCTCTCTCCCACAACCTTCATCCGCTCATATGCAATTTTGTGATATTAAGAATATTACACCTAAATGTAATCCTTTGTAAATGGATTATTACACATAAAATTGAATTTTTTAATTAATATGTAAGAAAATGTAACATGATATTTTATTAGATTCAATTTTTGGGGAAAACTAAAACGTAGGTTCTTATTTCAATAGAATATGAGAATGATTTTTGTCATGTTGGTGAGCAATTAAAATAGATTAAAATGAAAATTTAGATTATTATGAATTCAGTTGATTCATTTCATATTGAACTATATATTTTGTTATGGGAGTGATTAGATGAAAGCACTAGTCCATGCGGAAAAGGCTGGTTTTGGAGGATTATCTATTAAAGAGTTAAAAGAGGAATTTCCGAAATCAGGAGAAGTAAGGGTGAGCCTTAAAACAGTAGGATTAAATCACCGTGATCTATTTGTCGTGCATCATCGTCATAAGCTGACGGACCCTCCATTAATCATTGGATCTGATGGTGCTGGAGTCATTGATGCAGTTGGTGAAGGGGTAGAAAACGTCAAAGTGGGAGATGAAGTAATCATCAATCCTAGTCTTCGGTGGAAGGAAAAAAGCGATGCACCTCCAGAAGAATTTGAGATTATAGATGGGACATTCGCAGAACAATTGATTCTTCCAGCAGATAATGTAGTACATAAACCTCGGTATTTAACCTGGGAAGAAGCAGGTGTCTTATCGATAGCTCCGCTCACGGCTTATCGAGCATTGTTTACTAGAGGGAAAATACATCCCGATATGAAGGTACTGATCCCTGGCATCGGTAGCGGAGTTGCTACGTTTTTACTTCAGTTTGCAAAGGCTGTTGGGGCTACCGTATATGTAACATCCCGATCAAAAGACAAATGTGAAAAGGCTCTTGAGCTTGGGGCAGACAAAGCAATAGATAGTAACGAAGATTGGGAGAAAGCATTAAGTGGTGAAAAGATGGATCTCGTCATTGAATGCGTTGGTGCAGCGACGTTTAATAAGTCTTTAAAACAGTTGCGTCCTGGTGGCACAATCGTCACGTTTGGTGCTTCGGCAGGAGATGTCGTTCAACTGAATCTTCGTGACTTTTTTTATGGGCAATTTAATCTATTAGGTTCGACGATGGGGAGTAGTGAAGAGTATCAGGAAATGATTCAATTCATTGAGGAACATCAGTTGCGACCGGTTTTGGATCAAATGTATCCACTTGAGCAGTATGAACAGGCTTTCAATCGATTGGAGAAAGCTGATCAATTAGGGAAAATTGGATTTTATATTTAAAGAGGAATTAGTAGATTGATAAATAAAAAAGGGCTGAATCTTGAAGATTCAGCCTTTTAATTAACGAAATAAATCACTTATTTCATTAGGAACATGTTCATCTGGTAGAGAACCATACCATTCAGAACCGTCTTTAAGGATAAACTTGATATGATACGTATGTCCATCAGGATAGTCAGTGAAATTCTGAAGGGCTTCTTCTAAAACCTTCGTATCGGTTATTGTGAAGAACTGTTCTCCTTGTTTGAAAAATTCATCTACATCATACATATCCTTGTTTATTTTCTTCGGTCCTTTTGTTACTTCAGCTTTTACAATATCCTTCATCGTTATGCGAGCATCTTCTAAATAACCATGCTCATCAAGCCAGCTTGTAACCTCATCATATGATTTCTTCCATTCTAAATTATAAGATTCATATTGATGTTGTTGATCAGGTTGCTTACGGGCGAATTCAAAATAGCCCCATGAACTTGTTGGCGTTATTAAATCTTCTAGCGATTGTGAGAGTAATTCCTTTTCAATTACTTCGCTTAATTCCTTCATTTCATTTGGATCGGTTATCATGACGTTCTTTTGGACAGGGCCATTAGCCACTATATTTATTGACAGGGCCTTATCGTGTAATTGGAAAAATTCCGGAAGATTACGTTTATAAGGTTCTGCCTCCATGACAGGTTTTAATTGGCCTTTCATTAGTTGCATTGGTAGACTATATTCACGTGTCATCAATTTTCCATTGTTTAAGCGGTAAGAAATCAAGATATCCTCTTTATACATTTCTTCCCCGTTTTGAGATTCAATGAAATCCTTTTGCTGTGTAATATATTCATGGAGATTTCTTACATCTTGAATATAAAGCTTTGAATGTGAATAAACATCTGCATCATTCCGGGATAATTCCTGCATCGAATATTTATTGCCAAAGTAAACTTCACTAATTTGCTCCATTCGAGGAAGTTTGTTTTCATAGTTAATGAAGTCATTTTTAATGCTAAATAAAATAATGATAAAGATCGCGCTATAAACGATTAAACCAGTGAATACACGGAATTGAAAGATTCTCCATGTCTTTTGTAGAATCATTTCTGCCACGGCATAACCAATTACCGCTCCACACACATAACCAAAGATAATCCAATTCCAATTAAGGGCTCCTGCAGCAGAGAAATAAGATCCACCGACAATCATACAGCAAAATGTTACACCGTATTTAAAAACTGGCCTTAAAAACGGGAAGGCAATCACATCTGTTGCTTTTTCAAGCTGTCTCACTTTATAAAGACCAAGACCAATAAAGAAACAGCAAATGGTTAGGATAGTGTAAATCGTTATTTCTAGAATTGAAAATGGTTTTGTTTCACCCATAATACCGATAAATCGAAAGAATGGAGATAAATACTCAATTTTCTCATCAAGAAAAAAGGTAGAGTACCCGAAAAGTAAAAAGCTCAAATTATAGCTTACCATCGTTACCATTGCAATCGGTAAAAAGAGAAAAATATACGTTAAAATACCTTGTGCGCTTGACATACCTGTCATCATTCCAACGGCAACTGTGAAGAAAAACATCATGCACGTCAGTAGAATGATAAGGCCAGTCCATGAAAAAAGCTCTGATAACGTTAAAATTGACTGGAATTCTTCAATTGAATTCGTCACAAAGAATGTTACACAAGACGTTAGTAAGATTGGGATAATTAATAGTAATAGTCCACTTATGATATGACTGACATACAGCGTCTCTCTTCGAATGGGTAAGCTGTGAACCATATCGACAGCCGCTTCATTCTGAAGGTAGCGGAATAGAAGTAATCCAGCTGCAATTGGGATCGAAAAGAGGAAAAGTACTTGTACGTCTGGATTAATCATCATATAGTTTTTGTAATCTTCATAAATAACATAGTCTCTCGATGCAAGCTGTAAGAGTTCTAACGGTACTGTGAATAGTAAGCAAATAAAATAGACAATACTGATCCATCCGTGCTGCCTTAAATCCTGTTTGATTATTCCGCTTCTAAAGAAGGATTTTTTCGATGGCATATCCGACATCCTCCATTTCGTAAATAAATATTTCTTCTAAAGTTAGTGGTAAAAGGTCATACAAAAGTACTTCTGTCGAATGCACGATTTTAGAAATTTGGTCTTCATTGCCTCTGACAATAAGTAGCGAAACACTGCCTCTTTTTTCATGGTGAAGAATGTTTAACTGGTTTAATAGGTGTTCTTCATGAGTTGGATCTGCTAATGCAAGCTGAACTTTATGGGTGTCGGATTTTAAATCATCGATTTCCTTCTCAATGATGATTTTCCCTTGATGCATAATTCCAACGTGATCACAGAGATCTTCAATTTCACGAAGATTGTGAGAGGAAATAAGAACTGTCATTTCTCGCTCCGCAACGTCCTGAAATAATAGATTTTTGATTTTTTGTCTCATAACAGGGTCAAGACCGTCGATTGGCTCATCTAAAATTAGTACATCAGGCATTGCTGATAACGCAAGCCAAAAAGCGACCTGACGCTTCATCCCTTTAGATAAGCGATGAACCTTGCGATTTAAGTCAATATTAAATGCTGGTTTAAGTAGTTCAAATCGTTGTTGGTCCCAATGTGGATAATACTCTTTATATTGTGCAGCCATTTGAGCAACCGTCGCTTGAGGATAAAAATAAAGGACGTCTGGAATAAAGACTACCCGTTCTTTAATTGCTGCATTTTCGTAAACTGAGAGATTGTTGATCTTGATTGTTCCACGATCTTGGCGATTAATGCCGGCAATCATTTTTAAAAGTGATGTTTTACCCGCTCCATTTGAGCCAAGAAGGCCGTAGATAGATCCCTTTTTAACCGTAAGTGAAAGGTCGTTTACTGCCAAATGCTTATTGTATTTTTTGCTAATGGAATGAACTTGTATCATGACTGTTTATCCCCTTTTATTTGTTGATGTACTTCTTTAAACAAATCAGATAAATCCTCTTTTGTTAAGCCTAGATAAACGGCTTCTGCAATAAGCTTTTTCAAATCAGTCTTTAGCTCTGTTAATTTCTGTTCATTTGGCATTAGCTCAATTGCAGCAACAAAATTACCCTTGCCTTTGATCGAATAAAGGTATCCTTGACTTTCTAGCTCTCGATAAGCCCGTTGAATCGTATTCGGATTAACGGTTAATTGACTAGAAAGCATTCTCACCGATGGGAGCTGTTCATCAGGCTTGAGAACACGGATGATAATTAACTCTTTAATATTATCGACCAATTGCTCGTATATGGGCTTCCTGCTTCTCACATCTAATTGAAACATGAGTGACCCCTTTCGTGTTAATTGTATTAATATCATTAGTACAGATTGATTGTATAGGAAAAAAAGGAAAAAGGCAATATGGAAATGGAAGAATGAATAAGCTTGTCTCAACTAGTAGGGGAACATCTTGAGAGCGACCTTACATCGGGTTTCATAAATAACCTTTTCAGTTTAGTCTCCCCATAAATGTAGGAAATGAGCGGTGTTACTTATGTAAAGCTCTATGTGATTAACTTGAAAGGGGTAATTGTAGAGGGAAACTGTAGGTGTTTGCTATACTTGAAGATAAGTGATGTTTTTCTAAAAAGATAAGAAAGTATAAGTTTTTTGAATGTAGTTTTGGTGTCTAGCGCAAGCGTCTTAGCCCCGAAGCACAGGACGTGCAAGTGCAGTTACAGCGACAGGACGTCGCGTTCGTAACTGCCTCGGGGTCATAAGTCACACATGAATTGAAGGCAAAGAACTCCTTCTATTCATGTGCGTCTTATGCCATGCCTGAGGCTGAACAAGGCGCTTGCGCTTTTCTAATCAAAAGTTGACCGCATGGACTTTAGCTTTTCATAGCATTTCGTAACTGTTTTGCGATACAATATAACAATACTGTTTTAGAAGGATAGGATAAACGATGAGTATTTTACATGTTGAAAATTTATATAAAACATATGGCGAGAAAGTATTATTTGATCACATCTCTTTTGCAATTGCTGAGAAGCAAAGAATTGGCTTAATAGGTGTTAATGGCACAGGTAAATCGACATTATTAAAGGTTATCGCCGGTTTAGAATCAGCTGATTCAGGAGAAATTACTCACTCAAATACGATGCGAATTGAATATTTACCACAGCAGCCCGAATTAACAGAAGGCTTAACCGTGCTCGAACAAATATACTACGGTGACGCTCCGATTATGCGGGTCATGCGCGAATATGAGTTAGCTTTAAGTGAGCTTGAGAAAGATCCTGAAAATGAAACCAAGCTAAAGCAGTTAATGAATATGCAGCAAAAAATGGATCAAAATGATGCATGGGAAGCAAATACTGTCGCGAAAACAGTTTTGACCAAGCTTGGAGTGACAGATTTCACTAAGCAAGTAACTCATTTATCAGGGGGACAAAAGAAACGTGTTGCGATTGCAAAGGCCCTCATTCAACCTGCAGATATCTTAATTTTAGACGAACCGACGAACCACCTTGATAATGGAACAATCGAGTGGTTGGAAGGCTTTTTAGCTCAATATAGAGGATCGATTGTGTTAATCACACATGATCGCTACTTTCTAAATCGTGTGACGAATCAAATTTTCGAACTAGATCAGGGACAACTTTACACATATTCAGGTAACTATGAAGTTTTCTTAGAAAAGAAGGCAGAGAGAGAAATCAATGCTGAACATTCGGAGGAGAAAAGACAAAACCTGTTAAGACGTGAGCTTGCATGGCTTCGTCGTGGTGCAAAGGCAAGGTCAACAAAGCAAAAGGCTCGGATTGGCCGAGTGGAAGATCTCAGGGAGCAGAAAGGGCCAGCAGTAAGCAAGGACCTTGATTTTGCGATTGGTTCTACTCGCTTGGGAAAAAAGGTTTTGGAAATCGAGCATATTTCAAAATCATATGGTGGAAACACGTTAATCAATGACTTTAGTTATTTAGTAACACCAGGAGAAAGACTTGGGATTATTGGTCCAAATGGATCTGGAAAGTCAACGCTTCTTAATATTATGGCTGGACGGATTCAAGTTGATCATGGAACGATTGATGTTGGTTCAACGGTTCGAATCGGTTTTTATACACAAGAACATGAAGAAATGGATGAAAATCTCCGGGTTGTTGAATACATTAAAGAAACAGCAGAAATTGTTCATACAATTGATGGTCAGGTCATTACTGCAGAACAAATGCTGGAGCGCTTTTTATTTTCACGTTCAGCGCAATGGACATATATTCGTAAATTATCTGGTGGAGAAAGACGCCGCCTTTACTTATTAAAGGTTTTGATGGAAGAACCGAATGTCTTGTTTCTAGATGAACCGACAAATGATCTTGATACACAAACACTAAGTGTCCTAGAAGACTATTTAGATCAATTTCCAGGAGTCGTCCTGACGGTTTCACATGATCGCTATTTCTTGGACCGTGTTGTTGACCACTTACTTGTTTTTGAACGTAATGGACAAATTAGTCGTTTCCAAGGTAGCTACACTGATTATATGGAAGAGAGCGAACAACAGGAAGTGAAGCAGTCAAAAGCTGCCTCAACTGAAAAAGCTTCATATAAAAAGGAAAAGAAAAAGCGCCTTTCCTACAATGAACAACAGGAATGGGAGCAAATTGAAGATAAGATTACCAATCTTGAGGAAAGGTTGGAGCAATTAGAGCAAGGAATTGCTGCTGCTGGTAGTGATTTAGGCAAGGTTCAAGAGCTTTATAAAGAGCAAGAGCAAGTGACGGAACAATTAGAGGCCACGATGGAACGTTGGGAAGTATTATCGCTTCTCGTTGAAGAGATTGAACAAGGGAATTAACTACGAAAAGCGCAAGGCGCCCGCCTATCGGCGACAAGCACAAGATGAGCCGGCCAGAAAGGTTGTTCTTTAACCTTTTTGGTCGGATTGGCTTGTGACCTCGAGCCGATGGCGCCTTGCGCTGGACAGTTCTCGAAGCGAAAACTTATAATCTGATAAAGAAAGGACTTAATGCACATAACGTGCTTAAGTCCTTTCTTTATCAGATTATAAGTAGTTTACTTATCTTTGTATTTGAATAGCCCCTTATTTATACTAATCGTATGAGAAGTGAGAGTCATCGATTTCCGTTTCTTTCGGTAAAATTAATTCCCTTTCAAAATGAAAAGTGATTGTCAGACGATAAGAGGTGATCCAATTGATTGCAAAACAGCAACTAGAAAAAGAAGCGGTTCAATTTATTCGAACAGCGTACACCGAGCTTGGAAAAACAGAGCAAGAGATTGATGAAAGAGTGAGCATTATCAAGAATGAGATTGCAGAAACAGGCTATTACGAGCATACATTTGAAGAATTAGCACACGGGGCGAAAATGGCATGGAGAAATAGTAATAAATGCATTGGACGATTATTTTGGAATACATTGACTGTCTTTGATGAAAGACAAGCTAATTCAGAAGAAGCGGTGTTTCGTGCTCTACAACATCATATTTCTTTTGCGACGAATGAAGGTAAAATTAGACCAGCGATTACGATTTTCAAACCAAATAAAGGGGAAAAAGATAACATAAGACTATGGAATCATCAGCTCATTCGTTATGCAGGATATGAGACAGAAAGTGGAGTCATTGGTGATCCAGCATCGATTTCCTTTACAAAACAATGTGAAAAATTAGGTTGGAGCGGTAGTAAATCGCATTTTGATATTCTTCCACTCGTCATCCAATTAAACAGTCAAGATCCAAGGTGGATGCAATTAGCTGAAGGTGAAGTATTAGAGGTTGCGATTACTCATCCAGATCTGGCTGGTATAGAGGATTTGCATATAAAGTGGTATGCTGTTCCATTAATCTCAGACATGCGGTTAGAAATAGGCGGGATCGAATATACAGCTGCACCGTTTAATGGGTGGTATATGGGAACGGAAATTGGTGCCCGAAACTTAGCTGATTCCTACCGGTACAATTTATTGCCAAAGGTTGCCTCTATTATGAATCTAGATACAAGAAGCCATGCTAATCTTTGGAAGGATCGGGCATTGGTGGAATTGAATGTAGCCGTTATCTCTTCTTTTAAAAACGCAGGTGTAAGCATTGTAGACCATCATACAGCAGCACAGCAGTTTAAACGCTTTGAACAAAATGAAGCAGAAAGCTATAGACGGGTTACAGGAAATTGGACATGGCTCATCCCACCAGTTTCTCCAGCAACCACACATATTTTTCATAAAAGCTATAAAAATGAAATTGTAAAACCGAATTACTTTTATCAGGATATACCATATGTATAAGTTGAATTTACCTTTTACAACTGAACACACAATCGGTCAATGGCCTTTTGGGTGTTTGGTTCCGTTCACGAATAAAAGCTTGTATATTTCTGCCGATCTCTTTGACAGACGAATTAAAAACGTTATAAACAACATCTGATTTAAGCCACTTCCATAACCCTTCAATTAGATTTAATTCAGGACTGTAGGGAGGTAAAAACACAAATTCTAAGTGATGTTGGTTTTTATTTAGGTTCTGTTAATCTTTACTGTTGATTTTTGAATAAAACTAACGGAAACCCCCATTTTCCAAAGGGTTCCCTAAAAAAAATTACCGTTCGTTAATATGATGGCGAGTAAATTCTATCGGTATCAGTATCTAAAATAAAATCCACCTTAATCTGCTTTTTTATAAGTTGGATTTGAACAAGAACCTCTTTTCGTTATTTCAGGTTCCATAACTTCAATTAAAGGCAAAGAATTGGTCTTGTTAATAAGATCTAGCAATGAATTTACCATTTTTTCTGCTAATTGATTAACTGGAACACCTACACTCGTCAAGGGGGTTTCTAAACGAGCCATTTGTGGGATATTATCATATGAAATGATGGATATATCTTCAGGTACCTTTAAATTAAACTCATTAACTGCTCTTAAAATTCCAACACTTAGATCATAACTTCCATTAATTAATGCAGTCGGTAAGTTTGAACGTTGTAATAATTTTTTTGCAGCTGCATAACCATCATACCAAGTTAATCCATCCGTACTGATTATACTATCTTCATCTACTTTTAAGCCAATTTCATTCATTGCAACACGGAACCCTTTAAGCTTTTCAATTTGCCGTTTATCCGTTTGTGATGGAAAACCTACATAGCTTATTTTCTTGTGACCTAAGCGATTTAGATATAAGACGGCTTCATAGATCGATTTCCTATGATTGACATCAATGATTGGATAGGGATTATTACTTGATACCCCATGAGTTAAAATGGGGAGATTCGAATCAAAAGTTTTAACAAGTGGAGTTTCTGCTTCGAAGATAATGACCCCATCTACCCTGAATTTTTGGAACATTTCCACAGCATGATTCGTATCATTGATTGAAAGCATCATAAAATAGTTATTCTTCACGACTTGTTTATTTATTTCAGTAACGAGAGTTGATAAAGCTGTTTGTTCAATTGTCGGCCAAGCAAGGCCAATCGTGTTGCTTTTTTTTGACACAAGATTTTTTGCAACGAAGTTTGGAGTGTATCCTAAGTCTTTGGCCACCTGTAATATTTTTTTCTTTGTATCTGGTTTTACAAGCGGGCTATCATTTAAAGCTTTTGAAACCGTTGAATAACTTACTCCAGATACTTGTGCGATATCTTTAATCGTTACACTCATCATTAACCTCCACAAAATAATTAAAAAGAAAACGTTGAAAATTTGTAAAGGAGAACGTATAATGCAAAATAACAACGTTGTTAAAAAAATTATACATGATAATATCATCAGTGTACACGTTTAGCGAAAAATAACAACGTTGTTATTTTTCGCTAAAATACTAAACAAAATGCCATTCATAGAAATCAGATGAATGAATAATGGGGGGAGACTTCGTGAAAAAGATATTTTTGAATATTATTGTATGCGCTTTATTGGTAGGGATACTTTCCTCTTGCAGCAATACAGCCTCCGGGGATGAAAACTCTGTTACATTGAGGTTGGCACACAACCAAAGTGAGACTCACCCCGTTCATAAGTCATTAGTAGAATTTGCTAAGCTTGTCGAGGAGAAAACTGATGGATCAATAAAAGTGCAGTTATATCCAAATGGCCAGCTAGGATCTGAGCGTGAAGTGATTGAGTTAACACAGACAGGAGCAATTGATGTAGCTAAGGTTAGTGCAAGCGCATTAGAGAGCTTTAACGATGTTTACTCCTTATTTAGCCTTCCTTACTTATTTGATAATAAAGATCATTATTATCGCGTAATGGACAGTGATATTGCACAGGATATTTATCAAACGACAGATAAAATAGGTTTTATCGGTTTATCGTATTATGACTCAGGAATCCGCAACTTTTATACGAAAGATAAGCAGATCATGCATCCTGACGATTTAAAAGGCTTGAAAATTCGTGTTCAACCAAGTGCCACAGCGATCGAAATGATTAAATTAATGGGTGGCGCACCTACTCCGATGTCATTTGGTGAAGTGTATACGGCTATGCAGTCAGGTGTAATTGATGGTTCTGAAAACAATGAAACCGCTTTAACAGATAACAATCACGGAGAGGTAGCTAAACAATACTCGTACAGTGAACATTCAATTGTTCCAGATATCCTGATCATGAGCAATGAAAAATGGCAGGAGTTAACAGAAGAACAAAAACAAGCAATCTCTGAAGCTGCTAAAGAATCAACAGCGTTTCATAAAATAGTTTGGGATGAGGCCATTCAAAAAGCCATTAAGGATGCAAAAGAAAAGGGTGTGACGTTTAGTACACCAGACAAAGAGCCTTTCAAAAAAGCGGTTCAGCCACTTCATGATAAGTTCTCTGAAATGGAATCAACTGGAAATTACTATAAAGAAATTCGTGAACTGGCAAATCAAAATGAATAATGAAATGAAAAGGAGGAGATTAACATGCAGACAGTAAGAAAATGGATGGACCAAACTATTGCATTTTCGACATGTACGTTAATGGGGATTATGGTCCTAGTTTCAATATGGCAAGTATTTACAAGGTATGTATTGAATGCTCCAAGTACGTTTTCTGAGGAATTTTTAAGATATTCATTAATTTGGGTGTCTATGCTTGGTTCAGCTTATGTGTTTGGACAGAAGAAGCATTTTGCAATCGAATTTATCTTAGAAAAATTATCAAAAAAGAAAGCGCTTATTTTAAACATATTGATTGAAGTCGTTATCCTTGGCTTTGCTATCATCGTCATGGTCATCGGAGGTTCAAAAACAGTTCTGACCACGATGGCACAATCTTCTGCTGGACTTGGGATTCCGATGGGGTATGTATATCTCTCACTTCCAGTAAGCGGTATTCTCATTATTGGTTATAGTTTGCTTAGTCTTATTGAGGTAAAAAACAAACCAGAGGTAGATTTAGTTAATGATGATTTAGAAATGTCCTATCAAAAATTAAAAAGTAAAATATTAGAATAATAGGGGGTTGCATGACATGACTTTAACAGCAGGTATCATTCTGTTGGCAGTATTTTTTATACTGCTGTTTGCAGGAGTTCCAATCGCAATTAGTATTGCAGGAGCTTCCATTGCAACTATGTTAATCATATTCCCGTTTGATGTCGCAGTTTTTACATCTGCACAAAAGATGGTCACGGGACTTGATAGTTTTGCCTTATTAGCTGTTCCATTCTTTGTATTATCTGGAATTATTATGAATAACGGAGGGATTGCGATAAGGTTAATTAATCTAGCGAAGGTACTAGCCGGACGTACGCCGGGTTCATTAGATCATACGAATGTAATTGGTAATATGCTTTTCGGGTCAATTTCAGGTTCTTCAGTTGCTGCAGCTGCAGCAATTGGCCAGGTAATGGCCCCGTTACAAGAGAAAGATGGTTATGATCGAACGTACTCAGCAGCAGTAAATATTGCATCTGCACCAACAGGACTATTAATCCCTCCAAGCGGATTGCTCATTATTTATTCTTTAGTAAGTGGTGGTACTTCGGTTGCTGCATTATTCATGGCTGGTTATATACCTGGAATTTTGTGGGGTCTATCGACTATGGTCGTTGCCTACTTCATTGCGAAAAAAAAGAAGTATCCAATTACAAATAAGGTTACTTTCAAACAAGGCTTAAAGGTATTTCTTGATGCTATTCCAAGTCTGTTGCTAATTTTCATCGTACTTGGAGGGATTATTTACGGGGTTTTCACAGCAACAGAAGGAGCGGCGATAGCAGTTGCTTATTCAGTTATTTTATCGATTTTCTATAAATCTTTCAGTCTAAAAAAGCTTCCTGCTATGCTTCTCGAAACGGTTGAAATGACTGCGGTAATTATGTTAGTCATTGCAACATCGACAATCTTATCAATCGTCATGTCATTTACAGGTATACCAGAAGCGATCAGCAACGGGGTTTTAGGATTAACAGATAACCCGATTATTATTTTGCTTATGATGAATATCATTTTATTAATCATTGGAACATTTATCGATTTAGCACCAGCTGTGTTAATTTTCACACCGATCTTTTTGCCGATTGTTTCATCATTTGGCATGGATCCGGTCCATTTTGGAATTATGATGGCGTTTAATCTCTGCATCGGAAATATTACTCCGCCAGTAGGTGGTGCACTTTTTGCCGGGTGCAGTGTTGGAAAAGTGAGTATCGAACAAGTAACGAAACCTCTTTTTCCATTTTACGGAGCGATCACCATCGTTCTTTTACTAGTAACGTATATTCCAGAAGTTAGCTTATTTTTACCTAAACTATTTGGCTTATAAAACATATACAGATAAGGAGAGATCAAATGAGCATTAAAGAGACATATCAATTTCACTTTTTAGGAGAAAATAACAATATACTAAAGTTTAAATTAATAGACGGTAACACATATGCAAAAATAATGGTGCTTGAAAACGATATTATACGAATCTTGTTTACAGACGGAGATACATTAAAACTAGATAAAACCTGGAGTGTGGCACCGGGACAAGCAGATGTTCCTTGGGAAGGCCGTGACCGCTTTGATACAAGCGGTTTTTCCCTTCCAACTTATGAATCTAGCCAAAATGAGGATGAATTCATAGTAGAAACGTCTCTCGTGAAGGCTGTGGTGAAGTTAAATGGATTTAAGATTAGCTGGTTTTACCGTGAAAATTCTGAGTGGGTGAACTTTGCCAATGATCGACAAACTCAAAGCTATAACTTTGATGGCTCACTTGGTCAAGGGATTACCCATTATTTAAAACGCGATTTAAATGAACAATATTTCGGATTAGGCGAAAAATCAGGTTCAGTTGATAAGCACGGCAAACGCTATCGAATGCTGACAATTGATGCAATGGGATATGATGCGGAATATAGCGATCCCCTTTATAAACATATTCCATTTTATATGACACGACAGAAGAATACTGGGTTTTCATTTGGAATATTCTACGATAATTTGTCCAGCTCAATTTTTGAATTAGGAACGGAGCTTGATAATTATCATGAGTTATACAGATATTATCAAACTGAACATGGTGATTTAGATTACTATATTATTGCTGGACCAAAAGTAAAAGATGTTACTAGCAAGTTTTCATGGTTAACTGGAAAAACAATCTTTCCGCCAAAATGGAGCTTGGGCTATTCTGGTTCGACAATGAGTTACACGGATGCTCCGGATGCACAGGATCAATTAAATAAATTCTTAGAGCTTTGTGAAGAACACGATATTTTATGCGATTCATTCCAATTGTCATCAGGATATACATCGATCGATGATAAACGTTATGTGTTTAATTGGAACCATTCAAAATTCCCGTCTCCAAAAGAGATGGTACAAAACTTCCATGAAAAGGATTTGCGATTGTGTGCAAATATTAAACCAGCTTTATTAAAAGATCACCCTTATTTTAATGAGCTAAAAGAAAAAAACATGTTTATAACAAACAGGAAAACAGAAGAGCCTGAAATGGCACAATTTTGGGATGACATTGGAGCTTATTTAGACTTTACAAATAAAGAAACATATGACTGGTGGAAAGATCAAGTAAAAGAAAAGCTTTTGGAATATGGAATCGATTCTACATGGAATGACAATAATGAGTTTGAAATTTGGAGCAAAGATGCTACTTGCCACGGCTTTGGCAGTGAGAAAGAATTTGAGCTCATTCGCGCTCTTCATCCGCTTCTTATGATGAAGGCTTCCTATGAAGCACAACTGGAATACAATCCAGAATTGCGCCCATATTTAATATCTCGCTCAGGCTCTGCAGGACTTCACCGTTATGTGCAAACATGGACGGGAGATAATCGTACGAGCTGGAAAACATTGAAATACAACATTAAGATGGGAATTGGATTAAGTTTGTCAGGTATTTATAATTTTGGTCATGATGTTGGCGGTTTTTCGGGTCTAGCACCTGAACCCGAGCTTTTCGTAAGATGGGTGCAAAATGGAATTGTTCATCCAAGGTTTACGATCCATTCATGGAATGATGACCAAACGGTTAATGAGCCTTGGATGTATCCTGATATGCTGGAAAATATCAGAGGATTGATTAAATTCAGATCAAAGATTATTCCTTATCTTTATACAGCTCTTCATGAGGCACATCAACACTATCAACCAATCATTCGACCGACGTTTTACGATTTTGAACATGATGAAACGACATTTGAAGAAAATGATGATTTTATGCTCGGTGAGTCTATCTTGGTTGCTTCTGTTGTTGAAAAGGGCAAATCAGAAAGGGAAGTATATTTACCTGAAAATAAGGATGGCTGGTATGACTTTCATACAGGAAAATGGTATGAAGGAGGACAAAACGTTGTCATTCCGGCACCATTATCGTATACACCATTACTAGCAAAAGCAGGAGCAATCATTCCTGTTAATCAAGCAGAGATCACTTTTGCAACAAAGAACGAGGATGAAAGAGGATTGTTATTATTTCCTTGCAAAGATACAGGAAAATCCTCATACAAATTATATGAGGATGATGGTTTAACAAACGATTATTCACATACATTTGCGTATATTCATGTAGAAATGGAAAGTACTGAAGGCGAGATTACAGTCACAATTAAAAAGGAAGGATCCTATACATTGCCATATGATCATATCACATTGCACCTTCCTGAAAATGAACAAAGAAAATTAATCGTCAATGGAATAGAGCAGGAACGTGTTAATCAAACTTTTCAAGTTAAGCTATAAGAAAATAATGTACTAATTTAACAGAAAGATGATTACGTTTTGCTTCTGCAAAAATATGAAATATAAATTGGGGGATCATGATGGGATTTCAAAATCAGCAGGTACTTCCAGCATTTAGAGAAATGAAGCAGCTTGAACGCTTTTTAAAAAGTGATTATGAGTATGGACTATTGTTGGAAAGTCACTTGGGGCAATTGCGCGGTATTATGAATGCGATAAATAAGGCAGAGAAAAAATTAATTTTACATGTGGATCTTATTAATGGCCTAAAGGCAGATGAATATGCCGTGGAATATATCTGTCAAGAATTAAAGCCTGCTGGTATTATATCTACAAAATCCAATGTTATTTTAAAAGCAAAGCAAAAAGGTGTTTATGCCATTCAACGCGTTTTTCTCTTAGATAGTACATCACTTGAAAAAACTTACAGATTGGTGCCTAAAATAAATCCTGATTTTATTGAAATTCTGCCGGGGATCATTCCTTCTCTGATAAAAGAGATACATGAAAAAACAGGGACGCCAATCTTGGCTGGGGGGTTCATCAAATCGGAGCAGGACGTTGTGCAAGCTTTAACAGCAGGTGCAACGGCAGTTACAACGTCCAGGCACAATCTGTGGAAATCGTATTAATGAATTGGCTGTATTAATAGTCATTATTGATTTTGTTCGAATGTCGATTGGAACGCAGGACGAGAGGCTCCTACGGGAAAAAAGGGACAAGGGAGATCCTGAAGACGTACAACGTAGAGGAGGCTCCCGGACCGTCCGCGAAAAGCACCAGACAAGTTTAACAGAACAAATGAAAAAAATGAGCTTGCTGCATTACTTAAAAGAGGAAAGTTTTCAGTAATAAAGACAACTGAACAATTAAAGGACGGAGTTTAACAATGGAAAAATATATCTTGGCGCTTGATCAGGGAACGACTAGTTCAAGAGCAATTCTTTTTAATCAAAAAGGAGAGGTTTATTATCAAGCACAGGCTGAGTTTAAGCAATACTTCCCGAAGCCGGGCTGGGTGGAACATAAGCCAGATGAAATTTGGAGCTCCATTTTATCTGTCATTGCTTCTTGTTTGTCAGAATCCTCTGTAAAAGCTAATCAGATCGCTGGGATTGGAATCACAAATCAACGTGAAACAGCTGTAGTTTGGGACAAAGAAACAGGGAGGCCCATTTATAATGCGATTGTTTGGCAATCTCGACAAACAGACCAAATTTGTGAAGAGTTAAGGGGAAAAGGGTACAATAACATTTTTCGTGAAAAGACAGGTTTATTAATTGATCCATATTTTTCCGGAACGAAAGTGAAATGGATGTTAGATCATATCGATGGAGCTAGAGAAAAAGCGGAAAAAGGACAACTATTATTTGGAACAATTGATACATGGCTTATTTGGAAATTAACAGGCGGAAAAGCACATGTGACAGATTATTCAAATGCTTCGAGAACTTTAATGTTTAATATTTATGACCTATGTTGGGATGAGGAACTACTCGACATACTCGACATACCCAAATCTATGTTACCAGAGGTAAGATCTTCTTCAGAAGTGTACGCCAATACGATTGATTATCACTTTTTTGGAGAATCTGTACCAATTGCCGGTATAGCCGGAGACCAACAAGCTGCTTTATTCGGTCAGGCTTGTTTTGAAAAAGGAATGGCGAAGAACACGTATGGGACAGGTTGTTTTATGTTAATGAATACGGGTGAAAAAGCAGTCACTTCAGATCATGGATTATTGACAACCATTGCGTGGGGACTTAATGGAAAAATCGAATACGCATTAGAAGGAAGTATTTTTGTAGCGGGTTCTGCGATTCAATGGCTTAGAGATGGGCTGCGAATGATTAAGGATGCAAAACATAGCGAAGAGTATGCAACGAAGGTCCTTTCATCTGATGGAGTATATGTTGTCCCAGCTTTTGTTGGATTAGGGACTCCCTATTGGGATAGTGACGTAAGGGGAGCAGTTTTTGGGCTAACAAGGGGGACAACAAAAGAACATTTTATAAGAGCTACTTTAGAATCACTAGCATACCAAACAAAAGATGTAGTAGGTGTAATGGAGAGAGACTCTGGAATAAAGCTAAAAAGGTTACGCGTAGATGGGGGAGCTGTCAAAAACCAATTCCTCATGCAATTTCAAAGTGATATTTTAGATGTTCCAGTCGAAAGACCAGCTGTAAATGAGACAACAGCACTAGGTGCAGCATACCTAGCTGGACTCGCAGTTGGTTATTGGAAGGATCAAGATGAGATTTCACATCAATGGAATAGAGATGTATTACTAGAACCACAAATGGAAGAGACAGAAAGAAATAATATATGCAACGGCTGGAAAAAGGCTGTGAAAGCAGCAAGTATTTTCAAATAATAAGTAAAACGTATTAAGACAATTATATATATAACGATTAGGTTGAATATTCGAGTAAATTATGTTTTAATGAAACTATAAGTTAATAGTCTGGTAGCAGAATTTTGAGAGACCACAAAAACCTTTAATCGTTTTTTTTGATTAATGGATTTTGTGGTCTCTTTTTTATACAACTAATGAAAAATAGCAGAATCGGAGTGAGGAAAATGACGTTTTCAAGTGAAAATCGAATGAGTATTCTACAGGAAATGGAAAATGAGAAATATGATGTGCTTGTAATTGGGGGTGGCATTACAGGCTGCGGAATTGCCCTAGATGCTGCAACCCGTGGGATGAAAACAGCACTCGTGGAAATGCAGGACTTTGCGGCAGGTACATCAAGTCGCTCGACGAAATTAGTTCATGGCGGTTTACGCTATTTAAAACAATTTGAAGTGAAAATGGTGGCAGAGGTAGGAAAAGAGAGAGCAATTGTTTATGAAAATGGACCTCATGTTACAACTCCAGAGTGGATGCTGCTGCCAATTTATGCAGAAGGCACATTCGGTAAATTCTCTACTTCCATTGGTCTTTTAGTATATGACTTTTTAGCCGGAGTTAAGAGCAGTGAACGCCGTTCTATGTTAAGTATTGAGGAAACGATAAAGCGTGAGCCTTTGCTAAAAAGAGACGGTCTAAAAGGCGGAGGTCACTATGTGGAATATAAAACAGATGATGCCCGTTTAACAATTGAAGTTGTGAAAGAAGCAGTTAATCAAGGAGCAACGGCAATAAATTACACCAAAGTAGATGAATTTATTTATGAAAACGGGATAGTGAAAGGTGTCATCGTTGTCGATCAAATCACGCAGAAGTCTTATAAAATTTATGCGAAAAAAATTGTCAACGCAGCTGGTCCTTGGGTAGATGCACTTCGTAAAAAGGATCAATCCTTAAAAGGAAAGTCATTGAAATTAACAAAAGGTATTCATCTTGTCCTTGATCAACATCGTTTTCCGCTCAAACAAGCAATTTATTTTGATACACCTGATGGCCGAATGGTATTTGCCATTCCAAGAGACAAAAAAACCTATGTAGGAACAACAGATACAGTTTACAAAGGGGATATCGCTTATCCTAGAATGACAGTAAATGATCGAGAATATGTCATTAATGCCATCAACTTTATGTTCCCTTCATTAAATATAACCGTAAAAGATATTGAATCGAGCTGGACGGGATTGCGACCATTAATTCATGAAGATGGAAAAGATCCTTCTGAGATATCTCGTAAAGATGAGATATGGACATCTGACTCAGGGCTCATCACGATTGCAGGCGGGAAGCTGACGGGATATCGAAAAATGGCTGAAATCATTGTTGATCTGCTTGCGAAGAAATTTAATGAAGAAGAAAACAGAACATTCTCAGCTTGCAAGACAAAAAACTTGCCAATCTCTGGAGGAGATTTTGGCGGATCCAAAAAGTTTCCTGCCTTTATTGAAGAAAAGGTGAAAATGGGTACTCAATTAGGGCTTACAAGAGAGCAAGCTGAGAGATTAGTGAAGCGATATGGATCAAATGTTGACAAGGTTTTTCAATTTAGCCAGATGCATATGGAGAATGTAAGAAAAAGTGGGTTACCACTTTATGTATTTTTACAAGTAATGTATTCGATTAAAGAAGAAATGGCAACAAAGCCCATCGACTTTTTCTATCGTCGAACAGGAGCATTACTATTTGATATAAATTGGGTAAGAGAATGGAAGGATCATATCATTAGCTTTATGGCATCTGTATTAGACTGGACGATCGAACAAGAACATTTATTTCAAGAGGAATTAGAAAAACAACTTCAGGATGCATATACAGCTGTCGATGAGAGAGCAAATGAAAAGGAAATGATTCATCATTGAAGTTGATCTGTTTCACAGGAATAATTCGTTTTAATAGGTTTTATGAAAAAGGTGACATTCATGTCACCTTTTTTGTGTCTCATTACTTGTAGTGTGTTAGTTAGTCCGACATTAGAGTTAAAAATCTGAAGGATTAATAATCAAAATGTCATGGGAAATAGAAGAATCCAAATGTACTATCACTTATAAAGAAACTAGATTGTTTCCACTCATACTATCTCGTCGAGAAGAAGGTAGTGGTGGGGCATATGATAATACATGGACTTATAGATGAGAATCAATTAAAAACAGGCGTACGTGCAGATGGTGCGATCTATTCTTTTACAAGCCTTATAACCAAAATTGTAAGCGCCTTAGTTGGGGCTTTGAGTGCAACTGTACTAGGAGCAATTGACTATGTGGCTCATGCAAAACAAACGCCGGAAGTAGTAGATGGAATAAACATGCTGGTAAATTTAGGACCTGGCATTTTACTGCTTTTAGGTACGATTCCTTTGTATTTCTATCATATTACTAAGACAAGAGCAATGCAGACTTCCGAGCAACTTGTAAAGAGACAAAACGAACTATTTTGTCTTGTTTAAAATAGCACCAAGGTAAATTTTACTTCAATATTTAAGTATAGCAAAGAAACTAAGTTGAGAATGACTACCCGTAAGGCTCTGATAAGCCTCGTTTTAGACGGGGATAAATATGTTAAGCTAATAATATAATGAAAGAAGGAGAGTGGTCTATGTGGATATTTTTTCACTTATTGCTGAAGATAAAATTCGAACTGCAATAAAAGAAGGTGAGTTTGAAAACCTGCCAGGTCAAGGAAAACCATTGCAGTTAGAAGATTTGTCGCATATTCCAGAAGATCTTCGTATTGCATATAAAGTGTTGAAAAATTCAAATATGATAAGCGAGACAGAGCGTTTAAAGGAAGAGCTAATAACGATTGAAAATTTACTTGATTCTTGTGACAGTAGCGAAGAGAGTCAGCGTCTCAAAACGAAAAAGCACGAAAAGCAAATAAGATTAGAGGTTTTGATGAAGAAAAGGAAAGCACTAGAGTCTAAATCATCAGCTTTTTATAAAGAGAAGGTCTTTAAGCAATTTGAAAAGTAGTTTTTGAACAGCAATATATACTAGCGGACAACGTAGTATCAATTACTTACTTCTTGTTTTCAATCGAACTAGTTGGGGAAGAGGTAGTAACTAGACTAAGAGGAGGAGCATGATGAAAAAATCCATTTTGCTATTTTTGCTTATGATCGCGTTTATTACTACAGCTTGTGGAAATGAGAAGGTAAATGAAATTGAAAACGAAGAGGTATCTAATCATGTTGAAGAAGAGCAAGGAATAGATGAGGCGTTGGAGTCAGAGACAGGTGACATTGAGAAAGAAAATAATGAAGATCAACAAGAAGTAGATGATAACGTCCTCGTAAAGGAAAAGGCTGATGAAGTTTTACAACTTTTAAAGGAGAAAAATGCAAAAGAATTATCTGAATATGTACACCCTGAAAAAGGGCTACTGTTCTCACCCTATGTATTTATCAAAGAGGATGCGGTTACATTTGAGAAAGAAATCGTACAGGGCTTCTTCGATGATCATGAGTCCTATATATGGGGAACTTATGATGGTAGTGGAGAACAGATTAAGTTAACACCAAGTGAGTATTATTCTAAATTTATTTATGACGGACCGTATGAACATGCAGATGAAATTGAGTTTGATAACGTAAAATCAAGAGGGAACATGATTAGAAATATCAAAGAGGTTTTTCCTGATTCACATACGATCGAATACTTTATTAAAGGCACTGAGGAATATGGAAATATGGATTGGAAGGCTTTGAACCTTGTGTTTGAAAAGGATGGGCAAGGTGAATGGAAGCTAGTAGCTATTGTGCATGATCAGTGGACAATTTAAAGTGACACACTACCGCAAAAGGTTAGCTTGAGGTGGTGTTTTTTTGATTTTTCACCTTTTCTAGGCGCTTTTAATAACATATAGAAAAGCGCATAGAAGGGATGTGATATTCATGTGGCATTGGCTAGGCGTATCTGTGTTGATGTTTGCCATTGTCGGTGTGGCTGTCTTATTTTTAGTTAGTCGCCTTTTGCTTGCACCAAAAAGGTTCTCTTATGAAAACACCTATAAACTTGGGATTCAAAAGGGAGAAATTGATGACCAGATTTTTCATTCAATAAAAAAAGAAGAATTATTTATTCAGTCTTATCATGGGTATAAGCTACATGGAATGTTATTTCCCGTAGAAAAAGGAACAAAAATCATTATTATCGCACATGGTATTTCGTGGTCACTGTTCGGAAGCTTTAAGTATGTAGAGATGTTTCAAAAAAGAGGCTTCCATGTTTTATTATGTGATCACAGATATCATGGATTAAGTGGTGGGAATTATACATCGTTTGGTTTTTATGAAAAGGATGATTTAAAAGCATGGATTGACTATCTAGTACTTAGTATGGGTGAAAGAGCCTTTATAGGTTTACTTGGAGAGTCATTAGGTGCAGCATCTGCCTTGGAGATCAGTAAGCGGGATCCGCGTGTGAAATTTTGTATCGCAGATTGTTCATTTAGTGATTTTCAATCGCTCTTAAGATTTAGATTGAAAGTCGATTTTAAGCTACGAATCTATCCCTTAATTGATTTGCTTAGTTTTCTCGTAAAGCTGAGACATGGATGGAGCTTTCCTGATATTTCTCCGATAAAAGGCCTTGAAAAAACAAAAACACCGATCCTTTTCATTCATGGAAGGGAGGACTCATTTATCCCACTACAAATGACGTTAGATATGTTTAAACGTAAGAAAGAACATAAAAGGCTATATTTAGTCCCACGAGCAGGTCATGCTGAGGCGTATAATACCGATCCTGTAGGTTATGAAAACATGATAATTGAATTTATTGGGGACATTGAACAATTGTGCTTACAAGAAAAGAGAATGACTTCAAGCTAAAGGGTCAGCCTCAAAAACACCATATATATCCTATAAATAAGTTAAAAATAATGGTTCGAGCTGCATGGAAAGTGGTTCAATAAAGGTAGTAAATGGTTCAATAACCAGAAAAGATGGTTCAATCTGCACAAAAAACCAATCCTGAAAAGACATAACCCCGATGATACCCCTGCAAACAATAGTTAAACAAACGTTTAATTAAGGAATAACCGACTGAAAAAAAGTCTAAAACCCCCTTCTTGAGCGGAAATCAATGCTCAATTTGGAGGTTTTCGTTCATTCCTTCTTTTTTTCGGTATCATCATTTTCAATTGGTATAGGATCTATCCGATGGGGATCTTCCGTGTTCACAGCTCTTTTCAAGGCAAATAGCACAAGGCCAATGAGTATCACGAGGAATCCAACTAAACTGAGTGTTGTTAACCACCAATTTAACATAAAAAACCTCCTCCTTTTTACATGTGTATGTAGAAAAGGAGGAGGTCAGAATGCGTAATATTAGCGTTTGCGAAGATTTCCTAATTCTTCAACAATTGCTTGCATTTCATTTGGACTGAATGTGTTTTTTTTCATGACAAGTTCGTAAATATCTTTAAGCTCTTCGTACATCTCTTCATCAAAGTGAGAGGGTTTAATTGCACCAAAGTTAAGTACTTTTAGTTTTTCTTTGATTTGCTCAATCATATAGTCTACATTTTCAACGGATTTTTCTGTTAAGTTCATGTTCTTCAATCCTTTCTAATCATAGAAATTATGTATTGTTTTTACTGATTATTATTAACAAGCGCCTGTACTTCTTAAAGGTATCCCGTTTTATGAACTAAGTTTTCGTGTCTAATCTAACTGCTCATGAATGAAAGTAAATACGACCTTCATGAGCAGCTTATTGCCCGGAATTAAGCAAGGCGCTTCTACTTTACCTATTTACAGCTATTGTATCATGAAATACATACAAGCATTCAAAAACTTGTCAATTTTTAAAGCGATGCTATTATGAAGTGGAACCTTCTCTTTTTTGTTTCTTTTCTTCCTTCACCACATCTAAAAACTTCTTCGTTTCTGCTACGACAACACCTGATAATCCGAGGAGACCAATTAAGTTTGGTAAGGCCATGAGTCCGTTCATAACATCGGCAATTCCCCATACGATATCAATAGTGGTGACTGAACCGATGAAAACGGCAACGACAAATGCATAGCGATAGTATTTGACAATGGATTCGCTAAACAGGTAGGTGAAGCATTTTTCCCCATAATAGGACCAGCCAAGTATGGTTGAATAGGCGAAGAGAAGCAAGCCGATCGCAACAATAATGGAGCCAATTGGGCCAAGGAAGTGTTCAAAGGTGATCGAAGTAAGGGCATTCCCCTCTGCTCCCTCAGTATAAAGACCACCCATAACAATCGTGATTCCTGTAATTGAACAAATGATAATTGTATCGATAAAAACCTGTGTCATTGATACAAGAGCTTGTCGCCCGGGATAATCCGTTTTTGCAGCTGCGGCAGCGATTGGTGCTGAACCTAAACCCGCCTCATTAGAGAACACGCCACGAGCTACACCCCAGCGGATGACAGTACCAATTGCACCACCAGCAGCAGCTTCTCCAGTAAATGCATCAGAAAAAATAAGCGCAAGTGCATCTGGAACGATGCTAGCATTCATGATTAAGACAATTAATCCGGCAATTAAATAAAATAAGGCCATAATAGGAACAAAATAGGCAGTTACTCGTCCAATTGATTTTATGCCACCCAAAATGACAAGAGCGGTAAAGATTGTAATAATAATACCTGTAACAACAGGAGGGACAGAAAACGTTGACTGCATGACACCAGAAACAGAGTTAGATTGAACCATGTTCCCAATACCAAACGCAGCGATGGCCCCGAAGATCGCGAAAAGTACCCCTAGCCATTTTTGCTTTAATCCTCGTTCTAAATAATACATTGGACCACCGGACATTTCTCCGTTTTTGTCCTTTACACGATACTTTACAGCTAAAATCGCCTCAGCATATTTCGTAGCCATACCCACGAGTGCTGTAATCCACATCCAAAAAATGGCACCAGGTCCACCAAGTAAAACAGCAGTAGCCACCCCAACGATATTTCCGGTTCCGACTGTAGCAGCTAGAGCGGTCATCAGTGCTTGGAAGTGAGAAATATCGCCATCTGACTTTTTGTCCTGATTTTTTGAGAAAGCTAATTTTAATGAATACGGCAGCATCCGAAATTGTAAGAAACCTAACCGAAATGTTAAAAATAAACCTGTACCAACCACTAAAATAAGAAGTGGAGGCCCCCAAATAAAGTTACTAACATTACCGATGATTGCTTCTAGTTGTTCCATCATAATCTATACCATCCCCCTTGTGTTTTGTCTGGTGACCACTTGTCAGGAATGTCCTGCTAGGTCACTTATTGAAGGGTATTCTGAAATAGCAACGTAAATGTCAACATTTTCTCTAGTTATAGAAAATTATCTGAAATATAAGGAAAACTTCTTGAGGAAAGATTATCATTGTAATAAGCACCTTGCTTTTACTTGAAAAAATCTGGAGACATTTTATCCTATTCTTGGAGGACAGTAATCACTCTATCTCAAGATTCAAGAGCAACAAAGAAGATAGGGGGATAACTGCCCACAAAGATTAAGATAAGTCTCACTTTATAGGAGGGGAAATATGGTAAAAATATTATTTGTTTGCTTAGGGAACATATGCCGTTCACCAATGGCTGAAGCGGTAATGAGACATTTAATTCAAAAGGAAGGTCTTGAAGGTAAAATCACTGTTGATTCAGCTGGAACAGGTAGTTGGCATATCGGAAAACCACCTCATGAGGGAACCTGTCATATATTAGATGAGAATCAAATATCCTATGAAGGGCAGAAGGCAAGACAGCTTAAGGAAGATGATCTGAATAGCTTTGACTATATTATTGGCATGGATAATGAAAACATTGGGAATATTAGACGACTAGCGGGCTATAAACAGTCGGGAGAAATTGCACGACTTCTTGATTATATTGAGGATTATCCGATTGCGGATGTACCTGACCCTTATTATACTGGGAACTTTGATGAGGTATATGAAATGGTCACACAAAGCTGTGAAAATCTGTTAAAGGAAATCAAAAAAATTCATAAGCTTTAAAAAGGGGGACAACTTTATGGCAAATGAAAATAAGTTGTTAACAGGGATGCTAGTGGGTGCCCTTGTAGGTGCTGCTGTTTCTTTATTTGACAGACGCACACGTCAAGATGTTGTAGCATGTGGAAAAAATGCTTCTTCTAAAATAAAGGGATATATAAAAGAGCCGACGTCATTTACAAATGAAGTAAAGCAAAAAGTTGAGGATGTAAAAGATACGGTTCAAGAAGTGTCAGAGGATATTTCTTTTATCAATGAAAAAGTAAAAGAGCTAAAAGAAACAACACCACAAATAGTAAATTTGCTACAAGAATCAAAGGAGAGATTTATTTCAAAACATCAGCGCTCATGAGGTGAATGTATGTTTAGAGAAGGCTCATTTTATAAAGAACTACTAAAACGATTTGCTAATGATGAAGTATCTGGCTTTTCTGCGCAACTTTCTTATTTTTTTCTCTTGTCCCTGTTTCCATTTCTGATTTTCTTGATTACGCTGATAGGTTACTTACCTATTTCTCAGGTTGATGTTCTTGGTGTCATCAAGCAATTTGCTCCTGATGAGACGATTCAAATGATCGATAGGATACTTGACCAAATCATTGATAAAAAAAATGGTGGATTATTATCTTTCGGTATTATTGCGACACTTTGGTCAGCATCTAATGGAATGAATGCAATTGTAAAAGCATTAAATCGAGCATATGGAGTTGATGAAAGTAGGCCGTTTCTTGTTGCGCGTGGTATGGCTATTTTACTGACCATTGCGATGGTATTTGTCATTGTCGTTGCATTATTACTACCTGTGTTTGGTAGGGAGATTGGACTTTTTATCTTTGCGAACTTTGGATTCTCGGAGCAATTTTTATCAGTCTGGAATACATTTCGATGGCTTGTCAGTGGAATAATTCTGTTACTTGTATTTACAGCGATTTATTTCTTTGCACCTAACAAACATTTACATCTAAAAGATGTGTTACCTGGTTCAATTGCTGCAACAGCTGGTTGGATTGTTGTTTCTTCAGCCTTTTCTTATTATGTAGGAAATTTTGCGAACTATAGTGCACATTATGGTAGCATAGGTGGCGTCATTGTATTAATGATCTGGCTGTATTTATCAGGAATGATCATTATCTTAGGTGGGGAGTTAAATGGACTACTATATAAAAGGAAAGATGTGTATTAATGTTTTTCCAATTCCTTCATCTCATACTTACGTGATTCATGTGGAATAGTATTGAATGAAGACAGTTAGTCTTTACTTCCACGGAAAGAGGGGATTATGATGACAAAGCATACAAAAAAAGGCGGTAGCCACAACAAGCAAAATTCAAACAGTAAACCAAAACAAAAGACAAGTGGTAGCGCTAACGGGCAGAACGGCTATCATTAAAAGAAAAGCGTAAGCGCCTTGTTCAGCCTCAGGCTTAGACCCAAGAGGGGCTAGGCGCTGGAGCTGGACAATTTTCGAAGCTAAAAATTATAAATTCTGATATTACAAAGAAAAACGGCTGACTAAAGAATTATTCTTTAGTCAGCCATTTTTCTATTGTTGACATTGAGAATGTTAAGTCCTTCCTCTATTCAGCAAGCTCAATGTAGGTGTAATAAACTGTGCTATAAATATGCTCGATATCCGCATCTGTCATATAAAGAAGTGAAGTTCTATCAATTCCCTTCATTTTTTCAATAAATTCAATCATATTAGTGCGCTCTTGTCTATTCAACATCGTATCACTCATCTCCCTTTTTGTTGTTATGATACAGCTTATTCTTGTTAGTATTATTATATAACAGATAATTTAGAATGTTCAACCTTTTTTAAAAAAGATTGTAAAAATGAGCTAACAAATTTGTCAGCCCATTCTTAGTTTTACGAAGCTTTTTTATTCGCGTATTCAATTTGGGTGACATATTTAGGGCGATATGCTGTAATAGCGATAAAAATAGCTAGTAGCATGCTGCTAATAATAAGAAAATAGCTAATGTTTTCAGTATACGCAATAAACATTCCGCCTAAATAAGGCCCAAGTAAGCTTCCGACACTAAATGCAATACCACATAATAAATTACCTGTAGGCAATAGATTCTTAGGCATTAAGTCGCTCATATAGCTAATGCCTAATGAGAAAGTGGAACCGACAGCCATTCCTGCAATGAAAAGACAAGCTGTTAAAGGTTGAATGGAGTCCTCAACAAAGCTAGCAAATGTAAAACTAACAACTCCAATGAACAAAACGGACATCAAAATCGTTTTTCTACCAAATTTATCACTAATCATGCCAAGCGGAAGCTGAAACAAAATACCACCAATGGCAAATGAAAATAACAAAATAGATATATTTGTCAGATCGATTCCGATTCGTAATCCATAGATCGGGAAGCTCCCATTTAAGGATGATTCTAAAAAGCCGTATCCTAGCGGAGGCAAAAAAGCTACCCATCCATATTTCCACGCGGTACCAAAACGTTTCATTGTTTCTTTGAGTGAATTGACTTCAATGGTTTGTTCTGGATAATCATTTTTCAATAGGAACAGCAATAACCACCCAATAAAGCAAAGAGCGGAGGAAAGAATGAAAGGAAGTGCTTCATGGATGGTAATTAAAGGCGTCATTAATGGTCCTGCTGCAAAGCCAACACCAAAAAATAACCCGTAAAGAGAGACGTTTCGCCCACGATTCTTTTCTGATGAAGTGGTAGTAATCCATGTTTGTGTTCCAAAATGCAGGGCATGATCACCAATTCCAATAATGAGACGTAGTGCAAACCAA
The DNA here is from genome assembly GCF_020075705.1 of Metabacillus rhizolycopersici. The sequence goes on along the minus strand of NZ_JAIQUM010000007.1, from coordinate 82,221 downwards.
AACCAAAATGATTTCCACAGTGGGAATAACCCTAGTGAGATCGCGACAAGAAGTCCGCCAAGGATAATGATCGGTTTATATCCAAATCTTCGGAGCGGTTCTTCCATAAAAGGCGATACTAATAATATCCCAATATATAGTGCAGTTGCGTTCAGGCCGTTTAAGTTTGAGGAAACGCCACTATTTTCAAAAATAACTGCTATGAGCGGGAGAAGCATTCCTTGACTAAAACCCGATATTCCTACGATTGAGACGAGAATCCAAAATCGCATACTCTGCTTATTCATTATCAATACCTCTAATTCTAAAATGTAAATTGCCTCTTTGCATCCTATAATGAAATAGAAAAGAATTCAAGAAACATAATAAGATAATCAAGCTATTATGGATGTTGAAAATCATATACAATGATAAGAAAAAGGAAAGAGGTAAAATGATGGAATTTTTAATGAAGGAAGCTGGTTTCTATACAACGACAGAATACGGAGATTTACATATAGCTGGTGATGATGTTAACGGCTTTCGTCCATATCAACTGCTGATTTCTTCTATTGTTGGATGTAGTGGAAGCGTTTTAAGGCAAATTTTAACGAAGAAGCGAATGGACATAGAAGATATAGCTATTACTGTGCATGTTGAGCGGAATAAAGTGAATGAAAATCGAATTGATAAAATCCGCATTCATTACCGTGTTAAAGGGGAAAAGTTATCTTATGATAAGGTTCTAAAATCAGTTGAATTAGCTAATAAAATCTGTCCAATGGCTCAAGCGGTTAAAGGAAACATCCTGATTGAGGAAACATGTGAGCTTGCATAGTTGGTAGGATAAGCCATCATTCTATGCTTAATCAGATCTAAACAGAATAAAACCCTCTGTTAGAAGGACAATAATAAAACCAATCATCATTTGAATGTAAAAATAATGTATGTATTGATACAAATTTGCATAAAACAAGTATTGGTTTAAATGTCATTCTAATCGTGAGGATAGGTGAATGTATTGGTAAATCGGATATTTACTATTTTCGTCATTATTGGTATTCCACTTTCTGTAATAGGTAGTGTTTTACATTGGCCGTCAGTCATCATGTTTGCTGTCTATTGTCTGACAATTATTGCACTTGCCGGTTTCATGGGAAGAGCAACAGAGAGCTTAGCAATTGTAGCTGGTCCTCGAATTGGTGGGTTATTAAATGCAACATTTGGAAATGCAGTAGAGTTAATTATCTCTATCTTTGCTTTAAAGGAAGGGCTAGTCGGGGTTGTATTAGCATCTTTAACTGGTTCCGTACTAGGCAACCTTCTCCTTGTAGCTGGATTAAGCTTCTTTGTGGGAGGTTTAAAATTTAAACGTCAGGAGTTTAATGTTTACGATGCGCGTCATAACTCTGGACTATTAATGTTTGCTGTTATTGTTGCTTTTGTCATTCCAGAAGTGTTTGCGTTCAATATGAACGAAACAAAGACACTGTCACTTAGTATAGGGGTTTCCGTTATTTTAATTGTTTTGTATTTAGCAGCGCTGTTGTTCAAGCTTGTCACACATCGTGGTGCATATCAGCATCATTCGGATGTAGTTGAAGAGCATGAGGAGCCGGAGTGGTCTAAGAAGAAAGCAATCATTATCTTATTGCTTTCAACAATTGCTGTCGCATATGTGTCAGAAAATCTTGTTCATACTTTTCACACGGTTGGTGAACAGTTTGGATGGTCAGAGCTATTTATCGGGGTTATCATCGTTGCGATTGTAGGGAATGCTGCCGAACATGCTTCAGCAATCATTATGGCGTATAAAAACAAAATGAATATCGCCGTAGAAATTGCGATCGGTTCAACATTGCAAGTCGCAATGTTTGTGGCACCTTTATTAGTGTTAATTTCATTGTTTTTCACAGTGAAAATGCCGCTCGTCTTTACCCTGCCAGAGTTAATCTCTATGGTGACAGCTGTACTTTTGACGATTTCGATCACAAATGATGGAGATACAAACTGGTTTGAAGGAGCGACATTACTCGCAGCATATATAATCATGGGGATTGGGTTTTATCTATTATAGGATATCGTTCAATATACTTAGCTGCTACTACCCAAAATGAAAGGGAGATTAGGTATCCTTGTAAATATCCTATTTCAATAAGGGGAGAAAAAAACAAGTACACCACCAGTTATCTGACCGAAACGTATCTTTTTAAAAACCGATTTAGAAAGAATGAACTAGTTTGGGGGAACTGTTCCTTTTCCTCATTCTACAAAAAGAGACTCTGTGCAAGATGCACAGAGTTTTAAGTTTGTGTAGGACGAAACAGATAACTAGAGTTATGATAACGCTTCCAAAAATGCTGGCAACTTACATCGGTTGGAAGCGTATACAATTATATTACACAATTTTAAAAAAATTGTAAATAAATAAAAAATTTGTTTATTTATTTTAATAAATGTCTTAAAGTAAGACTGTCCGCATATTGTATAGCATTTGTGAGAAAGGAACGTAATGATGAAAATAAGAATATTATTTTACTTGATTGGTCTATTTTTTTTGGGGTTAGGTGCTACATTAACGATTAAAGCTAATCTTGGCGCAGGAGCATGGGATGCGTTAAACGTAGGACTATCACATGCCTTTGGGTTAACAGTTGGTAGTTGGGTTATTATTATCGGAATTATAATGATGTTTTTAAATGCAATTATCGTGAATGGAAAGCCTAATTTTCTTGCGTTAGTTACAATTCTGCTCATTGGTTTTTCGGTTGATTTTTGGCTAACAGTGGTTATGAAAAATGTTGTATTTGAACAGTTTTTTCATCAAGTGATTTCACTACTAAGTGGAATTGTATTGATTTCGATCGGTGTAGCCATGTATTTGCAAACAAAATTCCCTGCGAATCCCATTGATCAGTTCATGCTCGCATTAAATAAGAGGTTTCGTCTAAATTTCATGGTGGCAAAAACGATTGGAGAGATCAGTGCATTAATCTTAGCATTGATTATGCAAGGACCAATTGGAATAGGAACGATTTTAATCACGTTTCTCATTGGCCCTATTATTCAGTGGATGAATACTCCAATTGCCAAAGGATATGAGAGTTTAATTAAAAGATAGGCTCTTTTCTAAAAGATTGTTGTTTTTAAACATAAAAAGATTAACAGCAGTTACAGAGCGGGTCTAAAAATATGTCGAAAATTGAAGGTTAGTCGATATCTTGGTTATTTCGGACAATAAAATTCAAAACCAGACAATAAAATCTTGAGCTTGGACAAAAAATCTCAAGTTCAGACAATAAATCATGATTATGGACGATACATCATTTCGAAAAGTTGAATTAGAAATCAAGTAAGTTTAAACACAACAAAGTTTACTAAAACAGCCAAAAGATAAATCGTAGAGGGGATTTTGGTTATTCTATTTTACACCTAGACTGGCCTTGTTTTCCTCATTTCATCATCTTTAAGAATCTGATAGTATAAACAAATTTATACTTGAAAACACTAATGATATGCATTTTTGGAAGGAGTAGAAATAATGAAAATAAGGTTGCTCATTTCTCTTGTATTGCTTTTATCATTTAGTTTTTCAAGTTCTGTACTAGCAGAAGGAAAACAACAGCAAAAGCCCAAAATTCCTAGCTCAGTGATGGAGATATCGAAGGAGAATACTTATCCAAATCCAACTCAGGACTTGCCATATCTCCAACCAAGTGAACTAACGAAAAGCTTGATTGCTTCTTCAGATGTTCCCATTGAGAACCCAGATTTGATTCGGATTTTAAATGAATCAACAATCTCAGATGCGCCCCTCGCATTTGGTTATCGCGCAACGATTTATTTAGGAGATTGGGCGCTTAACTACGAATCGACTGAAACCGCTACAAATTGGGAATATCAAAAAATCAATACGAACTATCAGGATAATCGGGGTGGAAAAGCGCCTGTCCAAGTTCATTATAAGCAGGAAGCACAAAAATCGGTAAAAGGTGGGTTAACTGCAAAAGTACCTGAGTCAGAGCATGTAAAGAAAATGATGCTCTTAAAGGCTATGCAGAAAACAAACCTACCTCTTTCCTTTGATACAATTATTGGTGCAGGAACGAAAAAGGATCAAGTATACAATATTCCTCCCAAAAAGCTAGGCTATTTATACGCTTATGCCCCTGCTGTTAATGAAAAAGGAAAAGTAACCTATGGTGAAGTATATTTAGTTTTGAAAGGTAATAAGAAAAGCATAGTAGTCAAAAATATTACGTCACAAGGAATAGGCGCTTGGATCCCGTTGCAAGACCATGCATCATTTGGCTTTGTTACATCAAATCAGCCTAGATAAGCGAGTGTTAAGATCAATACGTGGGTGATGCGTATTGGTCTTTTTAACGTTAAAAATGGCTCTATTCGAATTTTAGTGATTAATACATAGGGAGCACAGAATGATTTATGAAGCAGTTTTACGGGGAGATTCTGCTGAGGTTAGAGCAGCAGTGGAATATCATATTTTGCGGACAAAAAATAATTTAATTACTTATATAGAACTGCTTAATAGCGGAAATCCGGAATAAAAGGGGTAAATTTTATCCGCATATCACTATTCTGTATTTTCAATTCTTGCTTTTACAAACAAAGCAGTTATAACTCTCAAAAAAAATAGTGAAAATCAGACTTTTAATCTAATTCTCACTGTTTAATCATCGTTTTATTTTTCAAGCATTTTATATACACTCTATTTTGCCCTTTTATGGTTGATGCCTCGAAAATTCTCTGTACCTCTGCGGCGACATGTTGACCATTTCCTTAAACGCATTATTAAAGTTGCTTGCACTGTTGTAACCAACAATATAGGCAATCTCTGTTACGGTCTTATCCGTCGAAAAAAGATATGACTGTGCCTCTCCAATCCGTCGCCGAATCACGTACTGCATCGGCGAGTACCCAGTCGTGCGCTTAAACGCGTGGGATATATAATACTGGCTCATATTCAACTCGTCAGCAATATCTTGCAAGCTTATATTCTCTATATATTGTTCTTTCTTTAACGGTTACGTTCCTTGCCTTCCAGCAGGCTGCGATTTCGCCGGTAACCTGGCTGATGCTGTCTGAAATGTTCCCACTGCAAATACGCGGTATCGGTATGGGAGTAACAGTTTTATGTTTATGGGTAGCGAATTTCTTCGTTGGATGCCTATTCCCAGTCTTTTTAGAAAGCCTCGGTTTATCAGGAGCATTTTATATTTTCGTCGTACTAGGTGTTTTAGCCATCACATTCGTAGCTAAATTCCTGCCGGAAACAAAAGGGCTTACACTTGAACAGCTGGAGCATCAATTCCGCAATTATGGGAGAAAGCCTGTTACATCGTCCTATCCAGAAAACAAGCGTGCATAATAATGTAAGCGTTATAAAAATAGAAAATAACGGGGAGAGCTATTCAGGAAAGAGGATTATCAATTCCGCATGATACTGTGAAGTTACAAAAGGTAATGAATACGAACTACTTAATTCTAAGCGTTCTTCCTCGGAGGGAATGATTACTGAAGATTAGGATCTTCTGAATTTTGAATTGAAAGAGAATGAAAAGGTTTTATAGTTTTTCATTTCGTTGTAGAGCGATTCTCAAGCATCCTTTTTTTAAGAAATCTCCCTTTTTTATGTATAAACTCATGCATAAACGATAAAAAAACGAAAAAACGCCAAAACATTGATACGTCTAGGTTTGGCGTTTTTAGTAATTTCATAGGGACTTGTCGGACAGCTTCTTTCAATGTTAAATGAACATGAGCTGCATTAAGCCTTTTTTCTGTTTATTTAAAGTCGTTACTTAATCCTCCTTTTTTTTATTTTTAAATTTACCCTTCCCATCCTAATCCTTCATTTACTATTGTATTAGGATGAAAATTTCAGTACAAATCACTAAGATGACAAGCTAGGAGCAATTTAAGCCGATCACTAGAATCGTTTAGATTGACTGCAAGTATTTCCTCAATTTTTCTTATTCGATAGTAGAGTGTATTTTGATGAATATGCAGGCGTTCTGCTGTTTCGGATATAGATTGATTAGCTGCAATGTATGTTCTCAGTGTCAACTCCAGATCACTTGACTTGGCCTTAGGAGAATGGAGTGGTGCGAACACCTCCTGAATAAATTGTTTAATATCCTCAACTTGCTGATTTATAAACAATCGGTTAATGCCAATACTTTCATAACTGATAATGCCAGGAGTTTCACGATTTGAGATATAGGCTAATGATTTATTCGCTTCTTCAAAACTCTTCGCAACATATTCAAGACCTTGGTAAAACATCCCTATACCTCCCATAAGGACTGGTGCACCTTTATTTTCCCATGAATTTACCACCTTCTCCAGTTTTTTGATTGCAACTTCTTGTTGGGACTCAGAAGAGACATTTATGATGATTGTCACTTTATCCTGAAAACCAAATAGAAGATACTGAAAAGATTTTAGTTCACTATGTAGAGCGGCAATTAGCTTTCTCTGGTATCTTTCGAGCTTCTTGCTGACTTGCGCCTTCCCACTTAGTTGCATGACTGTGACAAAGAGTGGTTTGTCTGGAGAAAGACCAAAATCTTTTAATTTAGAAACAAGCAGATTCGGCTCCTTATATTGGAGAAGTTCATTAAAAAATTCATAACATTGTTTATAGTACATATCCGTCATGGAATAGGTATTGACCATTTTTAGTGCAACCAAAGCACTACCCTGCTCTAACACTACGGTGTCAATAGGAGATAGTAATCGCTTAAGCTCCACAACAAAAAAACCAATTGGAATCCCCTCATTTACAATCGGATACAAATGAACAGGAATTTCATTAATCGTAACTGTTAATGTATTTAGAGAATCTTCCCACCCATTTAATAAATCTGAATTTTTTAGCTTCTTTGAAAGCGGGGCGTAATGTGGATACCATTCATTTTTAGTTACATCAAAAAGAGAAACAGGGAGGTTAATCATCCGTTCAACGGTTTTCGCAATCATGATCAAATCAGAATCTTTTAAAGACAGTTTTGTAAAAGCTTCATGAATATGGTTTCGTCTAACTAAATATTCATTTGTTTCCCTTAGTTCTGAGAAAAGTCTTGCGTTAGTAATAGCAATCGCTGCCTGATCAGCAAAACCTTGCAGCTGGCGTAAATCTGTATGAGTCAGCTTTCGTTTTTTCGTAATCTGATGGACAATCATCACACCAATCTTTTCCTTGTTCATTGTTACAGGAACAGCCATTGCTAGTAAATTGGGGAATTTATCCGTAACTCCCATTGCAGACATTATATTTTTCAGATTGTTTTCCTGAACATTAGACATCGCTGTCAATCCTTGTTCAGTATTGAAGATACCGCCGATTCCACCCTGATATACCTTCCCTCCGATACCCTCACCTAAGCTAGTCTTGAAATCATAAATAGACGGGCCAAATCCAACATTTGCTTTTGGAGTAAGCTTCTGTGTCTCAGTGTCATAAAGCATTAGAAAGCCACGATCAACTGCTGGAATCGCAATCAATACGTTGTGCATAATGTTGTTTAACAGTTCATCCAACTTAAGCATTGAGGTGAGCGAATGCAAACCCTCTAGCCATGCATCATTCTCTTGCCAATATTGCTCTAATGTTTGTTGAAGCAGCAAATTACGGACCTTCAGCACAAAATAATCGCACTCAAATTCAGATAGCGCTCTGCCGGAATGTATACAAGCGCGGATTAAAGTTGATTTAGGAACTTCCATTGCAAACTCAAACAATTGGCTGCCCAGCTGAGAATTGTAGCAAGTAGAATAGTTCTGACTTTCTATATCGGATGAATACGGCCATAAATCTTCATTTAAAAAAAGGGTTTGCTCATGATCGGTAAGTGGGGCGTTACATAAGTGGACCCACTCTTCTGTGCCAGACAACATCCAAACATAGTATGTCAAAGCACTATCGAATCCGCGCATTGTCATCTCATTCTGTTCCATACAATTCACCCCTTAACTAATTGTACAATTCTTCATTTATCATCCTATACATTGTAGAAATTTACAATGATATTCAGAAAATTATGTGAATTTATACAATGACATTAATGGCTTGTTTCTTTATAGTTAATTTACACACATTTTGCAAAGGGAGGTTTTATAATGAATGAAAGCGCTAACAAATCGAACAGCAAAATGATTTTACTGGTTCTCTATTTTGGATGGATTATATCGTACATTGACAGAACTGTTATCAGTCTTGCAATTGTACAGATTGGAGAAGATTTAACACTTGATGCGTCAAAATTAGGGATTGTACTAAGTGCCTTCTTTATGGGGTATGCATTAATGCAGATTCCAGGTGGATGGCTTGCAGACCGTTTTGGATCACGAAAAGTCATCGTGGCAGCTGTTGTGGCCTGGTCGATATTTACTGCAATGTCTGGACTTGCCTGGTCTCTTACTTCGTTACTTCTCATTCGGTTTCTTTTTGGAATTGGTGAAGGGGGATATCCTGCAGCAAGTACGAAAGCAATATCTGATTATTTTCCCGCTGATAAAAGGACGAAAGCTCAATCCACAATGATGTCTTCAAATGCATTTGGTGCTGCTCTTGCACCGATTCTTTGTGCCCCATTATTAGTCGCATTTGGTTGGCGGAACGTGTTTTTTATGGTCGGCCTATTAGGTGTTGTTTTTGTGGTCTGGTTCCTTCTATCTACTAGACAAGCAGGGAATTACTCTAATTCTGGGGGAGCAGTTAAGCCTAGTAGAAAAGAATATACACAGCTGCTCCGCAATTCTTATTTATGGAAAGTTCTATTAATCTTCTTTTTTGTTAATGTTACAAATTGGGGTCTTATGTCCTGGATGCCTTCATACTTAATGCAAGGGCTTGGAATCGATCTTAAATCAGTTGGGTTATTCAGTGCGATTCCTACCTTGTTTCTAACAATAGGGATGATTATTAGTGGAAGAATCATTAATAAGGTTGGTTCGAAGGCAAAATATGGAGTAATAACTGGAATTATTATTACAGGGGCTTCTCTTTATTTAATGTCACTTTCATCCAGTGTTTTCCAGGTCATTATGTATCAGAGCATTGCTTTTACTTTTATGTCATTTGTCATGAGCTTTGTCTTTACAGTCCCACATCGGGTTATGGAACAGAAGGTAGTAGGTACTGCATTTGGCATTATCAATTTTGGAGGACAAGCTGCAGGTATTTTTTCGCCAATGATCATGGGTGCCCTTATCGCTTCGACAGGTTCTTACCAAGCTGCGTTCATTTTCTTAGCGGTATGCTGCCTAGTCGCTGCAGTTGTTGCTTGTTTCTTACCAATAGCTAAAAAGAGCCAAACAGCAACAGATTATTCTGCCGTAGAAAAAGCAAATTGAGTGATTGACCGCAGGATTGAATGAATCAGTAGGCTGTTTTAAACATTCGTGTTGATCAAATAGTAGCCATTGCGTTATTCATTTAAATAAAACCGATATGCATGAATACTGATAGATTATTTTCAACATTAAACTTTCACAGAGTCAATCATTAAAGAAAAGGGTGAGGAGAAATGGGGAAATCGAACATTACTAAATGGATGGATGAGAATGAAGCTAAATTTACAGACTTGGCCAAACAAATTTGGGAGAATCCTGAATTAGGTTATAATGAAACGTTTGCATCTACCTTGCAAAGTAAGACTTTAGAAGAAGCTGGGTTTGAGGTTACTTCTGGGATTGGTGATGTGCCAACAGCTTTTGTTGCACAATACGGCAAAGGAAAACCAGTCATAGGGATTCTTGGTGAATTTGATGCTCTACCAGGATTATCCCAAGATATCACTCCAAATTATAACCCAATCGTTGCAAATGGCCCAGGACATGGATGTGGTCACAATTTGCTCGGAACAGCTGGGGTAAATGCTGTGATTGCTCTTAAGGAAAGAATGGAAGCGGAAATGCTACCAGGAACCATTCGATACTATGGGTGCCCTGCTGAAGAACTTCTCTCCGGAAAAACGTTTATGGCAAGGGCTGGTATATTTGATGATTTAGATTGCGCCCTTACATGGCACCCTGGAACGGTCAATACGACAGCTAATTTCCGTATGCAGGCATTAACTGCAATCGAATTTTATTTCTCTGGAAGAACTTCCCACGCCGGTGCTGCTCCACATCTTGGACGCAGTGCACTAGACGCCGTTGAGTTAATGAATGTCGGTGCTAACTATTTACGGGAGCATGTTGTAGATGGTACCCGCATTCACTATCAGATTACAAACGGGGGAATGGCACCCAATGTCGTACCAGATAAGGCTAGTGTTTATTATTTCTTACGTGGGGCAGACCGTAAGCAGGTGGAGGAATTAGAGGAAAGGTTAATAAAAGTTGCTCAGGGGGCAGCTATGATGACAGAGACCTCAGTACGCTGGGAAATCAAAGCTGGATGCTATGAAACATTGCCAAACGAAACGTTGAATGAGCTTATGTATAGGCAAGAGGAAGCTGCAGGACCATTTACTTTTACCCAAGAGGAAGAGAAATTTGCTGAAGAACTTCTCCAAACAGTTGATCCATCTGTATTGGCAGATGCTAAAAATCATCTCATGAGTGCGAATGCAAGCAAAATGCTTGATACAGCCTTTTACCACAACATGAGTCATTTCGGTTTATCCATTGGGGGATCATCGGATGTAGGAGATGTATCTTGGATTGTTCCAATGGGGCAAATTATGACCACCTGCGCACCACTCGGTGTTCAATTCCACACTTGGCAGGCTACGGCGTCATTTGGTTCATCAATCGGTCTGAAGGGAATGCACTATTCAGCAAAAATAATGGCATTATCTGCTTACGAATTGCTGCTGGATCAAGATGGTATTCTTGAAAAAGCAAAGGCTGAATTCAAAGAAAGTACAAAAGGAATAAGTTACAAACCAGGTATTCCAGCTAACGTTAAACCACCTGTACCAAAAGGAGAAGCTATTCCTATTTCGGCAATCTGAAACACTCATTATGTACAGTGAACAAAAGGTGTCGGACAAAAAATGGTGATCGTTAACTGAAAAATTAAGAAATGAATATTAGTAAAGAAACTGGTTGGTGAATAACTCCAACCAGTTTTCCTTTTATTCAGCAAATAATCTTAGGTTGATAATATCCTTTTCTGAGAGAGACTGTTGTAAGATAATATTTACCTCACTCAATATATCACTTATATGTTGTTGGCCACTGGGAGTCAGTACAGCATAAACACTACGTTTATCCTCAACATAACTAGCTCGTTCCACTGGGTTAAGGTGATGTTGCTCAAGTCTTGAAACTAAGCGGGATAAAGCACTTTGGCTAAGACCGACCATATTCTGAAGTTGCGATAGTCGGAGTTTCTTTTCACTATTTTCATTCAGAAACATCATTAAATAAAACTCATTCAAGCCTAAATGGTATTTTTGGTGAAGTAAATAATCTAATGATTGCGTAATTCTATTATGGAATTTTGAAAAGTTTAACCAAGTATGGATTAATTGTTCAGGTTGATTCATAGCCATCACCTTTCAAAAATACTATCCCAATTATATCATTCCTTGTTATCGAATTCCTCTGCTATATTGTGATGGCGGGTTTACATTCCGTGTAACTTCTTTAATTGCATGTAAACTCCAATATGGATCATTTAACATTCCTCTAGCAACCGCAATTAGATCGGCATCATTATTTGATAAGGTTGCCTCCGCTACTTGCGGATTATCTAACATGCCAACAGCTATAACAGGGATTCCAAATTTCTCTTTGAAGACTCGGGCAAAAGGGACTTGATAACCAGGATAATTACCAGGTTTTAAGGTGCCTGGTGTGCCTTCTCCCCCCGATGAAACATGGAACATATCTACGCCAGCTGCTTTGTACTTTTCAGCTATACGAAGTGAATGTTCTAATCCATATCCGCCGTCTATATATTCAATCGCAGAAATTCGCATAATTAATGGCATATCCTCTGGCATGACAGATTTTACTGAGCGAATGACTTCTACACCAAATTTTGATAAATCTTCACCATATTGATCGTTTCTATTATTAATACTAGGAGACATAAACTGATGTAGGAGGTAACCATGCGCTCCATGAAGTTCGATTGTATCAAAGCCTGCTTCGACTGCTCTTCTGGCTGCATTCTTAAACTGCTCAATCGTTTGTTGGATTTCCTCAATTGTTAAAGCACGAGGTTGTTTAAGTCCACCATATTTTGTTTCTTCGGATAAAGCTTCACCTTGAATAGTAGAAGGTCCAACAGGCTGGATTACATCTTCCGCTTTTCTACCTGCATGCGCTATTTGTATACCGATTTTTGAACCATATTTATGAACCTCGGATACAATACGCTTATAGGCAGGAATTTGAGCATCATCCCATAAACCTAAGTCTTGATTCGTAATTCTTCCTTCAGGTGTTACACCCGTCATTTCCATGATAATTAATCCTGTCCCCCCAATAGCTCTTGATACATAGTGAACAAAATGCCAATCGTTTGGCATTCCATCTTCTTTATCCACAGAATATTGACACATTGGTGCCATGACAATTCGATTTTTAAGTTGTAACCCTTTCACTTTAAAAGGTGAATCAATTGTTTTCATGATAGTTTCCCTCCTGTAAAATATATGCATGTGCATGCATTTTATATATGATAAAACAATTATTAATCAGATGCAATCAAAAAGAAACACCTAAAACCCACCTATTCAAGTTTGTGAACAGGTGGGTTTTAGGTGTTTCCGTGTAAAGTACATCTTTTCAGTAACGAATGAATGAACAGTCCATTCACTTCTTACAGATTCGATGTTAATTTTGTAAAATCCATATCCTTATAATAGCTATTTTTAACAAGGATATTTGGTCCTAGGCAATTGACAGCTGGGCAATGGCAATTTAGCGTCTTAGCTAATGATGACTCCATCCACTTATCGTAGGCAGATTGTAGTGTATGATGCTGAATATTGCCTAACGCAGGTGTATCACCAAAGTCCGTGACAATAATATTCCCATCAAAAATATTTACATTAAGACGTGAGCGGCCGTCGGGATCATTTCGAACAGTTACGTTTTTGCTTTGACGAAGGCGTTCAATCAGCTCCAAATCTTCTTTTTTATTGCTACACGCATAAAAAGGTAATGTACCAAAAAGCATCCACACATTTTCATCACGAAAATCTAATAAATGATGAATCGATTTTCGCATTTCTGCTAAAGATAATGTTTCTAAGTTACTCGCAAAATCGCTTGGATACATTGGGTGAATTTCATGACGTTGACAAAGCATCTCTTCTACAATTTGTTTATGGATCTTTTCAATATAAGGGAGAGTTCGTTTATTAAGCATTGTTTCAGCGGATACGATGACGCCCGCTTGAACGAGTGCTCGGCTATTTTCAATCATTCTTTCAAAGAGAGCGGCCCTTTGTTGATAAGTTGGCTTTCGATCCATCATCGCAAAACCGACCTCGACGAACTCATCGATTGTTCCCCAGTTATGAGAAATGTGTAAGACGTCTAAGTAAGGAATGATTTTTTCATATCTCTCTAAATCAAGTGTTAAGTTTGAATTAATTTGTGTACGTACTCCACGTTCATGGGCATACTTTAAAAGGGGAACGACATACCCTTCAACCGATTTTCTAGAAAGCATTGGTTCACCGCCAGTAATGCTTATAGAGCGGAGCGTAGGTACCTCGTCTAATCTTTTTAAAAGAAGCTCAAGTGGAAGAGCATTTGGATCCTTTGGCTGCAATGTGTACCCAACAGCACAATGCTCACATCGCATATTGCAAAGCGTTGTTGTTGTAAATTCAATATTTGTTAACGACATTTTCCCATATTGCTCAACATCTAAATAAGCTTCCCACGGGTCATATGAAGTTGTAATTGGCATTAAAGTGTTTGTAGAATTCATGAGGATACTCCTTTATTTTACAGATAACAAAGTATAAGCTTTTGTAATTAGCTTTGTGTCTAGCTTCAGCTCCTAGTCCTCTAGGGTTTACCGCCAATCATGAATTGAAGGTAAAGAACACCTTCTATTCACGGTCGTCTTATTTGCCTGAGGCTGGCCAAGGTGCTTCCGCATTTCAAATGGCATAACAATCATTTTATCATGAACCATAATGGTTATCATTAATTGGAGAGTAGAAAAGTGTTTAATCTGTTCCTAACTTTTCGAAAGCCGTTAATCATAGAAATTTTGCCTTTGGTAGAAAGTTGTCAAGTGAATGTGTATAAGCTACGATGAAATTACTTGAAAGGAGAGAGAAGATGGGTAACGCTGTTCACGATAAAGATTCACAACTATCATATTTAACAAACCGATTAAATATGTTTTTAGAAGTAATCGACTCAATGGATCCGGAAGCTACAGACGTAGAAGATATCGACCGTTTAATACAAATGTTAGGTGATCTTGAATTTAAGAATGAGCAATTTAAAAAAGATCACGATGAGTAAGAAGAAGCGAGCCGCATGTAATGTGTCGGCTCTTTATTTGTTTATCGTTTAAGAAATTATAAAATGCTTGTACTGTGGATCGGTGCACGACATCCAGCTCCAGCGCCTAGCCCCTCGAGGTCATAAGACGATCAGGAATTGAAGGTAAAAAACACCTTCTATTCCTGATCGTCTTATGCTTGTCGGGGCTGATCAAGGCGCTTGCGCCTTTGTTCCGTCTAAAATAAAGTTAAGATAGTATTGAAAATAAGCTTCTGTTGAAGGAGAGATTTGATGAGAACATACCAACCTACAATACTTGTATATAGCCCGAACCAAGCTGAAGCTTATGCTAAATGTGTCCGCAATCATGGATTTAAAAAGGTAAAAGCAGCGGCAACACTTGAGGAAGCAAGGAAAAATCTTCCTGGTACGGAGATTATTTTGGGCTGGAAATTTCCTATCGAAATCTTAGATGAATCGATAGCCGCTTCAGTTCTCTGGTATCAGTCAATTGGTGCTGGTGTCGATGATTTGATTTCTGACACTTCAAATCTTGAGCACATGACAATCACTCGAATTGTTGATCAATTCGGTACTTATATATCAGAATATGTATTTACTTATCTCTTATTTATTTTGAAAGATGTATCCCGTATGAGACAAGCGCAAGTAGAACGTCGTTGGGATCCGTTTATTCCAGAATTGCTTGCTGGTAAAACAATTGGGGTAGCGGGTCTTGGATCTATCGGAGCAGAAATTGTACGAAAAGCGCGAGCGTTTGATATGAATGTTCACGGATTAAGTTTTAGTGGCAGGCAAGCTCAATTAGTGGATCGTCATTTTACTTCAGAAGAATGGATAGAATTTGTTAAAGGCCTTGATTATTTGGTATTAACTCTTCCATTAACTGATGCTACTAAACATCTTATTAACCGTGATATTCTTCTAGCCATGAACCCGAGAGCTTATTTAATAAATGTTGGACGCGGTGCTTTGATAAATGAAGGCGATTTAGTTTCTGTTATGAGCTTAGGTCATCTTCAAGGCGCAATTCTTGATGTTTTTGAGACAGAACCTTTACCAGAGGATCATGTTCTATATACAATGCCAAATGTTTATACAACTTCTCATTTATCAGGACCAAGCACCACCAGGGGTGTATGCCAGTTCTTCGTTGATAATTTACAGCGGTACATAGATAATCAGCCTTTGCTTGGAGTGGTGAATCGAGAGCGTGGATATTAAAGAGAGAAAAGGAGCACTTATAATGAAATTCTTCATATGAGGAGCTTTGCGAATAATTCGATGCCGAACACCAAAGAGGTCTTAGGCATTCACCTTCTTATTTAATCTTCTAAATGACTGATTCATATGCTACATTAGTCCAGGTTGTGGAGGATGATGTAAAGTTAATTTGAAAAAAATATATACCTATTGGTTCAATTCGTAGCCCTGATAAATGTTCACTCAGTGGGGGGCTTTTTCATTCCCACCGAGTGTTATTTTTGCTATCTATTAATGGCTCTTCCATCTAGTTCATGAGTATATACTCTTCGCTTTCTTATTGGGCCGTATAACCGCCGTCTATGACGACGGCTTGCCCTGTAATGCTACGGGCTTTTTCACTAGCGAGGAAGACGGCGTACTCGGCAATTTCACGTACATCAATCAAACGTTTTTGTGGGACTAGTGGGTAGAGTACTTCTTCCAAGACATTTTCCAGTGGGACTTGTCTTGTTCTTGCCAGGTCCTCTAATTGTCCTCGAACTAATTGCGTGTCTGCGTATCCTGGGCAAATGGCATTTACAGTGATACCGTCTGATGCACATTCAAGAGCAGCTACTTTTGTTAATCCAATGACACCATGCTTTGCACTATTATAAGCAGCTTTGTTGGCAAAGCCAATTAGACCATTAATTGAAGAGATATTAATGATTCTGCCAAATTTCTGTTCTTTCATAATCGGTAATACATGTTTAGTTGTGATAAATGGAGCTGTTAACATAATTTTGATCATCAGTTCGAACTTTTCAGTTGGGAACTCTTCAATAGGGGAAACATGCTGTAGACCAGCATTATTGATAAAAATATCGACGCGTCCAAACTTGTTTTTTGTTTGTTCGATTAAGTGAATGATTTCTTCTTCTTTTGTTACGTCCGCTTTTAGCCCAATTACTTCAAAGCCATTGTTTCTCAATTTTTCAGCGGACTCCTCAACGGTTTGTTGATTAAGATCGGATAGGACTACTTTTGCGCCATTTTCAGCAAAGGTCTTTCCAATCTCAAATCCGATTCCTCTTGCAGACCCGGTAATGACTACTACTTTTTCTTTAACCATATTACATTCCTCCAAAAAAAATGTAATGGTTATCTGCCTCATAACGTGTGCTTTTCATAATGAAATAAGGGAAAAATGTAAAAGGGAAGGTTTTTTTTGATGAAACGATCAGGGAAGGGTTGAAAAAATCATATCATAATTTTCGGAATTTTGAAAGGGTTATCATTTATAGGTTATCAAATGATGACTTTTTCTTAAGGCCATTCTCGTAAAGGGGAGTGAATGTACGATCAGTTGGCACATTTCTTGCAGATCTCACTAATAAAATTTCAAAATCTGAAAGGGAGAAAAATAGTCGATCACAGACAAGGCTCATTTATTTGCTTTCATGTCTATTCCTTCTAATTTTCAGCTTTCCCTATGTTATAATAAATTTGAAATGTAAAAATTAGGAGAATGGGTATGAATAATAATATTCAATCTATGGAGTTATTTGAATCTATTTTAAATAAATTGCCCGTTGGAGTTTTAGTTACGAAAAATGAAAGCGAAATCATTTTTTATAACCTTGAATTATCAGAGTTCCTGACGGATACTCAGCTAGAATCTGAGATTTCCATGATAATGGAGAAAAAGCTCATGCCTCAGGTCAATACACCCATTCAATTTAATGGTCATAATGGGGTTATCAGGAAAGAGATCATCAGAACATTAGATGGTGAACATGGGCTTTATCTCCTTTTATCTAACAATCGTAAAAATCATTTTCAACATATAGATCATCAAGAGGAGCTTCTTTTTAAGGATATTATTGAAATTGCTTATGATGGCGTAGTTATGGTTGATACAGAAGGATATGTTCAAATGCTGAGTCATGCCTATGCTGACTTTCTCGGAATTGAGCAGGAAAGCTCGATTGGAAAGCATGTGACGGAGGTTATTGAAAACACTCGTATGCACGTAGTTGCAAAAACAGGGAAACAAGAAGTAGCAGATCTGCAAAAAATTAACGAGAACTATATCATTGCAACTCGTACACCGATTCTAAAAGATGGTAAAGTTACTGGAGCAGTAGGAAAAGTTTTGTTCGAAAATGTTAACCAGTTCACGGCTCTTGCGAAACGGGTAAAATCTCTTGAGCATGAGCTAAAGAAATACAAAGGAGATTTTCGTGAAAGAAACAAAGCCTCCTATACATTCGATCATTTAATAGGGAATAGCCCTGCATTTGTGGATGTAAAACATCAAGCAAAAAAAGTGTCCAAAAGTGATTCTAACGTACTGCTTTTAGGAGAAAGCGGTACAGGAAAGGAATTATTTGCCCATTCGATTCATAATGAGAGCAGTCGTGCGATGGGCGTGTTCGTTAAGGTAAACTGTGCTGCCATTCCTTCAGAGCTTTTGGAATCAGAGCTCTTTGGCTATGAAGAAGGTTCTTTTACTGGAGCTAAAAAAGGTGGCAAGGCAGGCAAGTTTGAAGCGGCTGACGGCGGAACGATTTTTCTTGATGAAATTGGTGAACTTCCAATGCATATGCAAGTAAAATTACTACGTGTTCTACAAGAGAAAGAAATCGAGCGTGTTGGCTCTTCTGGCAGTATTACAATTGACGTAAGAGTGATAGCGGCAACTAATCGCAATTTAGAGGAAATGGTTTCAAAGGGTGAGTTTAGACTTGACTTATATTACCGTCTGAATGTAATGGAAATGATGATTCCCTCCTTAAGGGAGCGCAAGTCAGATATTATCATTCTGGTAAAATACTTTTTGGATAAATACCAGAAAATCATGAAAAAAGAAATCGCTGGTATTCATGATCAGGCCTTACGCTTGCTACGATTTTATTCATGGCCAGGAAATATACGAGAGTTAGAAAATTGTATTGAACGTGCGCTGAATTTGGTGGACGAGGGGGAAATCATCAAGCCTGAGCACCTACCTGAAGAAATAGTCGGTCATATAGACATCTCTTTCGTACGTTCACTAGCAGAAGTGATGGAAGAGACGGAACGGAATACGATTTTAGCATGCTTAGAAATAACGAAAGGAAATAAATCCGAAACAGCTAAACAACTAGGGATTAGCAGAACAACACTATATGAAAAAATGAATAAATATGGTTTATTATCTTAGGAAAAGTCCCCTGTACAAGGGGGCTTTTTCTGTTAAGAGAGCTGATAGAATTCTGATTTATCGGGATATCCGTACACTTAAACGTCGAATTGTACATAAGTTGTAAGGGAAACTGAACAGTATTTCGTTGGTCTTTTGTATTTTGTTAGGAAATCTGAACAGCCTGGTATCTTTTTGCGATGATTAAGGACTATTTCTATTATTTATTTGACAGAGATCTATCTTTTTAGCATTCTATAAATGTAAATTTTCTAGCATGTCCAGCTCCTAACCCCTCGAGGTTAAAAACATAAGGCAATAAAAGCCAAAGAGCGGACCTTTTTTACCACAGAATATTTGCTTGTCGGACTGATTAAGGCGACTGCACTTTTCTTAAAAAATAGCGTTTTAAATAAGCTTGCAAAAATGTTTGGCACGATATTTGCATAATAAATTGATAAGAATGGTTTATCTGTCTGAAGGGGAATAGGGAAAATATTGAACTTATAATTGTAAACGTTTACTTGAGGCGAGGTAAGATTGAACTCATTTCATCAAAATTCGTTTGATCTAACTTGGGGAAGGTAGATCGGAACGAGTAATGAGTCTGATTAGGGAAAGGTTTCAAAGAAAAGGGGGAATTCTTTTGGTAATTGAGATTTTGGCCATTGTTTTAGCTCTTGGTTTATTAATCTTTCTGGCGTATCGGGGATATCCAGTTATTATTATTGCGCCGTTAGTTACATTGCTTGCAGTTGCTTTATCTGGGGGTCTGTTATTGCCCAGCTATACGGAAACATATATGACGAATGCTGCAAACTACATTAAATCGTTTTTTCCAATCTTTCTATTAGGAGCTATCTTCGGGAAAGTGATGGAGATGAGCGGGGCGGCGGCATCGATTGCTCAAACGATTGTGAAAAAATTAGGCTCAAAACATGCAATCTTAGCTGTTGTGTTAGCCTGTTCAGCCTTAACATATGGCGGGGTTTCTCTGTTTGTGGTGGCATTTGCTGTTTATCCGTTCGCGGCTGCTATTTTTAAAGAAGCAGATATTCCAAAGCGTCTTATTCCAGGAACAATTGCACTTGGAGCTTTTACCTATACGATGGATGCACTTCCTGGTACTCCGCAAATTCAAAATATCATTCCAACGAATTACTTTGGAACGGATACCTATGCAGCTCCAATCATCGGGATTCTCGGAGCAATCTTCGTTTTTGTTGGAGGAATGCTATGGCTGGAGCGTCGCCGTAAACAAGCAGCTGCAAGTGGCGAAGGATATGGAACTGGTCATACGAATGAACCAGAAAGTAATGAAAATGCATCGCTCCCAAATTTTTGGCTTGCAATTGTTCCGCTTGTTTTAGTTATTCTATTTAACTATTTGTTTAGCCGTAGTGGAATTACCGTTAAGAATTGGTATAATCAAGCAGATTTAGCACAAATTTTCAATATTGCTGATGCAAGTACAGTTGTTTCTTCTTGGGCATTGATTTGTGCTCTGACAATTGGAATTCTTGCAGCATTACTTCTTAATGTTGGACGTGTGAAAGTTAAACTGGCAAGTGGTTTAACCGCTGCTGCAATGGGGTCATTATTGGCTATTTTCAACACAGCTTCTGAAGTAGGATTTGGAAATGTCGTTAAAACATTGCCTGGCTTTAAGGTGATTCAAGATTCAGTATTTAATGCCAGCAGCAACCCGCTCGTTTCTGAGGCGATTGCTGTCAACGTACTTGCTGGCATAACCGGCTCTGCTTCGGGGGGGCTGTCAATCGCATTAGAAGTAATGGGGAATCATTATCTGCAGGTAGCCCAAACTCTAGGCATTACACCTGAGATGCTGCACCGAATTGCCTCAATGGCTTCCGGTGGAATGGATACCCTTCCACATAACGGAGCAGTTATCACCCTACTTGCAATCACAGGGCTGACACACCGCCAATCATATAAAGATATTTTTGCGATTACGATTTTGAAAACGGCTGCTGTCTTTATTCTTGCCTTCGGAGCTTCACTATTTATCTAGTATTAAAGGGATCAATTGCCTGTAAAAGTCCGAGAGAAGGAACACAGACTAACAGTGCGTGACCCACATTTTGTGAGCCTCAAACTAACCACGAAGTGATTTATCAAATTCAGAATGATGCCACCATTGTTGTTGGTGGCTTTCTCTTTAACACACCGTAAGTTTTCCATTCGCGTCACCACCTTACAAATCTTGTTTCAAAATAATTTTTCAGGAGTATTTGGGTTAAATTGTGGATTTTAAAAAAAGTCGCGATGTTTGTAAAAAAGATGCGCTGTTTAAAATAAAGTCACGACGTTTATAAAAAAGTTATGAAGCTTTGCCCCTTTGGATGAGATTTAACTAACGGTGCAAGTTAGGTTCAATAATTGGTGTTTTTTGGGCAACCTTTACAAACTCCTTAGCGTACAATTTTCTCGAAATGATATGGTCACCCCAAAAGCTTATTGAAAAAAGACACTCGAAAAATACGAATGCCTTTGCATAATTATCTTAATACAACTTCACGAATTTATCGCTATTATTATGACTATCCTAGGAAATATCAATCTGGTAATCTATTTGTTTGTTATAGTCCTATATCAACCTGTAGCTTTCGCATTGGTTATCCCAATAAATATACCGCCTGAGATTATTAGAATACTTGCTAGTGCGATGTACACAAGCTGACGTTTGGTTTTCTTCTCACCTAGAAATACGATCCCGCCAATGATTGAAATAATAATTCCCATTTGAGATAGTGAGAAACTTGTTGCTACACCAAGTCTAGATTGAGACATAAATAAAAACATATTTCCTGATGCCCAGATCAAACCAGGCAAGATATTTTTAATTGTATATTTATTAAACGGTTTATGCTTATACGTAATGATTAATCCACCAATTAACATACCAATCGCTTGTGGAAATAAAGCGGTCCAGCCATCTACATGAAAAATCTTTGCAATAACAACGTACATCAAGAAAGCAAGACTTGAAACAGCAAGGGTTATTACCCCTTTTTTTGTTTGACCTGAAGCTACTGCATCGCCTTGTTTACCATCAATAGACGAAAGTATGGTTCCAGCAAGGATGAGAATAATTGCAATTGTACCAAGTAAAATCGTTTGAAAAGTTGTCCATTCTCTAAATACAATAACACCAAACAATGCGGTTGATACTAACTGCATACCTGTTGAGATAGGCATCGCTTTTGATACACCAAGGTATGGAACGCTTTTAAATTGATTACTTTGTCCAACAGACCAAAATAGTCCAGAAACGATTCCTACGATAATAATTAACGGCGTTAAAACAGGCTGAACGATAAAAAAGTGAACAATTGATAAAATTAATGCACCAATAATCGTTCCTAACGTTTGGCTATAAGGGCCCCCGCCCATTTTCATGCTGACTAAAATCATGCTTCCCCAAGCTAGTGAAGGAAGTATCCCCAATAATATGTCCATCTTTTTATAACCTACTTCCTCAGTTGTAATAGTATTCATTGTTGTTCAGAACTCAGGTTTTTCTGCTAGTGAAATGCTAAAGTTCTGTTAAACTGTTACTAATGATGTTAACTTTTTAATTGCTTCTTTTGCCGGTATAGAACTAATTGCTCCTTTACCAGTCGTTGTTAATGCTCCACTTGCATTTGCAAATTGAAGAATGTCTAGGTGCTTGTCTTCAAGAATTTCAGTTAAATTTTGTTGAGTCACACCATTTTGAAGCAATTGATATAAAAAACCGCCGATGAATGCGTCACCTGCTCCTGTTGTATCAACAACGTTTACCTTATAACCGTGGGAATCATAGCTTCCTTGTTTCGTGTAAACCGTCGCACCTTCTGATCCTTTTGTAAACACAACTACTTGAACGTCGCCTCTGAACAAAGACTGTAGTGCTTCTTGATCATTGGATATCCCTGTAATAAACGTTAATTCATCATCTGAAATTTTTACGATATGCGCTTTCGGGATAAATTCCAAAATCGTTTGTCGACATGCTTCATGATTTTTCCACAATGGCAAACGTACATTAGGATCGAAACTAACTAAGCCACCCTTTGCTTTTATACTTTCAATTGCTTTTACATGTGCATACTTCATCGGGCTTTCAACTAAATCCACTGAACAAAAATGAAGTAAATCAGCACTTGTAAACCAATCTTCATTTATTTCTTCTTTTGTTAACAATAAATCAGCGGATGGATTGCGATAAAAACTAAAATCACGTTCTCCGTCTTCACGTAAAGAAACAAAAGCTAGCGCTGTATTTGCTTCATCAGTACGAAAAACCATCGTCGTATCCACACCGACAATGTTTAATGTATCAATTAAAAAGTCACCAAACGCATCTTTTCCCACCTTTGTAATAAGGGCAGCATTTCCTCCGTAAGATGTTACAACAGATGCAACGTTTGCTGGTGCTCCGCCTGGTACACGTGTAAACGATGCCACATCTTTTAACTCTAGGCCTTTTTGACCTGGAATCATATCAATTAACACTTCACCAATACAAAATAATTTTCCCATTCAATCACCCACTTAGGTATGTCTTTTTTATTTGAAGGTTTTTGGAAGATTTCTCTCAACCATCTCTACGGATTTTGTGCATTTCGGATCTCCACGAAGTGAAAGCCTTCTCATATAGATTCAGATTTTATCATAGTAATCGATCAAATTCAATCAAATTCAATCAAAATCATTCACGTAAAATCATTAATTCATTAATTTTTATAAATTCAATCAAAATCATTCATATTTTTAAAAGCTAGATCTAGTACAGAATAAAATAAGTTTTTTGTAATCATTTATTCTTTTGTTACAAAAGCAGTCCACTTTTGCCTTGGTTTAATGAGGAAAAATAAAAGAGAGTTTTGAAGAAAGTATGTAGTTTAGTTAGAATTGGGAGTTATTAAACGGGTAGTGACGAGAAAATTTAAAGCTTGAGGATGGACATCCCACAAGCTTTTTAGTGTGAATTGTTATGTTGTTTTTTGCAATGATAGTGAAAATTAACAGTTTTTCTTTATATTTTCTACACAAGCGGAACTACTTATCCTACTCTCCTATAATTGAATTAGGTCTGGAATTATAAATAAGCATTATCCAAAACCTACTCGCCCAATAATGAAAAACATAGTTGTTAGAATTTTCACAGGTTATCTACTTCCTTATTTTTTCTTATCTTTCCCCTCCAAATATTTTACAATTCTTATACTTCAATGTAAGCCGTGAATGCTTAAGCAGCTAAAAGAATCTTTCAAGATCCTTTTTTCATGCCTATAAGCGTGATTATGTGAACTAAAAAATTAGAAGTTTTTTAAACATCTGATTCTAAAAAGTTCTGCAATAAACACCAGTTGAAATAAATTAATCGGTCTTCAACAATCGGGCGCAATTTTTGTACAAGAAATTGTGTCTTTTTAGTTATCATTTTGAACATGGTAATGCTTATTTGATCAAAATTGCGCCACAAAAAACATACTAACATTAGTATGTTTCATTTATCTGACAACAAATCTCATTCGAAATTTATAGTACCTAAGACAATCACTAATAAGATCAAGGAAACTTTTGCAATTTTATCCTCAGTAACAAGTTTTAACAAGGCTACAAGAACAATACCAATGATTGGATCATCTTCAACTATTAATATTGTAATAATGTCGAGAAGAGGAATAACTTCATCAATAATATCTGATTCCAGTTCCATCCAAACAACTCCTTCTTGTAGTTAAGTTATTATGGAATGAATGAAATGTGAGGGGAGTTTTACTCATTTTATAAATGTCGGAGTTCGTAAACAATATGCAGTAGCTTCTTTAATAATAGGGCGCGATTGTTTAACAACATAGGTAGAAAATGATCAAACTTTTTTATAAAATCGAAACATTAATCTACTGGATAAGAATCCATTTTGATCAATCTTTTTTCAAAATGGATTCTTTTTATTTATCGCAAAATGCTTGCTTAGGGGGTATTTTTGATCAAAATTTATTTCAAAGCAACATAAATCATAGATTTTAAACGAAAGATTATGTAGAATTAAAAAGTTTGATTTTGCCAATCCATTTTATTTTCAACCCTACTCTGAGGTTAAGTCTTAACTGCAAAATAGGCTGATATTGCGCAAAAATGGAATCGTTCTTAGCAGAGTTCAAAAATGTCCGAAATGTTGGTGAACCCACTTTAAGGATAACAAACGCTTGGAAAATTCGATGCTGCTATTGTAGTTTTTAAAGCAACAGTAAGAACGGGATGAAAGCGCTTATAATACACCTTTCCAATAAATATCAAAGGGGGTATAATAAAGGTTGAGGCAAATCGACCGAATGTTAGAATGAATTAACAAAAATAGTAGGTTTTGCATAGCGTTGTAATTGCTTGTGCTACCTGAAAATTTCTATTAAAAGGGGAGAAATTAGATGGAGAAATTCTATGAAAGTATGTATCAGTTAATCGTTGAAACATCGACCAACTTACCAAAGGACGTAAGAAGAGCAATTGCTGCTGCAAAGTTAAAAGAAAGTGCTGGTACTCGTTCAGCAATGTCACTTGCAACGATTACAAATAATATTAAAATGGCTGATGACAATATTTCACCAATTTGTCAGGATACAGGTTTACCAACATTTAAATTGAAAGTTCCTGTTGGTGCAAATCAGCTCACAATGAAGAAAGAAATTAAGCGTGCGATTGAACAAGCAACGAAGGATGGAAAACTACGACCAAACTCAGTAGATTCGATTTCAGGTGATAACAGTGGGGACAACCTTGGGGAAGGAACTCCTGTCATTAAATTTGAGCAATGGGAAAAAGATTACATTGACGCTCGTCTTATTTTAAAAGGCGGTGGCTGTGAAAATAAAAACATTCAGTATAGCTTACCATGTGAGCTTGAAGGGATAGGTAAAGCAGGGCGTGATCTTGATGGGATTCGTAAATGTATCATGCATTCTGTTTACCAAGCTCAAGGACAAGGCTGTAGTGCTGGATTTATCGGCGTAGGAATTGGTGGCGACCGTACAAGCGGTTATGAACTTGCAAAAGAACAATTATTTAGAAGAGTTGACGATGTTAATGAACGCGAAGACTTACGTCAACTTGAAGACTATGTATTGAAAAATGCAAATGAACTTGGCATTGGTACAATGGGATTTGGTGGAGAAACAACACTTCTTGGCTGCAAAATTGGTGTCATAAACCGTATTCCAGCAAGCTTCTTCGTATCTGTTGCTTACAACTGCTGGGCGTATCGCCGATTAGGTGTGTTCATTGATCCTGAAAATGGTGCAATTAACGAGTGGTTATACCAGGATGGTGAAGAAGTTGATTTTGCGCAGGGAGAAGTAGCCGCAACGGAAGAACAGAGTTTGGCATCAAGAGAAGTAGTCCTTGAAGCACCGATTACGGAAGAACAAATTAGAGAGCTAATGGTTGGAGATGTTGTCCGGATAAACGGTATGATGTATACCGGTCGTGACGCGATTCATAAGCATCTTTCAGAAAACGATTCTCCAGTAGATCTAAATGGACAAATTATCTATCATTGCGGACCTGTTATGATGAAGGATGACGATGGCAATTATCATGTAAAAGCGGCTGGTCCAACAACAAGTATTCGTGAGGAACCGTATCAAGGCGACATCATGAAGCGCTTTGGTATTCGTGCTGTGATTGGAAAAGGCGGCATGGGTCCAAAAACACTTCAAGCACTAGGTGAACATGGTGGAGTGTACTTAAATGCAATTGGAGGAGCTGCTCAATACTATGCAGATTGTATCAAATCTGTAGAAGGTGTCGACCTTATGCAATTCGGAATTCCAGAAGCAATGTGGCACTTAAAAGTAGAAGGCTTTACTGCTGTTGTAACGATGGATTCTCATGGTAATAGTCTGCATGCTGATGTTGACAAATCTTCATTAGAGAAGCTTGCCCAGTTTAAAGAGCCAGTATTTAAATAAACGTTTGTTTAAGAAGACTTGGAGGATGCTCCGGGTCTTTTTTTGAAATTGTAGATATGTTCCCCATTTCTTTTCGATTCTATACTTCTGATTCATCGCCTATACATGGTAGTTTTTTTCAGTATTGAAAATCTCTCTAAATAAACACTATAGATAATGACAACGAATGAGGAGAGAAAATAGATGAAAAAATGTGCCATTGTTTTAAGCATACTTTGCTTATTTTTCCTTTCTATGAGTCCTGTCTACGCACAATCAAACAAACCACTTCATTGGGGATTTGCGAAAAGTAAAAATCACGAACCACCGTCTGCGGGAGTGGAATTAGATACATTGCTTGGAAAATATGGATCATTTTATTTAGGGAATTCCACAACAAAGGAAATCTATTTAACATTTGATAATGGGTATGAAAATGGCTATACACCAAAGATTCTTGATGTATTAAAGAAACAAAAGGTTCCGGCTACATTTTTTGTGACGGGGCATTATTTAGAAAAAGAGCCAGGGTTAGTGAAACGGATGGTAGACGAAGGTCATATTGTTGGCAATCACTCTTGGCACCATCCTGATTTAACAACGCAAAGTGCTGAGCAGCTAAAAAAAGAGCTTGAGTCAGTTCGTTTAAAGGTAGAAGAGCTTACGGGTCAAAAAGAAATGAACTATCTTCGTCCACCTCGTGGGATTTTTAGTGAACGTGTTCTTGCCGAATCAAAGAAGCTTGGTTATACGACCGTCTTTTGGTCTTTAGCATTTATTGATTGGAAGGTTGATGCACAACGAGGCTGGAAATATTCTTACGATAATATTATGCGACAAATTCATCCCGGATCGATTCTTTTGCTTCATACTGTTTCAAAGGATAATGCTGAAGCACTTGACCAAGCAATCATTGATTTGAAGAAGGAAGGCTATATTTTTAAAAGCTTAGACGATATGATGATCAATAAAATGATTGAAAATCCTTATCTCCTATCCCTTTGACGTGGTTCAAAGGGGTTTTTCTTGTTATTAAGGAAATGATAAAATTCTTGTACTGTGGATAAGCGCACGAAAGCAAGCGTAAGCGCCTAGCCCCTCGGGGTCATAAGCCACGCATGAATTGAAGGCAAAGAACGCCTTCTATTCATGCGCGTCTTATGCCATGCCTGAGGCTGATCAAGGCGCTTCCGCTTTTGTTCTTCGGTATAATGCTTATGTATAAAGTGCTATAATAGGCAAATAAAAAGAAGTAAAGGATGGGGAAGCGATGTGGAAGGAAATCGTCGCGATTGATGGTCCTTATAATTTTGATCGTGCGTTAGATCGTTTATCAAAGGACCCTCTTAATTCTCTGAACAAAGAAGAGAAATTCGTCAAAATCCCTTTAATCATAAATGAACATCCATACGTTATTACAGTAAAAGCGATCGGAACAACCGCAGAACCTAGATTTGAAATTACCGGAAGTGAAGACGGGATAAAAGAGCAGGCGCTTATGAACGTACAAAGAATTTTCCAATTGGATTTTTCCTTGCATAACGTAGATGCACACTTTCAAACGACAAACATAGCTGATATCTTTCGGCAGCATGTGGGGACACCACTTGTGTTAGAATTTGATCTTTATCGTTGTTTAATGAAATGCTTTATTCATCAGCAATTAAATGTCACGTTTGCCCATACTTTAACGGAACGGTTTGTGAAGAAATTTGGCTATCAAGTTGAAGATGTTTGGTTTTATCCAAAGCCAGAAACTGTGGCAAAACTAGACTATGATGATTTAAAGGCATTACAATTTAGTGGAAGAAAAGCAGAGTATGTCATCGATACATCACGATTAATCTCAGAGGGAAAGTTAAAATTAGCGGAACTGGACATGCTGTCAGATGATGAGATGATGAAGAAATTAACGAAGGTACGGGGGATTGGTCCTTGGACGGTGCAAAGTCTGTTATTATCTGGACTTGGACGGCCTAATCTTTTTCCCAAAGCCGATATTGGTATTCAAAAAGCATTACAAAAACATTTCAAACTCGAACAAAAGCCAACGAGTGAGGAAATGGATCGCTATAGCGTACAATGGGAGCCATATTTAAGCTACGCTACTTTGTATTTATGGAGAAGCATTGAGTAGAAACGGAGCGTTTTAAACATGAAGGATAAAAAGCAACAAGGTAATCAAATCAAAATTGCACAAGGACAAACCTTTCCAATAACGATTAAACGATTAGGCATTAATGGGGAAGGTGTCGGCTATTTTAAAAGGCAGGTTGTTTTCGTGCCTGGTGCTCTTCCTGGAGAAGAGGTGCTTGTTGAAGCAACGAAGATTCAACCAAAATTCGCAGAGGGAAAAGTGAAGAAAATTCGCAAGCAATCACCTTTCCGTGTCAAGCCACCATGTCCAATTTATGAAGAATGTGGTGGCTGTCAGCTGCAACATTTAGCCTATGACCAACAGTTAAAGGAAAAGCGTGATATTGTTGTGCAATCATTGGAGCGTCATACAAGGCTTCAGGTGAATAAGCTTGATATTCGACCAACGATTGGGATGGAAGACCCTTGGAAATACCGCAACAAAAGCCAATTTCAAGTCGGCCAACAAAAAAATGGAAAGATCATTGCTGGCTTATATGGTCTAGATTCACACCGACTAGTACCAATTCAAAACTGCATGGTCCAGCATCCATTAACAAATAAAGTATCAGAAGAGGTAAGAAAGATCCTCGAAGAATTGCAAGTGCCAATTTATGATGAACGAAAACGAAAAGGCATTGTTCGCACAATCGTCACTCGTGCCGGATTTCAAACAGGTGAAGTTCAAGTTGTCTTAATTACAACGCAAAAAGAAGTACCACGTAAAAAACTCATCATGGCTGAAATCCAGAAACGATTACCAGAGGTCAAATCACTTGTTCAAAATATCAATGGAAACAAAACCTCGCTCATTTTTGGAGAAAAAACGCTTCACTTAAGCGGAGAAGAAGTCATCCAAGAAACACTCGGCGACTTAAGCTTCGAGCTATCAGCCCGAGCATTTTTTCAGCTAAACCCCATCCAAACAGTCAAGCTATACAATGAGGTCAAAAACGCAGCAGCCCTTACAGGCAAGGAAAAAATCGCTGACGCCTATTGTGGAGTAGGAACAATTGGTCTCTGGCTTGCGGATGGTGCAAGTGAAGTACGTGGAATGGACACAATCGAAGCAGCAATCATCGATGCACAAGAAAATGCAAGAAGACATGAAATCGATAACGCAACCTATGTCACAGGCACAGCAGAGCACTGGCTCCCAAAATGGGTCGAAGAAGGCTGGCGCCCAGATGTAGTCGTTGTAGACCCACCACGAACTGGCTGTGACGGCAAGTTACTAGATGCGATCAAGAAGGTAAAGCCGAAGAAGTTTGTTTATGTTTCATGTAATCCTTCTACGCTTGCGAAGGATATTGATTATCTATCGAAGGATTATCAGGTAGAGTATATTCAGCCGGTGGATATGTTTCCGCATACGGCGCATGTGGAGTGTGTGGCGCAGCTCATTTTAAAAGAAGGCAACTAACCCTTGTGGGTGTTGCCTTTTAACGTTTCCTGCAACGTATGAACACTTCCATTTGACTGCCCCCAGTAAACTGAAGCGTTACAACTCAGCGGCTAAGGCACCGTTTTTTCGTTATGGATAAAGTAGGAATTGACAGTTTAGGTACTTTACCCGTAAAGTTGCTTATGATGCAAATTAAAATGGAGGAGAACAGATGCAATTCATTAATAAACTACTTCTGGATATGGAACTAGATCCTAGATTAGTAGAATATCTTTCGATTATAATCAAGATTCTGCTAATAGGGCTTATCTGTATCGTAGCAAATTTTATTTCAAAGAAAATAGTGATCAGGATCATTACTCGTATCGTTACAAACTCCAAAGTCAAGTGGAGTAAAATCATATTGGAAAGACAGATTTTTCGAAAGTTATCCCATATTGTTCCTGCGATCATTATTTATTCGTTTTCTTCAACCTTTCCAACCTATCAATCAATTATCGAAAAATTGGCCATTACCTATATCATTATTGTAGGGTTAGTGTTTATTCAAAGCTTACTTAATGCACTTAATGATATTTATCAAACCTTTGAAATATCCAGGGTTAAGCCTATTAAAGGATATATTCAGGTGATTAACATTATTATTATGACTCTCGGGTTCATCTTAGTTATCTCGAACCTAATAGGGGAGAGTCCTCTTATCCTATTAAGTGGTATTGGTGCTCTCTCGGCAGTTTTGATGTTAGTATTTAAAGATTCGTTATTAGGACTAGTTTCAGGAATTCAGTTAACGGCCAATGATATGGTTCGGGTTGGTGACTGGATTGAAATGCCAAAGTATGGAGCAGATGGTGACGTTATTGATATTTCTTTAAATACCGTAAAGGTTCAAAATGGGGACAAAACGATTACGATGATACCAAGTTATGCCCTTACTTCCGATTCTTTTAAAAACTGGAGAGGGATGCAAAGCTCAGGCGGCCGACGAATCAAGCGCTCTTTGTATATAGATACCAGTAGTATCACGTTTTGCACTGACGAAATGATTGAGAAATTTATACAAGTTCATTACCTTTCAGACTTCATTATTCAAAAGGAAATGGAAATTACTGAGTACAATGCCAAAAATGAAATAGATAGGAACAATCGTGTGAATGGTAGGGCCCTTACCAATATCGGTGTTTTTAGGGCGTATATCAGCAATTACCTCAAGAATCACCATGGAATCAATCAGAATATGACCGTAATGGTTAGACAACTGGGACATAGTGAATACGGGTTGCCTCTAGAAATTTATGCATTTACCAATGACGTACAGTGGGCAGTGTATGAATCTGTGCAATCTGATATCTTTGACCATCTATTTGCAGTTGCACCAGAGTTTGGACTTAGAGTATTCCAGAATCCATCTGGGGCTGATTTAAGAAACATGGTAGAAGAATCGAGCAACAAAGCCTTGATTGGCGAAAGAAGCTATTGAAATAATCAATCACTGAAACAAAGCCGACTGTTTAAATAACACAGTCGGTTTTTCAACAATATGAAAAACAAAATTGTCTATAGACAAAATGCAGAAATCTCGATAAAATCCCTCGTAAATTAAATGAAATGTGATGCTGTTATAATAAAAAGGCCTAGTCCGATATTAAATGAACTAAGCTATTCTCTGTATATATTTTTCCTACATATTTCTTTTAAGTTAAGTCTTGTTCTATATTCATAATCTACCTCAATCCATGGATTATTCTTAGTTTAATTCGAGATTTCATCATGGAGAATGTAAGCCCGCATTCAAACAACGCATATAAACACGTAGCATCTCCTGGTACGATACTTGTATCAATTTAAGGAGGTGCTTCACATGTCAAAACAACAACTTACAATTGTCCCCGTTACACTACATCCCGAGAATAAAGTTTCATTACATGCCCTGGTCAAAAATGATTCAGGAAGAGTGTAGCAAATAAAAGAAATAAGCCATATATTCGATTAAAAAAGTCGTAATATATGGCTATTTGTCATGCGTACCAGAGAGGTGCGCTTATTTTTTATAGTTCGGGTTTACAACCTAATAGCATTGATTAAGTTCTTTTACTTAATCATGAAAATTTGTTGTGAAACAAGATTTTTCAGGGTGTCACAGGGATTTTCTCCATGTCGAACACTACTTAAACGACAGCTTTTTAGCAGAGGGTGGCATCTCTTACCAGGGCGGGGTTTATACTTGTAACGTTAATACAACCTTTTGAGAAATAAATTGCAACATTTTGCCAAGATATTTATCGGAATTTTATTATTAATTTTCGAAACTTTTTCTAAAGGTAAATTCCACTAATAGTTGAAAGGAGTTGAGAGAGAGGGATGGAGTTTGAGAATGATAAGATGGTTAAAAAAGCAATCAGGGGTAATAAAAAAGCTTTTGAACAACTCATAAAGCAGTACTATGAACGAATCTACCGGACTGCTTATCTTTATGTACATAACGAAGAGGATGCATTAGATGTCGTTCAAGAGGCAACGTATCAAACTTTTACGAGTATTCATTCGTTAAAACATCCGGAATATTTTATGACTTGGCTAACAAAAATCATTATCCGCTGTGCTGGCCAAATCCTTAAGAAAAGAAATAATATTGTGCCGCTAACAGACGAAGTATTGTCAAATTTAACGGTAGACTATCATTCAGGTCATGATGAAGCAATAAATCTATTAAATGTGATCGGACAGTTAAGAGGAAATTATCAATCTGCCATTATTTTGTTTTACTACTATGATTATTCTATTAAAACCATTAGTGAAATCATGGAGATCCCCGAAGGAACTGTAAAAACTTATTTAAGCAGGGGGAGAGCCGAATTAAAAAAGTCCTATAAAGAAGAGGAGGGCAAATGCAATGGATAACAAAGAAGTAAAAAGAGCTATTGAAAAAATAGTTGTACCAAAAGAAAAAGTGTTTAACGCTATTGGTAAAGGCTTAAAAATGTCAGGGCAAGGTAGAAAAACGAAGAAAAGGAAAGTTCTTGCAGGTTCAGCTGCTGCCGCTGTTCTTCTTGGAATGACTGTTGCCTCTGGTTTTATGAATCCTACTATGAACAAAGTATTAGCGAATGCACCCTTAATCGGCGGGATCTTTCAAGAGTTTGATGATTCAATGGGCGTTGAACTTGCGAATCAAGATGCAGTGACAGAATTAAATCAATCGTTAACTA
The DNA here is from genome assembly GCF_020075705.1 of Metabacillus rhizolycopersici. The sequence goes on along the minus strand of NZ_JAIQUM010000007.1, from coordinate 48,687 downwards.
AAAATGGAGTGACTGTAAAACTCACCAGTGCTTATTTTGATGGCAATGTGGTATCAATTACAGGATTTGTAGATAAAGGTGTTGAAAAAGGGCATAACGAAACAGGGGAAGTAAGCTTTGATATGAACTTCGAACAGAATAAAGGGGATCATGATCCTTGGTTAAGTGGATCAAGAGCAATTAAGAAAGTGGAAAATGGATATAACTTTCAATGGAAAATGGAATATCCATATAAATCATTTAAGGAGAATTTTACTCTTCCTATTACTATTCATAATATCAACGGGATAAAAGGCGAATGGAAGTTTGATATTCCAATTAAACAAGAAAAAAATAGTACGCTTGCTATTAACCAGGAGCAAGGATATCCAGAAGACGAGGTAAAGATCCGTATTAAAGAGATACTCACTGCAAAGGCATCATCTTCACTTATATATGAGACCGTTGAGAAATACAAAGGTGATGATATTTATTTAAAAGCAGTTGATAATAAAGGAAAGGTGTATAGGTTTGGAGATGAAACTTTACTTGAGGAGTCAGAACAAGAAGATGGATATCATAGTACCATAAGAAGAGAAATGACCCGGCTCAATTCAGATATTACTTCACTTACCTTTTATCCTCAGTTATCTGCAGCAGATCCAAAAGTACAACAGCTTTTGAATAGTAAATCTTTCACCTTAAAAAGCACACGGTTCAATTTAGGCCTGCAGGTAAATGATGTTACTCAAAAAGGTGAGAAAGTGGTAATAGATTATCAACTTACAGGACTGCCGAAGAATTTGAGTAAAGGTAGACTCGAAACGATTAACCATAATTTAGAATACCTTTTCTGGTTGGTTGATAAGGAATATTTAACTAAAATCGACCCGGAAAATCCATGGCCTCCTAAAAACCACGGTATTCCCTTTAATAAAGTAAAAATGGTTGATAAGGCAACAGCGCACTTCCAATCTACTTTTGACTTAAACGGAGAAGAAAGGATTGAGAATTTTAAGCTGGAAAATACAATGTTGCTATTTGATTTTTCAAGCTTTGTCTCAACTAAGGAATTAAAACCATTTATTGTTGAACTTCCAGTGGAGAATGAATAAACCCGCCAGCATCTCATGTGTTTTCAATTACAGTCCATACATGTGGAGTGCTGTTCACTACTTGTAAGGAAGGATAATTAGCGGATGTAATAGTGATTAGTGAGCCTTTCCTTCTGGAGAGGCTCTTTAACATGTTTAGGTAGCTATCTTTTTCAAACTTTCAATTCTTTTTATACATATTCTTCACTACGTTTAGTATGGATTAGTAAGGGAGAACTTAGAAGAATCCTAAATATATAGTAATTACATGACAAATGTGGATGAGGTCTATCACTTTTTAGAATCCTATAGATGGGCAGAAACAGCATATAATCAATTACCTCTAATAGAAAACCAATCAGTGCTTTAAATAGAGGATAAGATTACAAAAAAACATAAAAACAGCAAAAAAGGTATAATTCTCTCGGATATTGAGAGATTATACCTTTTTTGCTTAGGAGAATTTTTTCGGTACTCTAGTTTATTGGTTTAAATTTCTTCCTCTCATAAAATTCGGACGTCTTTTCACGATTCCGCAAGGTTCTATACTAACCAGTGTCTTTTACTAGATTTTGATTTGTCTACAAAAATAAAAACCAATCAATAGTCTTTAAATAAGACGTAACATATAATCCAATCATCCATGCGGAATATCTGTTTTTTCTCTCTTTTATCCCGCATTAACGGGCAGTAAGACCCCCATCTCAAGAGTACAAGTTTAAACGAGTAAATCTAGGTGGGGGATAACTGCCCGTAAAAGATAAGGTAAGTCTCGTTTTACTGATTTAGCTCTCCCCATTGGCACATTTCTTGGATAAGAGGCCAGAGAGTTTGCCCTTTTTCAGTAAGGCTATATTCTACCTTTGGGGGAATTTGTGGATATTCCTCACGATGAATTAAGCCATCACTTTCCATTTCCTTTAATGTAGAACTGAGAGTTCTATAGGTTATCTTACCTATCATACGCTGAAGCTCATTATAACGTACTGCACCATTTTTTGATAAATAGTAAATAATTAGCAGCTTCCATTTACCGTTGATAATAGAAAGTGTGTAGCCAAAAAAAGTCTCTTGGCTGTCAGCAACATTAACTTTGGATTTTTTCATAATTACACTATCCTCCAAGATAGTATGCGTCGAAAAAGTGCATACTTGTTTGTAGTTATATATCAACTATATAATACATTCAAATCCAAGTAAAGGAGAGTTCGAACGTGAAGAAAAAATGACACCTCGGGATTCTAATAGTTTGTGAGAGGTGTAATAAAAGTTAATTTTCTCAACTATGAAGAAAAATCGTAAGGGGGACAAATAAAGTATGTTATTACAACAATATCAAGACAACATAGCAACATTACGACAAAAAATTCAAGAAGCTGAGGCGATTGTAGTTGGCGGTGCTGCCGGTATGTCTGCGGCTGCCGGATATAACTGGTATCAAGATGATGCAAATTTTCGAAAGTATTTTAACACATTTGCGCAAGAATATGGAATTGACAGCATCTTTGGAGGCTTTTACTATAAATTCCGCACTGAAGAAGAACGGTGGGCATATCTTGCAACTTTGATCAACTTTGTAGCGGAAGTTCCTATCGGCCAGCCGTATAAGGATTTATATAAAATCCTGCAAGATAAAAACTATTATATTCTTACGACAAATCAAGACACTCAGTTTTTACAAGTGTTTCCGGAAGAAAAAGTCAGTGCTATTCAAGGTAACTGGACATATTTACAGTGTGGGCGTCCTTGTCACGACGGTATTTATCCTTATGCGGAACAGGCAAAAGAATTGTGTGCTCACATCGAAGGGACGAGGATTCCATCCAGCCTGGTTCCAAAGTGCCCGAAGTGCGGCGGCCATATGGAACTGTGGGTACGCTCCTTTGTATTTCTAGAAGGCGACAAATATAGAAGCGAGCATAGTAAATATCGTGAATTTCTTCGGGAAAATCAAAATAAGAAAGTCCTCTTTTTAGAGTTGGGCGTCGGTCAAATGACTCCGATGTTCATCAAAGAGCCCTTCTGGAACATGACTTACAATTGGCAGGACGCATACTATATTACCATCAATCCAAATGACGCATTGTTACCGAGGGAACTGGAGGATAAGGGACTCGCTATTCATGAAGATATAGCGCAAGTAATACATGATCTGGTTTCGGATAGATAAGGAATAGATGAATTCATTCAGGGACACAGATTCATCAAAGTTTTATAAAAATGGAGGATCATATGGAAGAGAAATATTATGAAGTTTTAACAAAAATTCAAGAAGCTGACGGGATTGTAATTGGTGCAAGTAATGGTCTTTCCATTTCTGAAGGCATTCATATCTTTGCGGATGATTCATCTTTCCAGGAGAATTTTGGTGACTTCCGTGAAAAATATGGTTTCCGAAGCATCATACAGGGATGCTTTTATCCATTTCCTTCCGAAGAAGAAAAGTGGGCATTCTTCAGCAGGATGTACAATTACTTTTTATACAAAACGGAAGCCAGTCCGGTTATGAAAAATCTTTATGAACTGGTGAAAGATAAAAACTATTTTGTCGTTACCTCTAATATAGATAATCATTTCAGACAGGCAGGATTTCCACAGGAACGCCTCTTCGAAATAGAAGGCAATTGTCGGAATCTCCAATGCATGAATGGTTGTCATAATCAAATTTATCCAGGCGATGAAATATTGAGCAAGATGGCCAAAAGCCAAGAGAATGGAAAGGTTCCTCTGGATCTCATTCCTAAGTGTCCGGAGTGTGGCGGCCTAATGCAAGTCCATATCGAAGTCGATCGGAATTTTCTAAAAGGCGAGTCTTGGCAAACAAGTTATCAAGCTTATCAGGATTTTACCCGGAAAGCGCATGGTAAAAAATTAGTTCTGCTGGAATTAGGCGTAGGTGCAAGAAACCAACTAATTAAAGCTCCATTTATGAGGTTAACTAATATTGAGGAATATGCTACCTACATTACCCTTAATAAAGGGGAGCTTTATATTCCAGATGAAATCGCCGCTAAATCTATTGGTATCAATGGTGATACTGCGGAAGTGTTACAGCAATTAGTGCAGATGAAATAAGCTTATTCAGCTTACTAGAAAACAGAGGAGGGGATGAAAGATGTTTCTAGCGAATATTCTGGATGATCCAGTCTGCCAACCAATCAAAAAGACGTATGAACGATGGTATAAATTCATGGAAGAAACGATAGAGTTTTGGCTGCCGGATAGTGAATGGCATACGAAAGCCCATTGCGCTCGTGTGCTGCTCTTGTCACTCCTCATCGGACATCAAAAAGACTTAAGTGATGAGGAGAAGGATGCATTGGGAATGGCGGCTGTTTTCCATGATTCTCGCCGCCTGGATGATGGGATTGACAAGGGACATGGTAGCCGTGCGGCAGAGTATTACAAAGATTATTGTCGTGAGTACGATTTGCCATATGATGAGCAAGCCTATTACATCACCTATTACCATGATCAGGATGATTCACTTGGTTTGTCAGAGATTGCAAAGTCTCTTATTATCAGTGAACGGGGCATGCTGCTGTATCAGATTTTCAAGGATGCCGATGGGTTGGATCGTTTCCGTCTGGGCCCTGATGCTTTGGATGTAAATTTTCTTCGGACAGAGGAAGCACATGGACTTGTTGAATTTGCAAAATATCTTTTACAGAAAAGTAGTGAAACGAATTCGTGAAAATATAAAAGGAAGTTGCTCATTTCAAGCCAGTTATTGAGCAAAAATTAGGAGATTATAGTGTAAATCTACCCATACAAAAGAGTGAACAACATAATCCGCTGACTAGCACATGACAATAAATATTCACTTTTCCTAGGAGAATAGTATTCTTTGAAATTTCAAAAAATATTGTTGACATCGTTTTCAAAGGAAGATAGAATAGCACTATCAAAATTAATTGGATAGTTACTGTAAGGCAGGCTATACCGATTTTTGGTAATATTATTGTTGATTATTATTGTGTAACCTTGGAGGAAGATGAATTTTATGTCTGGAACTTTAAAGATAGATAAGGTTATTAACAATAATTTAGTGCGTTCTCATAAGGATGGTAAAGAAGTACTGGTCATGGGAAAAGGTCTTGGTTTTAAAAAGCAGAGAAATGATTTCATTGATGAAACTTTGATTGAAAGAGTTTATGTCATGGAAGGAAAAGAGAATGGTAATTATCTAGAAGTGTTACTTTCTAATATTCCTTACACATATGTTCAAACTACAAATGAAATCGTAAAATATGCAATCAATTCCTTAGATAAAAAATTAGATGATACTATTTGGTTAGGTCTAACAGATCATATATATCATGCGATTGATCGTCTTAAAAAAGGCATAACAGTAAGAAATGCATTGTTATGGGAAATCAGCAGGTTTTATAATCATGAGTATCTTATCGGTAAAGAAGCATTAAAAATTATTGAAAAAAGACATGGTGTAAAACTTAATGATTCTGAGGCAGGATTTATCGCAATTCATCTCGTTAATGCACAAATGGATGATACAGTAAAGATTCAAGAAACGATGGAAATGATCCGGATACAAAAAAAAATACTAGATATAGTAAAAGACTATTATGGTATAGAGCTTAATCAAAGTTCAATTCATTATGACAGGTTTTGGACCCATCTAAAATACTTTGTTAGAAGATTATCTAAAGGAAAAGAAATGATCACCGAAGACTTAGGATTCTTAGATGTGATCAAAGCTAAGTATCCTAATGAGTATAAATGTGCTAAACATATTGAAGAATTTGTTCAAAAAGAAATGAATTGTAAATTGACAGAAGATGAAATTATTTATCTTTCTATTCACATAAGAAGAGTGATTGGAGAAAGTGTATAAAAATAAACAGGCTTTGCCATGTGGGATTGTTACGAAAGGCTCTACCCACCAGTTAACAAAAGGAATCATATGCTGATTTCTTTCCTTAGCTGGTGGGTTTTATTTTTGACAAATTTGTCAAAAATAAAAGGGGGAAAACAGTGAATAGGAATGATCGAAACGTATGGATGGCATAAGTTCATCAATATTAGAAAGAATATTTAGAATAGTGTAATCGATAAACAGGCTTTGCCAGTGGGATTGTTACGAAAGGCTATACCCACCAGTTAAAGAAAGGAATCATATGTTGATTTCTTTCCTTAGCTGGTGGGTTTTATTTTTACAAAATCTATCAGGAACTTAAAGAAAGAGGGGGAAAAACGTGAATTTTAAAAATCTAGCAGCTTCAGTCTTAGAAAAAGTTGGCGGAAAAGAAAATGTTTCATCAGTGGGACATTGTGCAACACGTCTACGTTTTAATTTAAAGGATGATAAAAAAGCCGATACTGAAGCTATTAAAAGCATAAAAGGTGTTGTTGGTGCTGTTAACAACGGTGGACAATATCAAGTCATTATTGGAAATGATGTATCCAGCGTCTATAAAGAACTTGTCCAATTAGGAAATCTCAGTGATGCAAGCAACAGTGATACAAAAGAAAAAGATAAAGGAGTTGTTGCAAAAGTATTAGATACAATTGCTGGGAGCTTTTTCCCTATTATTCCAGCCTTAGCTGGTGCTGGTATGTTAAAAGCAGTACTGGCATTATTAACAGCATTTAATTGGGTGACGGTTGAATCAGAAACTTATCAGTTTTTAAACTTTATGTCAGATGCAGCTTTCTATTTCTTGCCTATCCTATTAGCAGCTTCAGCAGCTAAAAAGTTTAAAGTCAATCAATATATGGCTATGACAATTGGTGCTATTTTGGTGCATCCAACGTTTATCTCAATGATGAATGGTGCAAAGGATGAAGGGACGGAATTACATTTCTTGGGGATTTTAGTTCCTCATGTTTCATATGCATCATCAGTTATACCGATTATATTAGCTGTCTGGTTTATGTCTTATGTTGAACCCTTTGCGGAAAAGATTGTACCAAAGTCTACTAGGATTTTTTTCGCTCCATTATTAACTTTGATTGTCGTAGCTCCAGTGACATTGATTGCTGTTGGACCATTAGGAAATTATCTGGGTCAAGTACTTGGAATGGGCTTTGCTTTTCTCGACACTCATGTGAGCTGGCTAGTTCCAACATTAGTAGGTACATTTACGCCATTTCTGGTTATGGCAGGTATGCATTACGGTATTATTCCTCTCGGTATGAATATGCTTGCAACAAAAGGCATTGATACAATTGCGGGCCCAGGAATGCTGGTTTCGAATATTGCTGAAGGTGCAGCATCATTGGCTGTCGCATTTCGTACAAAGAATAAAGATATTAAACAACTCGCTTCTTCAGCTGGAATTACAGCGGTTGTTGGTATTACAGAACCTGCAATGTATGGTATTAGTTTAAGATTCAAAAGACCATTAATTGCTACCATGATTGGTGGCGGGGTTGGAGGTTTATTCCTCGGTATCATGGGTGTAGGAAGATATGCTCAAGTTTCTCCAGGGATTTTCTCATTGCCAAGTTACATTGGGCCGGACGGTTTTACAGATTTAATTTATGCATCTATTGGTTGTGTTATCTCATTCGCTACAGCATTCATTGTTTCATATATTCTTGGAATTAAAGAAGAATCGATGGAAGAAAGTACTAAAGAAGTAAATGAAGCAAAGAAAGAGGTAAACGAAGCAAATAAAGAAGTTGCGGCAACTAACCATGATGTCATTTATTCCCCTATTAAAGGAAAAGCAGTTGAACTTACAGAAGTAAACGATGCTGTATTCTCAGAAGGAATATTAGGCAAAGGTGTTGCGATTATTCCTGCAGAAGGAAAGGTATTTTCTCCTATTGATGGAACAGTAACAGCTTTTCTTGATTCACATCATGCGATTGGTATTACAGGTGAAATTGGGGCAGAAGTTCTAATCCATGTCGGAATTGACACAGTACAATTAGCAGGTCGTCATTATTCGCCAAAAGTAACAAAAGGACAAACAGTTAAAAAAGGTGATTTATTATTAGAGTTTGATATTGATGCAATTAAGAAGGAAGGATATGAAGTTATTACACCATTTATTGTGACGAATTCCGTAGATTATTCAGATGTTTTAGGTATCACAGGAAAAGATGTAGAAGTAGGAGACGCTTTAATTAAATTAGTTTAATAATTTTGGAGATTGGTTGCCCATAAGGACACCCAATCCCAACTTTTAAAGAGAGGATGTTCAGAATCATGGGTTTTCCAAAAGACTTTTTATGGGGTGGCGCAACCGCCGCTAATCAATGTGAAGGTGCTTATTTAACAGATGGCAAAGGATTAAGCACTGCAGATGTAATGACAGCATCGGCTCATGGTGTTCCTAGAGAAATTACAGATGGTGTTGTTGAAGGAAAATATTATCCTAGCCACAATGCGGTTGGCCATTATCATCATTTTAAGGAAGATATCGCATTGTTTGCTGAAATGGGATTCAAATGTTATCGCATGTCCATTGCTTGGTCAAGAATCTTCCCAAATGGGGATGAAGAAGTACCAAATGAAGAAGGCTTAAAGCATTATGACGAAGTCTTTGATACGTGCTTTCAATTTGGAATAGAGCCGGTAGTAACAATATCTCATTTTGAGACACCGTTAGGATTATTAAAATACGGTGCCTGGGAGAATCGAAGAGTAGTCGATTTTTATTTAAGTTATTGCGAAACGCTTTTTAATCGTTACAAAGGAAAAGTGAAGTATTGGCTTACTTTTAATGAAATTAATGTCATGTCAACAAAGCCTTGGATGGCTGGTGGAGTCAATTCTGATGATGAGCAAGTAAGTATGACTGCTGCCTATCACCAATTTTTAGCCAGTGCAAAGGCTGTCCAAATGGCGCATGAAATTGATTCTGATAATAAAGTAGGGATGATGTATAACGGACACACTGCTTATCCAGCCAGCAGTGACCCTGAGGATATGCAAAGAACGAATGATTTTATGCATACAATGCTATTTTATAGTGATGTTCAATGCCGTGGTTATTATCCAGCCTATAAATTAAAGGAATTTGAACGTGAAGGAATCATTTTACCTATTCTAGACGGGGATTTAGAAGAATTGAAGAAAGGAAAGGTTGATTTTTTATCCTTCAGTTACTATATGACTCATGTTGTTGGAAAAAATACACCTTTAGTTTTTAAAGGGCTGAATGGTGTCAAAACAGGATACAAAAATCCTTATTTGCAAATGAGTGATTGGGGCTGGGGAATTGATCCGATGGGTCTCCGTTATTTATTAAACCTTTTATATGATCGTTATCAAATACCATTAATGATTGTAGAGAATGGTTTAGGAGCAGTTGATAAAGTAGAAGAAGACGGAAGTATCCATGATTCATATCGGATTGACTATCTAAGCGAACATCTTAAAGAAATGAAAAAAGCAATTGAGATTGACGGTGTTCCTGTCATGGGTTATACAATGTGGGGACCAATCGATATCATTGCTGCAAGCACAGGTGAAATGAAAAAAAGATATGGGTTTATATATGTTGATGTAGATGATAACGGAAATGGCACATTTAAGCGGATGAAAAAAGATTCCTTCTATTGGTATAAAGAGGTTATTGAGTCAAATGGGGGAAATTTGTAGCTTTTAGTGCTAAAAAAATTGAGGTACTATTTGATTAAATAAATAGTATCTCAAGAGGAGACTGTATGATTTATGTCAGTACAAAAAAATGTTTCATTAGTTAAAAATCATTATTTTTTAATTGCCGCTATCGCGTTTGGAATCATATTAAATCCATTAAATACATCGATGATCACGGTTGCGTTGCCAGAGATTAAAAATGAGTTTTCACTTACATCAAACGATATTACATGGTTGATCGCTTCCTATTTTATTGTTTGCGCTATGTTTCTACCGCTTATTGGTAAACTTAGTGACTATTATGGAAGGAAAAAAATCTTTTTGTTTGGATTACTATTGGTCAGTATTTCTTCATTTGCTGCTCCATTATCGCAAAATATGCCGATGCTGCTAGGAATGCGGGCGATACAAGCAATTGGTACATCTGCTCTATATCCTGCCGGAATGGGGATTGTTCGTTCGTATATTGAAAAAAATCAAAATAAAGTAATCGGTTTACTAACTGTTTGTGCTACTACCTCGGCAGCATTTGGACCGACAATTAGTGGGTTGTTAATTCAACAGGGCGGCTGGCATGTGATCTTTTATATTAATTTTCCAATTATCATTATTTCCGCTGTATTGGCTGTCTTTTTTATTCCTCAAGATAAAAAGGGGACTACCAAAACATTCAAGTGGGATGGAATAGGAATTATTATTTTCAGTTGTCTCATTTCTTTATGGATTTATTTTTTACAGACATTACAAAGTGGTTTAAACGTAGGGGCATTAATCGGTTCGTTAGCTTTAACATTTCTATTTTACTTCTTTGAAAAAAGGAAAGAAGAACCTTTTATAGATGTTGTTTTCTTAAGGAAGAATCCCAACATTTCATTGGTGTATATTCAATATATTTTTGCAACAATAATCTTTTTTGCTATGTTGCTTTCGGTGCCGAGTTATTTACAATCTGAATTAATGCTCAGCCCAAAGCTAACGGGTCTCATTATGCTATCGCTTTCGGTATTTTCAATTATTAGTACACCACTTACTACGCACTGGATAGAAAAGTCAGGATATAAAATCCCTTTATTTATAGGAGTCATAATAGGAGTAGTTGGTGTTGTTCTTTTAATGACAATCAACCATAGCTCTCCACTTTACTGGATTTTTATCGTGTTATCAATCATCGGATTTAGTAATGGTATTTTAAATATAGGGTTACAAACACTACTCTATTCATTTGTTTCTACAGCGGAAACGGGAACGGCTTCGGGGCTATTTTTGACATCAAGATTCATAGGTAATATTCTTGCTTCCAGTGCATTTGGTATCATGTTTGCAACTGGAGTCAATGATACTAATCTTAATTGGATGACAGTCATTTTAATTGTTGTGTCCGTTATTTTACTTTCAGGAATACTGTTCATAACAAAAAGAAAAGTTGTAAAAGGAACTTCAGAGATTGAAGAAACTGCTAACTTTTAAGTAAAAACTGCAGTGGGTGAAGAAAACAAGAGCGATGATTAATAAAGTGAAATAGCAGCTGTGTCGAAAGCAGTATGTTAGCTTGTTGAAACAGATGAGGTTACGAAAGAGATTCTTCATCATTATAAAAGATTAAAAAAGTAAGACGTATTTTATTTTGTTTATACGATTCTTTCATCGAGAAAGTCATTCTTTTTTGAAATGAATCTTATTATAAATCTAAGAAAATCTAACAAGAGTATAGGAGAATGATCAATATGGTAGAAAAAACATTTACAATAACAGAAGCTTCAGGAATTCATGCACGTCCAGCAACACTTTTAGTACAAGCGGTATCTAGTCTTAACGCAGAGGTCAATTTAGAATATAACGGAAAAAGCATTAACTTAAAATCAATTATGGGTGTTATGTCATTAGGAATTGGACAAGGAGCTGAAATTAAAATTGTTGCGTCTGGTTCAGATGAAGATGAAGCACTTGCTGCAGTGATTGAAACAATCACGAAACAGGGGTTAGGTCAATGATTGCTCAAAGTCTAAAAGGGATTGGAGCATCAGCAGGAATTGCTATCGCAAAAGCTTATCGATTAGAAGAACCTAAATTAAATGTAGAAAAAAGCAGTATAGAAAATATCGAAGCAGAAGTTCAACGCTTCGATGCTGCGGTTAAGCAATCAGCATCTGAGCTTGAACAAATCAAAGAGCATGCTTTCAAGGAGCTTGGAGAAGATAAGGCAGCGATTTTTGCTGCCCATCTTCTTGTTTTAAGTGATCCAGAATTGATTAATCCAATCAAGGACAAAATCACAACTGAAAAGGTTAATGCAGAATTTGCTTTACAGGAAGTGGCAAACATGTTTATCGGCATGTTCGAGTCCATGGACAACGAATACATGAAAGAGCGTGCGGCAGATATCCGTGATGTAACAAAACGTGTTGTGTCCCATCTTTTAGGTGTCACCATTCCGAACCCAAGTATGATCTTAGAAGAAGTGATTATCATTGCTGAGGACTTAACACCGTCGGATACAGCTCAATTGAACCGACAATATGTAAAAGGCTTTACGACTGATATTGGTGGACGTACATCCCATTCAGCGATTATGGCTCGTTCATTGGAAATTCCCGCAGTTGTTGGAACAAAAACAGTGACAGCTGATATCGAAAATGGCGTATTGGTCATCCTAGACGGTTTAGCTGGAACAGTCATTGTAGATCCGTCAGCTGATATGGTCAAAGAGTATGAAGAGAAAAAAGCCGCTTACGAAGCTCAAAAGGCAGAGTGGGCAAAGCTTGTGAATGAGCAGACCGTTTCGAAGGATGGACAACATGTTGAACTGGTTGCCAATATTGGTACACCTGAGGATGTAAAAGGTGTGCTTGAAAACGGCGGAGAAGGCGTTGGCTTATATCGTACGGAATTTTTATACATGGGACGTACGCAGCTTCCGACTGAAGAGGAGCAATTTGACGCTTATAAAACAGTATTAGAGCGCATGGATGGAAAGCCAGTTGTTGTCCGTACGCTTGATATCGGTGGTGATAAAGAGCTTCCATATTTAAATTTATCAAAGGAAATGAATCCATTCCTAGGGTTCCGTGCGATTCGTTTATGCTTAGAAGAGCAAGACATCTTCCGTACACAGCTTCGCGCATTGCTTCGTGCAAGTACGTTTGGAAACTTGAAAATTATGTTCCCAATGATCGCAACTCTCGGTGAATTCCGCCAAGCAAAAGCGATTTTACTAGAAGAAAAAGCGAAGTTACAGGCTGAAGGTGTAGCTGTTTCTGAGACAATTGAAATCGGAATCATGGTGGAAATTCCATCTACTGCCGTTATGGCCGACCAATTTGCGAAGGAAGTTGATTTCTTCTCCATTGGAACAAATGACTTAATTCAATATACAATGGCAGCAGACCGCATGAATGAACGAGTTTCCTATCTTTACCAGCCGTACAACCCAGCTATTTTACGTCTAGTCAAAATGGTCATCGATGCCGCACATAAAGAAGGAAAATGGGCAGGGATGTGTGGAGAAATGGCAGGGGATGAAATTGCGATCCCGATTTTACTTGGGCTTGGTTTAGATGAATTCAGTATGAGTGCTACATCGATTCTTCAGGCGAGAAGCCAAATTCGTCAGCTAGCGAAAGAAGAGATAAAAGGTACCATTGAACAAGTCTTAAACATGGACACAGCTGAGGAAGTTGAACAGTTTGTAAGAGAGAAGTTTTAAAGCTGATAAATCCTCGTGGTTGGGTTTACCACCTATTAAAATCAAGAAAAACACAGGTTTGATTTTTTGATCACCTGTGTTTTTTGCATGCCAAGGAGGAATCCGTGGGAAGGGGAATATAGTTGGGGAAATTATACATATTTCTTCCTCCTTTCCATTCACATATTCGATGTTTTATTTTGAAATGATTAACTTGAAAACCTTTACAGTCCATCGTAAACTACCTTTATTAATATTTTTCATTCTTATTATCAAATGTTAATTATTGATAGAAGTAGTTAGATAGTATTGTTGGCTGAATGTATTGAAGGAGAAATGGTAATAACAAAGGTTCGGCTTAGAAGGAATTTGTTTTTACAAAGATTAACGAGAAGCTAAATCCAATCGATAGAAGATCTGACCAGAATGCTGTATTTCCTGTATTAGCTCAATAAAGTTTTGAAAAAAAGGACTATAAATTTAATAGAAAAGTAAATGAACTAATGGAGGTATGAAAATGTCTAAAACGGTTGTAAAAGAAATTGGAATTTTAGTTCCTACATTTGAATTGGATAAATTGGCGATTTTATTTGATCAACAAGCTCCTAGGGACTTACGAGAAATGGCAATCGTCCATGAATTTGAAGAATTAACAGAAGAGCCATTAAAAGTTGGTGGTACAATTGAAATTGGGGATGAAGTTTTTACAATTACAGCATTAGGTTCACAGGCAAATCAAAACTTAAAGGAACGAGGGCATATCTCACTTTACTTTCGAGAACCTTTTGAAGAAATATTACCTGGTGCGGTATTTGCTAGCCCACATCATTTCCCGACATTTAAAGAAGGCACAATAATCTCTTTTAAATAGGTAGATTCGTTCATCCATGTATTGGATACATGATCTATTTTGTTTTTTTAAAAGACTCCTTATCATTATGGTTTTTTGGTTAGCCATGAAGATCAGGAGTCTTTTCTGTTTAATAGAGTATAAAAAATATTGCTGAAAAGTCAAAAAAACCAGTAAATATGTCAACTTTTTTAGTAAGGTTCTCTATTTACCTTATACAATGGCTACAGAAACGATACCCATGAAGGGCATGTAAAATAGGAATGTAGTCACCACAACCTTTAGATTCACTCATAATTAAACTATCCTCATAGATAGTATATGATAAAAAAGTACATACTTGTTTGCAAATCTATATCTGCTATATAATACGTTCAAATCTAAGTGAAGGAGGGTTCTAACATGAAGAAAAAATATATACCTCTGGATTTACGGCGATTCCGGATGTGATTGTGTGTAATCAATCGGCGTTGAAGAGGATATTCCGAAAGGATTCCAACAATTTGTTTAGATAAAATAAGCTGATTATGTTTAGTTATAATATGTATATAGGGAGAGGGTTTTTTGGAGGACATTTCAATATGGGTCGCATTCATAGGGGGATTATTAGCATTTATTTCTCCTTGTTGTCTACCTTTATATCCATCATTTATCTCTTATATTACTGGTGTAACCGTGGGAGAATTAAAAAATCAGCAGGGTCATTCTAATAGTAGGAAAATAGTTCTCTTACATTCAATTTATTTTTCAATTGGGTTTACAATCGTATATTTTGCATTAGGTTTTTCAGCGAGTTTCATCGGAAAAATTTTTTCTAACTATAATGATTTAATACGAATGTTGGGTGGGATTTTTCTTGTAACAATGGGAACGTTTATGTTAGATATTTTCAAACCAAGTTTTTTAATGAAAGAGCATCGTTTCCAATATACAAAAAGAAAAGTAGGATTTTTTAATTCGGTTATTGTGGGAATCGTATTCGGAGCAGGATGGTCTCCCTGCATAGGACCTATTTTTGGAGCAATTATGTATGCTAATATCATGTATCCTGCCCAAACTTTTTTTAATATTATCGCATATTCATTGGGTTTTTGCCTCCCATTTATAATCATGGCATTTTTCATGAGCAAAATAAAACTAATAGTAAAATATTCTGGATTATTTATGAAAATCGGTGGCGTTTTAATGATTATCATTGGATTAATGGTGTTTTTTGATAAAATGACATATGTAACTATTTGGGGCTCTCAAATACAGTATTTTTTTGAGGGAATGCTCAACAAATAAATAGATGGAATTCTCAACTAAGCACAAAAAGAGCTTTGGGAAGAAGGATAAGATGCATTGGTCAACAGCTTGAAATGATGGCGTCTGACTGGAAAAAAGGGAGCTTGTTTTTAAACAAACTCCCGCTTATATTTGGCTCTATAAGGTTGTATTAGCTTTTTATTGAAGGAAATCCTCGGTCGAAATTACATTGGCATACATACTTTGAAGTGCGCTGACAAACGCATAGTGAACCTGTTCAGCTGGAACGACATTACCTTGGTAAGATAAGTCTCTTGTCGCACATGCATCTTCAATCAGTGTAGTTTCAAAGCCTAGATCCACTGCAGCTCTAACTGTTGCATCAATACACATATGTGTCATCATACCTACAACAACTACTTTGGTTACACCATTTTCTCTTAATTTGCTTTCTAAATCAGTCTTCAAAAAGCTGTTAGGGAAATTTTTCACAATAATGTTTTCGTGTTCTAATGGTAGAACAGTTTCATGTAGTTCAGCGCCCTCTGTATCTGGAAGAAAGAAGCCTAACTCTGGACTACTTGCGATATGTTGGACATGAAAAATATTATCTTTGTTATTTTGTCTAAACCATTCAAGAACTTTAGCAGCATTAGCGGCTGCTTTTTCAGGGTTGCTTAATTCCATCTTTCCGTTTGGAAAATAGTCATTTTGAATATCGACAATAATTAAAGCTGTGCTCATTTTCTTTCACCTCATTTAAAATTTTGTTACACTACAATGATAAATAATATTTTAATTTCTATCGATACTTTGATGAAACACTTTTATATCAAATCATTTCATGGTGAAAGGAATGTATTATGGAACTTGATAACATTGATTTTCAGATCCTTCGGTTACTATCCGAAAATTCACGTATTCAATGGAAAGACCTAGGTGAACAAATTCATATGACGGGACAAGCAGTAGGAAATCGTATAAAAAAACTTGAGGAAAGTGGTGTAATTAAAGCTTACTCTCTAATAGTAGATGAAATGAAATTAGGATTTTCTTATACAGCATTTGTTATTATTTATATGAAAACAGCACACCATGATTCGTTTATTCGTTTTATTAATGATCGAAATGAGGTAGTTGAAGCTCATCGAGTATCGGGAGAAGGCTGTTACCATTTAAAAATAAAAGTTAATTCGCAAGAACAATTGAATCTTTTTCTTAATAAAACTCTCGATTATGGGAACTATTCTTTGTATCTATCAATACAAGAGATTAAACAATATAATAATCCGTTGACTGCCACATGACAAAAAACGTTTACTTTGTCTAGGAGAATAGTATTTTCAATCATTCTAGATTGTTTAGAATCCTTTTTTATCACTACTAAATTGTTGGTTTCTAAGATTTGAAATCACTTAGTGAAATGAATTAAGAGCTGAAATTCTTGATTAAACAAGCGTTTCAGCCTTTTCATATTTACAGAATATCCCTATATTTACTTGCCCTCAGTTAATGACTTGATCAATAAGGTGAAACATATGATCCTTATTAATCAAGTCATTAATGCAGAATATCTTCATTTCTTTCTCTTATTGTACTTTTCTCATTGGCATAATAATACTATTCTCTTGGATAGTATGAGTCGAAAAAGTGCGTACTTGTTTGCGTATTTACAACCGCTATATAATACATTCAAATCTGAGTAAAGAGGATGCGAACATAGGAGATTCTTACTCATTCGTTAACATCAGTAGTTGACCAAAAATGTTGATTAAAAAAGGCTGCATGTAATCGTTACCTTCTAAAAGAGAGGGCTAATGAACATATGAAAAGCTAGGAACTATTTTGTTAGGAAGTGTAGCTTATGATAAATAAAATGGTAGATATAAGGAAGTCACAACAACATCCTGTCTGGCTACAGGAGTATATTGATTCACCAGAAAAGCAAAGACAGCTTTATAAAAGAACATTAAGAGTTGTGATTCTTTCACAAATTTTTGGAGGAGCGGGACTTGCAGCCGGTATAACAGTAGGTGCACTTCTCGTACAAGATATGTTGGGAATCGAAAGTGCAGCAGGGATTCCAGTTGCTTTACTCACTTTAGGATCTGCGGGGGCCGCACTGATTGTAGGTCGGCTTTCACAGCGTTTTGGGCGACGGGCAGGACTTGCAGCCGGTTTTCTTGCTGGTGGACTGGGTGCGATCGGCGTTATAATTGCTGCCTTATTTAATAGCGTCTTGCTTTTATTCGCTTCCCTGCTTATTTATGGAGCTGGTACTGCCTCGAATCTGCAAGCACGATACGCAAGTACAGATCTGGCGACAGCTAAACAGCGGGCAACTGCTGTGAGTATGGCTATGTTTTCTACTACCTTTGGTGCTGTAGCGGGTCCTAACTTGGTCGGTGTGATGGGAGAATTTGCGCAATCTATTGGTATTCCAACTTTGGCTGGACCATTTATCTTAGCAGCCACAGCTTTTATCCTTGCCGGATTGGTTCTCTTACTTTTTCTTCGTCCAGATCCTTTGGTTGTGTCTACAGCTATAGCAAATGCGCAAGAGGAAGACAGTATAGTGCAGGCAGAACCAAATTCGGAAAGCTTTACAATAAACAAAAGAGGAATTGTCGTAGGCGCTACAGTGATGGTTTTGACTCAATTTGTTATGGCGGCCATTATGACCATGACACCAATCCATATGGGACATCATGGCCATGGTTTGAGAGAAGTAGGGTTGGTTATAGGTTTCCATATAGGAGCCATGTACTTTACTTCACCTCTGACAGGCCTGCTGGTAGATAAAGTCGGCCGTACTGCTATGGCTGTTGCTGCTGGTGTCACGCTTTTGGCCTCCGGTATGCTGGCGGCTTTTGCGACGGCAGACTCAATGGTACTGCTTATCTGTGCACTAGTACTGCTTGGTATTGGCTGGAACTTTGGCCTAATAAGCGGAACAGCTCTCATTATAGATGCAACACATCTATCTATTCGTGCTAAAACGCAGGGATCGGTTGATGTTTTGCTGGCACTATCAGGTGCCTCCGGCGGTGTGCTGTCAGGAATGGTAGTCGCTCATTCTAGTTACGCAGCATTATCCCTTTCTGGAGCTGTTTTGTCGCTATTGCTTATTCCTGTTGTTGTTTGGTCTCGCAAGATTTAAATCAAAGAGCTGATAGAAAGTTTTTGTACTGCATACGTCGCTGGGCGCTGGATGCAGTGTGCTTATCCACAGTACAAGAATTTTATAGTTTCCTAAACTAGAATAAAGGTAGCTTTCGGTAAGAAACTGAAAGCTGCCTTTTCGTATTTCCTTATCTTAAAACGAATATTTTTGAATGGTTTTTATAAAGTCTCATTTTAGTTAAAATCTTATCGTTCTATGTTTCGAAAAATTGCTTAAAATCTGTGTCTCATTAACCCTTATTGTGTACAAAACCCTCTCTTTTCTTACACGATCATTCTAATTCAAGAAGGGGAGCTACTTTCCTTTGGATATTTTCATATTCACACTATCCTTGTAGATAGTATGTGGTGGAAAAGTGCATACTTTTCGATTGATCTATATATGCTATATAATTCATTTAGATTCAAGTGAAACAGTCTGTCAAAGCATAAAAAATATATTACACCCCTTGATTTTACTATTTGTATTTGAGGGAGGGTCATATCTGTGTAAATGTTTTTAGACATATTGATAGGAGGAAAAATAAAGTATGTTCAATCAACTATATCAAGACCATATAGAAACATTACTTCAGAAAATCGAAGAAGCTGATGCAATTATAGTTGGTGGGGCTTCCGGGCTATCAAATTCCGCTGGTTATAACTGGTATCAGAGTAGTGGAGTGATTTGGAAAAATTTTAGTGAATTTGAAAGAGCATATGAGGTTCGTAGTTTGTGGGAAGCCCTTTATTATCGATATTCCTCCAGTGAAGAAAGATGGGGATATTTCACTAAGCTTATTCATTATTTGTACGATTCCAAACCAGGACAACCCTATTTGGACCTTTATGAGCTTATCAAGGATAAAGATTATTTTGTCGTCACTACGAATCAAGACTTCCAATTTACAAAAGTTTTTCCTGAGGATAAAATCAGTCTAATTCAAGGGGACTGGCGTTATTTTCAATGTAAAAGTCGCTGTCACGATAATGTTTATTATAATGAAAAGTCGATTCGGGAAATGCATAGTAAGTTGGCTGGAACGAAAATTCCTTCTGATTTAGTACCCAAATGTTCAGAATGCGGAGGCGAGATGGAGCCGTGGATTCGTTCCTTTATTTTTCTAGAGGGTAGCTTCTGGAAAAATCAAATTAAAAAATACCAAACATATCTTATGAAAAACAAATATAAAAAGGTTCTATTCCTGGAATTAGGCGTAGGAACGATGACACCAATGTTTATTAAAGAACCATTTTGGGAGATGACTTATAGTTTGCCGAGAGCATACTACATTAGCATTAATCCTAAAGATGCGGTGGTTCCTAGAGAGATAGAGGAAAAAGGACTTGCAATTAACGAAGATATTGCCCGGGTATTTCAAGATGCCTTGAATGAGAAGGCAATAAAATGAAGAGGGTTTAGAAGCATTATTAAAAGCGGGCATTTCATAGAATATAAAGGAAGTGTAATTGATAGTATAATTCTTTTCTTCAACTAGCAGCAGAAATTACTATTGATGATAGAAAGTATTTATAGAAAGACAGGAGGAAAACAAATGGAGAAAGCACCAAAAGATACACGTGTAGTTGTAGGAATGTCAGGCGGGGTCGATTCTTCTGTTGCGGCACTGCTTCTAAAAGAACAAGGCTATGACGTCATCGGAATATTCATGAAGAATTGGGACGATACAGATGAATTTGGGGTTTGTACGGCTACAGAAGACTATGAGGACGTTATCCGCGTCTGTAATCAACTAGGAATTCCCTATTACGCTGTGAATTTTGAAAAGCAGTATTGGGACAAGGTATTCACCTACTTTCTAGAAGAATATAAGACGGGAAGGACGCCGAATCCTGATGTGATATGCAATAAGGAAATCAAGTTCAAGGCATTTTTAGATCATGCCATGAGCCTTGGAGCCGATTATGTGGCTACAGGACATTATGCACGAGTGGTCAGAGAAGACGGGAAAGTTCACATGTTAAGAGGGAAGGATGAACAAAAAGATCAGACCTATTTCCTTAATCAATTAACAGAGGAGCAGTTAAGTAAGGTGTTATTTCCAATAGGTGATATGGAAAAACCAAAAGTAAGGGAATTAGCTGCCAAAGCTAATTTGGCGATAGCCTCCAAAAAAGATAGTACAGGCATTTGCTTTATTGGTGAACGAAATTTCAAAGAGTTCTTAAGTGGTTATTTGCCTGCTCAAAAGGGGAATATGGAAACATTCGACGGAAAAGTTGTCGGACATCATGATGGAATCATGTACTTTACAATCGGACAGAGGCATGGATTGGGTATTGGAGGAAACGGCGATCCTTGGTTTGTAATTGGAAAGGATATTGAAAGGAATGTACTATATGTTGGACAAGGCTTCCACCATGAAATGCTCTATTCAGACAGCATCATTACTGATCATGTAAGCTGGATTTCAAGAGAAGATATACCTGATACATTTGAATGTACTGCAAAATTCCGCTATCGCCAATCGGACAATAAAGTAACTGTAGAACGGTTGGATGATTCCAAAGTTAAAGTCATTTTCCACGAACCGATTCGTGCTATAACACCTGGACAAGCAGTTGTCTTCTATCGAGGAGAAGAATGCCTCGGTGGAGGAACTATTAACCAAGTGTATCGTGAAAACAAACAATTAACTTATGTAGGGTAAGAAGAATCGAAACTAAAAGCTGTCTCCTGTTAGGAGCGTCCCCCTATTTGAAGTAGGAAGATAATAAAATGATTGAAAATTAATTAGCTATAATTGATGAAAAATTAGTAGATTTGTTTAAAGTATTATCAAATGTTACTGGATTGATAAACAACTCTGTACGGTGCTAAGTAAAGATGGTTTTAAAGTAGCGTACGAAATTGGACAAGTTAAACCAGAACTCATAAGTAAGTATGCTCTGACTTTTATAGAGTTGTTAAAAAGCCGTAATAATCGTTTGGTGTGGGGTGGAATGACGGCATTAGCAACGATTGCTGAGGTAGCATCAGAAACTATTATGGCTCATCTTAACACATTAAAAAGTGCCATGAAAATCGGTTCGGTTATTACAATTGATAAGGGTGTCCTAACTCTTGCGAAACTAGCAACCGTCAGTAAGGAAAACAATGATGTGATTTTTCCTTTCTTACTTCATCACCTTGAGAATTGCAGACCAAAGGAAATTCCTCAGCACTCGGAAAGCACGCTTTTAGCCGTAACGGATGAAAATAAAGAGGAATTATTGAATGTGTTACGAAAAAGAGAAAAATACCTAACAGCTCCTCAACTAAAAAGAGTCAAAAAATTTATAAAACATTAGAAGCTTAATTGAAGTACAATTTGAGGTGATAGTATGAAAGAATATAAAAAGTGCCAAAGCTGCGCTATGCCGTGGTACGGAGAAGGATTTAGATAAAAGTTCTATGTTACTGTAAGCATTGTTATCAAGAAGGGGAATTCACGCAAAAGGACATTTCTGTAGATGAAATGAAACAATTTGTAAAAGATAAATGCATCGAAATGGGTTTTCCGAAGTTATTGGCAGGAATGTTTGTAAAAAAACTTCATAAATTGGAGAGGTGGAAATAGACATTACAATCCAAGCTGAAAGAGGATTATGTAATGCTTACCTCATTTTGTTATATTAGATTTTTTATACCATTTATAGTTAAGTTACATTGAGTTTTAAAGGTATGTCTAATTTTTATTGTGAAAATTAATAATGAAGTGCGTCGACGCTTTATAAAACAATAAGGGGCTGTCCAGAAAGTCAATGACAACTGACTTTCTGGACAGCCCCTTATAATACGAGCACCCGTTGGCTTAATAATGAACATTTAGCAATTTGATTAATTTTATGATTTTTTCATCGTCACCCGGATCAACGTGCACTAGCTTTTTATTTTTAATAATATCTGTGTAGAATTTTTTACCGGCAGGGTAACTGCCATCCCAACGTAAAGGAACGTTGTATACATTAATCGTGCCATCGCCATTACTACTATAAGTTACTGATCCATCTACTAAGCGAGAACCTGCTAACTGGATAACAGCTTCTGGATAACTAGCACTGGTGTCATCATCAGGGTTGAGTGGTGTGCCAGCTGGAATATGTCGAACATACAATCCATCTATATCTTGATTGGGTCCAAGTTGCAACCAAATTCTAGCGTATTCAATTTGTTCACTAGAATACTGGGATAGTGTTTCTTTGTATTTCTCATCCCCTACATTTAAGTCACTATTTTCAGTTGGGGTTTGGTCAGTGTCAGTATTTGAATCGTTTTCAATGCTCTCTTGTTTTTTATTTTCATTCTTGTGGGGGGATGTCGAGCTATTACTCGAAGAATTGTTTAATGAATCCATTGTTTCAGAAGAATCATCTGTGCTTTTTTGCGAAGTGCGATTCGTTTGTGACTGATTATCGGTTGTTGAAGTGGACTCATCGGACGAATTACAAGCAGAAAATACTACTAACAATACGGCTAATAAAGCTGCAACAATTAAAAATTTGTTTCTCTTCACTTTTACAACTCCAATCTTTTCTAAAACGTGCTATCTGTCTCATTCTAGCATAACAAAAACCTTTTGGAAAAATAAGTAACATTTTATAATGTTTAGGACAAACCTTCTTTATTGTGTCGTCGTAATTCTACCCAGCCAATGAAATTTTTGTTTCTTAAAAGGTTCTTTAAGAATTTATCTACAACTTTTTCTTCCATACATTCAGTGTACTAGGCGTAATACTTCACAATAGTTTGGACTTGCTCGGAAATTTCCTAGTTTACCTTGGACTTTTTAAGGTTTTTGGGCTTGTATAGCCTAAACGAATTACATAAGAGACTTAGTATCTAAGATTTTAGTCTATTCAACTTTATGTGGAATTTTTTCCATGTACTTTTAATAGAGAGGCATAGCTTCGTCAGCACTTTCCTAAAACGATTACAATTATATGTTGCGTGCGAAAAAATATTATGCTATTATGTGTGTAACCGGTTACACATGAGGGGTGAATCGATGGCTACTATACGGGATGTTGCAAAAAAAGCTGGAGTATCTGTGGCGACCGTTTCAAGAGTATTAAACAATAAAGGTTATGCACATGAAGATACTAGGAAGCTAGTAAACGAGGCAATTAAAGAATTAAATTACAAACCAAATGAAGTGGCAAGATCTCTTTATAACAAAAAATCAAGATTAATAGGGTTATTGCTTCCGGATATTCGAAATCCCTACTTTCCTGAGTTAGCTCGTGGGGTAGAGGATGAAATGCAGGAGCAAGGACTTCATTTAATTATTGGAAATGCTGATGAAAAACTTGAAAAAGAAATAGATTATATACAGACTTTTAAACAAAATAATGTAATAGGTATTATTTCAGCAACAAATCAGGCTGAAACAAAACTTTACGAAAACTTATCTTTTCCTGTTGTATTACTAGATCGGATAACAAATAGTTATCCTTCAGTTTATGCAGATGGATTGGATGGGGGAAAAAAAGCAGCACAAGAAATGATTCGAAGGGGAAGTAAGCGAATTGCTTTACTTAAAGGGCCTATTGAATTAAGGACAGCACAAGACAGATTCAAAGGTGCAGTTGATGAGCTGTGTAATGCTAATGTGGACTTTCAGGTTATTACTTCATCGTTTAGTTTTCACGATGCAGAAAAAATGGCTAAAACTTTATTTGAGAAATTTCCTGAAACAGATGGGGTAATTGCCAGCAATGATCTTAGTGCAGCAGCGATATTACATGAGGCGTTGCGAATAGGAAGATCCATTCCGGATGACTTACAAATTATCGGATATGATGATATACCGCTTAGCAAGTTGCTATTCCCACCACTTTCTACCATTAGACAACCTGCCTATGATATGGGAAGAGAAGCAGCAAAATTATTAATGAAAATTATTAATAAAAAACCGTTAGTGCAGAAGAATATCCAAATGCCAGTTACATTTATTGAAAGGCAAACGACAAGAAAGGTTGAGAAAAATGATTAAAATGACGATTATCGGTAGTTCTTCTATGGATTTGGTTGTAACCGCTTCAAAACGGCCAAATAAAGGGGAAACGATTCTTGGGGAGAGCTTTAAGACAGTTCCTGGTGGCAAAGGGGCTAACCAGGCTGTCGCAGCTGCCAGGCTCGGTGCTGAAGTGTATATGGTGGGATGTGTAGGTGACGATGAGTTTGGTGAACAAATAGTTAACAATTTCACTTCTAATGGTGTTTTCACAACTTATGTGAAACCGGTTACACATTCAGGGACAGGAACAGCACATATTACCCTAGCAGATGGCGATAACAGTATTATTGTAGTTAAAGGTGCTAATAATTATGTCACACCTGATTTAGTTGAAAAGGCACTGGGTGTCATACGTGAATCAGATATTGTCCTAATCCAGCAAGAAATTCCTGAGGAAACAGTAGAATATGTAACAGAAATTTGCTTTGCAAATGATGTGCCCTTATTACTAAATCCAGCACCGGCAAGACCTATTAGTAAAACGGTGATTGAAAAGGCAACTTATATTACACCAAATGAAGGGGAAGCTTCTGTTCTTTTTGAGAACAAGGATATCCATGAAGCATTAAAATGGTTTCCAAATAAATTATTGGTTACAGAAGGTAAAAACGGAGTTCGTTATTATGATGGTGAAAATGAAATACTTGTCCCCGCTTATCCTGTTGACGCAGTTGATACAACAGGTGCAGGAGATACATTTAATGCAGCTTTTGCAGTGGCAGTAGCTGAGGGGAAAAGCATAGAAGATAGCATTCGTTTTGCTAATCGGGCTGCATCTTTGTCCGTAACAAAATTTGGTGCACAGGGTGGTATGCCAACAAGAGAAGAAGTAGAAGGGAATTTATAAAAATGAAACGTTATGGAATTTTAAACAGCCACATTTCAAAGATTTTAGCTGATCTGGGTCATACCGATTATATTGTAATAGCAGATGCTGGTTTGCCCATTCCAGAGGGCGTTAAAAAGATAGATTTAGCAGTCAAAACTGGCATGCCTTCATTTATAGATGTAGTGAATGTCGTTGAAGAGGATATGGTTATCGAAAAAGTGATAATTGCCTCTGAAATAGAAGAAGGAAATCCTGAACATGCTAAATATGTAATGGATAAATTCGCTAATAAGAAAATAGAACACGTTTCCCATGAGGAGTTTAAACAATTAACTAAACAAGCTAAAGCAGTAATTCGTACGGGTGAGAGTACACCGTATGCAAACTGTATTTTACAATCAGGAGTATTTTTTTAATAGAATGAGGTGATAAACATGCGAATTATGATGGAAAACATCTATAAAGCATTTGGAACCAATCAAGTTTTAACAGGTGTTGATTTTGATTTAGTGGATGGGGAAGTACATGCCTTAATGGGGGAAAATGGTGCAGGGAAATCAACGATGATGAACGTACTTACAGGGATGCATGCCCGTGATAAAGGGAAAATCACAATTGATGGAGAGGAAACCTATTTTAAGAACCCAAAAGAAGCGGAGCAAAGTGGAATCACCTTTATTCATCAGGAATTAAATATTTGGCCTGATATGACTGTTCTAGAAAACTTATTTATTGGTAAGGAACTAAAGAATTCTTTTGGCTTTTTAAAAACAACTGAAATGAAAGCGTTAGCAAGGAAACAGTTTGATAGATTAGCAGTATCAATTCCGTTAGATAAAGAGGCAGGAAGTTGTTCTGTTGGGGAACAGCAAATGATTGAAATTGCTAAGGCTTTAATGACAGAAGCAAAAGTGATTATAATGGATGAACCTACTGCTGCATTGACAGAAAGGGAAATCAGCAAACTTTTTGATGTTATTTCTTCATTAAAAAAAGCAGGAGTATCAATCGTATATATTTCTCATCGAATGGAGGAGATTTTCTCCATCTGTGACAGGATTACAGTAATGCGTGATGGGAAAACTGTTGACACGAAGGCAATCCCAGAAACAAATTTTGATGAGGTTGTTAGGAAAATGGTTGGAAGGGAATTAACCGATCGATATCCTAAACGAAATCCTAACCCGGGTGAAACCGTTCTTCAAGTAAAGGGTTTAACAAAAAAAGGATATTTTGAAGATGTGAATTTTTCAGTTTGTGCTGGAGAAATAGTTGGGGTTTCAGGCTTGATGGGAGCCGGTCGAACAGAAATCATGAGGGCAATCTTTGGCCTTGATGCGATCGATGGCGGTGAAACTTGGCTGAAAGGTAAGAAAGTGACGATTAAAACACCGGAACAGGCTGTTAAGTTAGGTATCGGATTCATTACAGAAGATCGCAAAGATGAGGGATTAATCCTAGATTTCTCAATAAGAGATAATATGGTTTTGCCAACTCTCTCTAGCTTCGCTCCAAAAGGGATCATTAATGAAAAAAGTGAGACAGACTTTGTTAATATGCTAATCAAACGCTTGACAGTAAAAACGGAATCCAAAGATATTGCTGTTGGAAAGCTATCAGGGGGAAATCAGCAAAAAGTGGTCATTGCCAAGTGGGTAGGAATAGGGCCGAAATTACTTATATTAGATGAACCAACTAGAGGAGTAGATGTTGGAGCGAAGAGAGAAATTTATCAACTAATGAATGAATTAACAGATCGGGGTGTAGCTATCATCATGGTATCTTCAGAATTACCTGAGATCCTTGGAATGAGTGATCGAATCCTCGTCGTTCATGAAGGAAAAATAAATGGAGAATTATTGAAAGAAGATGCGACCCAAGAAAAAATTATGACATTGGCAACAGGAGGTCAATAAAATGAATTCCATTAATACAGTGACAAAGCCTGGCAAGACAAATATGATGAATGCAATTACCCAAAAGTTAGGGCCATTGCTAGGTTTAATTATATTAGTTGTGATTGTGTCGATATTAAATCCAAGTTTTCTCGAGCCTTTGAATATCTTAAATTTATTAAGACAGGTTGCGATTAATGCACTTATTGCTTTTGGTATGACATTTGTTATTTTAACAGGAGGAATTGATTTATCTGTCGGGGCTATTCTTGCTTTATCCAGTGCTTTGACAGCAGGAATGATGGTATCTGGTGTAGACCCGATTCTTGCGATCATCATTGGATGTATTCTTGGTGGCTTGATGGGAACGGTAAACGGATTATTCATTACCAAGGGAAAAATGGCTCCATTTATTGCTACACTAGCAACAATGACGATCTTCAGAGGATTAACACTTGTTTATACTGGTGGAAACCCGATTACTGGTCTTGGTGATAATTATCTGTTTCAGTTATTTGGCCGTGGTTATTTTCTAGGAATACCTGTACCAGCTATTACGATGATCCTTGCATTTGTTTTCTTATTCATTCTTCTTCACAAAACTCCATTCGGACGAAAAACATATGCGATTGGTGGAAATGAAAAAGCAGCATTAATTTCAGGGATTAAAGTACCAAAAGTAAAAATTATGATTTATAGCCTTTCGGGAATGCTTGCAGCTTTGGCGGGTGCGATCTTAACATCTCGTTTAAATTCAGCACAGCCTACAGCTGGCACTTCATATGAGCTTGATGCGATTGCAGCAGTTGTGTTAGGAGGGACAAGCCTTTCAGGAGGAAAAGGAAGAATTTTTGGGACACTTATCGGTGCTTTAATTATCGGTACCTTAAATAACGGCTTGAATCTTCTTGGAGTATCATCTTTTTACCAAATGGTGGTTAAGGGGATCGTTATATTAATTGCAGTATTACTTGACCGTAAAAAGTAGTATAGGGAGAGATCATGATGAAAAAATTAATAGTTTTATGTCTATCACTAACACTTTTGCTCCTAAGTGCTTGTTCAATGCAACCGCCTGGATGGGCAAAACCGGATAAAAAAGAAAGTTTAAAAGATATTAAAATTGGCTTATCGGTTTCCACATTAAATAACCCATTTTTTGTTTCTTTAAGGGATGGAGTTGTTAAAGAAGTAGAAGCCTTAGGTATGGAAGTTATTATCGTAGATGCACAAAATGACTCTGCAAAACAAGTTAATGACGTGGAGGATTTAATTCAGCAAGGTGTAGATGCTTTGCTCATTAATCCAACAGATTCCGCTTCCATTTCAACTGCTGTTCAATCAGCGAATAATATTGGCATACCGGTAGTTACGTTGGATCGCTCAGCAGATAAAGGCAAAGTAGAAGCATTAGTGGCTTCAGATAATATAAAAGGCGGGGAAATGGCTGCAAATTATATTATTGAAAAGTTTGGAGAAAATGCACAAGTTATTGAATTAGAGGGAGTTCCAGGGGCATCTGCCACACGTGAAAGAGGTCAGGGATTCCATAACATAGCAGATCAAAAATTGAATATAATTGCTAAACAAGCAGCTGATTTTGATCGTACAAAAGGATTAACTGTAATGGAAAATCTTCTGCAAGCAAATCCTGATATTAAAGCTGTATTTGCTCATAATGATGAAATGGCATTGGGGGCTATTGAGGCAATTAATAGCTCTGGTAAGGAAGTTATGGTCATTGGATTTGATGGGAATGACGACGCACTAAATGCTATTAAATCAGGAGATATGGAAGCGACAGTTGCTCAACAATCAGAGTTAATTGGTAAGCTCGCTGTAGATGCTGCAAGAGACGTTTTGCAGGGTAAAAAGGTTGAGAATATCATAGCTGCTCCACTAAAATTAGTAACGCAAGATAATTAAAATAGCATATATTTTGAACTGGAGAAAGATTATACGAATGGCCGCCAGCAGGGTATTTTAGGATTAATGGTGGTGAACCGTATCATAAGTAAATGAGGTTTTTGTTAAAATTATTGGTGAGAAGCTAGATAGACTTGTTTCCATGTTCTACACGTTTGGAGTGTATTTGACAACTCATTTTAAAGAAAGACAACTATCCATTTGGAAGTTGTCTTTTTAAGTTTCTTTTAAGCATTATTAAATATGGATAGTAAATCTTTAATCATAGTAACCTTTTCAAACAGTTAATGAGGATTAGCAGAGTTAATTTTGAATTTATTCTCAAATTCTATAAATCTATCCGTGTACGACAAATTTATAGATACTTTATTTCTTAATTTTCGCATCGCCTTTTTCCTCCCTTTCGAATGGTCAAACGATTTATATTTGCTTTCCGCCTCTAGGTTCATCGATAAGCTCATTAGCCTTTTACTATAAGTAGAATTTTTTAATATGGCGAAGTGGTAAAAGAATGGATCGGGAAGGATTTAGGTCTTTACGGGAGGTTTTTGATTTTTTTCGGTTTGAACAACAAGGGTTTTTCTATGTAGTTTTCTTTGTAGTAATCTCTGGTTTCTAGTATTGCTTGGTTCAGGATGACTTCTAATTACTTGGAAAATTTGCTTTTTCTATTTTAGATGATACTGAATTTTCGCAAAAAATAGAATTATATTGACATTTTCAGCGATGGTTGATAAGTTTATATAAAAATATTTCTTATCCAGAGAGGTGGAGGGACTGGCCCGATGAAACCTCAGCAACAGGTCTGTTTAAGACACTGTGCTAATTCCAGCGGGTGATATCCTGATAGATAAGAGCGTCCGTTTTTATTTGTCAGCAGCGCACTCTTCTAGAGTGTGTTTTTGTTTTTTCTGGATAGTAACAAAGGAGAGTTTTAATGGGGAACAGGCAAGAATTTCAAAGAACAATGCAAGCACGTCATTTAGTCATGATCGCGCTTGGCGGGGTAATTGGAACGGGCTTATTCTTAAGTTCGGGTTACACGATTCAACAAGCTGGGCCATTTGGTACGATTCTTTCCTATCTGATTGGTGCACTGGTAGTGTATCTAGTCATGCTTTGTTTAGGAGAGCTTGCTGTCCATATGCCTGAAACCGGTGCATTTCATAGCTATGCGGCTAAATACATTGGTCCAGGGACAGGGTATACAGTAGCTTGGTTGTATTGGCTGACATGGGCAGTTGCTTTAGGTTCTGAGTTTACTGCAGCAGGATTGCTTATGCAGCGTTGGTTTCCATCCATCAATGTTTGGATATGGAGTGCACTTTTTGCCATTTTAATCTTTGTTTTAAATGTCCTGACAGTGAAGTTTTTCGCTGAAGCAGAATTTTGGTTTTCGTCGATAAAGGTTATAGCGATTGTGCTATTTATTCTTATCGGAGCAGCGGCACTGCTAGGGTTTCTTCCGATGACGCATTCTAAACCAGCATCATTCTTTTCGAATTTTACAAGCGCAGGTTTATTTCCTCATGGTGTTACTGGCATACTCATGACCATGCTTGCAGTTAACTTTGCTTTTTCAGGAACTGAGTTAATCGGTATTGCAGCTGGCGAAACAGCAAATCCAGAAAAAATGATACCGAAGGCCATTCGCACTACCTTGTGGAGATTGATCATCTTTTTTGTAGGGACAATTGTTGTTTTATCTGCGTTACTGCCGATGTCCGATGCAGGGGTATTAGAGAGCCCATTTGTTGTAGTTTTAGATCGAATGGGGCTCCCTTATTCTGCAGACATTATGAACTTTGTGATCTTGACGGCAATTTTATCGGCTGCCAACTCAGGTCTATATGCTTCTTCTAGAATGCTTTGGTCGCTTGCTAATCAGAACGCCATATCCCCGATTTTTGGAAAAATGAATAAGAACGGTGTTCCGATTAATGGGGTTATTTTCAGCATGGTGGGTGGAGCTTTGGCATTGCTCTCAAGTATTGTGGCACCAAATACAGTGTATATCGTGCTTGTTTCCATTTCCGGTTTAGCAGTGGTTGTTGTTTGGATGAGTATTAGTGCTGCCCAATTTCTATTTCGCAGACAATATTTGAAAGAGGGAAATTCTGAAAAGGATTTGGTCTATCGAACACCACTCTATCCATTGGTACCAATTGCTTCCTTTATTCTTTGTTTAGCATCATGTATTGGAATTGCCTTCGATCCAACACAACGAATTGCCTTATATTGCGGCATACCGTTTATTTTACTTTGCTATGGAAGTTACTATCTAACAAATAAACGTAAGAAGAGAGGCGTAGATTATGTCCAACAAAATCAATCCAATTGAAGCCATTTTATCCGAACATTCCATTATGATTCTTGATGGAGCATTGGCTACAGAACTGGAGGCGCATGGATGTAATTTGGATGACCCCCTTTGGTCTGCACGTGCGTTACTGGAGAATCCAGAACTGATTTATCAGGTTCATTCGGACTATTTTCGTGCAGGGGCAGACTGTGCCATCACGGCAAGCTATCAAGCTACTATTGATGGTTTTTCCGCATGTGGAATACAAGAGCAGGAAGCTCTGGAGTTAATGAAGAAGACGGTGTTGCTCGCAAGAAGAGCAAGAGATGATTTTTGGAAGGAAAATAACGAAACGAATAGGCCTAAACCATTGGTGGTGGCATCAGTTGGACCATATGGCGCTTACCTCGCAGATGGTTCAGAATATGTAGGCAATTATGGTGTAACAGATGATACATTGGCAGAATTTCATCGGTCAAGAATGTCAGCGTTAATTGAAGCAGGAGCAGATCTGTTAGCATTTGAAACCATTCCTTCCCTGCAAGAAGCAAGTGTATTAGATTCATTATTACGTGAATTTCCTGATACATATGCCTGGCTTTCCTTTTCTTTAAAAAATGAGAAAGAGATTAGTGAAGGTATAAAGCTTTCCGAGTGTGCACGAGTTTTTGAAAAAAATGATCAAATTGTTGCAATAGGGATTAATTGTGCATCAGTAACTATTGTAACGGGTGCTATCCAAGAGTTACGGGCAAACACAAATAAACCGCTCCTTGTTTATCCAAACTCCGGAGAAACCTATAATCCCGAAACAAAAACATGGCATGGCCATGAACAATGTAGCGCGTTTGATATTCAATCTGAAGAATGGTATCAAGCAGGTGCACGTTTAATAGGAGGATGCTGCAGAACGGCACCACATCATATTGCGGAGATATCAAAAAAGTGGCGGACTTCTAAGATTTTTAAATAACCATAGGAAAATGAACTGGGCAAAGGAAAAACAAAAACATGAGGACGATTCTGTTGGCTTTTTTGGTTCAAAGATCAAGAATGAGGATATTACGTATACTTTAATTAAAAAAGTAATTGAGAATATAAGAGAGATGATAGTAGCTGAAGAATTAGAATTTGAAAATCGTAAATTGTTCGAGCATAAAGAAACTACAGATAAACTAAAATCATATTTAATAAGAAATCATGATTCACTTATTACTAATTAAAACCTCAATTTGCCACATTACGGGGAACCGTACCATAAGTAAATGAGTTCCTTTTTTTAAAACTAAATAAGTTGATTTAATGTTCTCCTCCTTTGATTTTAGGTAAAATCTATTCAAGAGCCAAACTTAGATATATTCTTCTTATTGATGATTTTTTAGATAACCATAACAAATGGAGGAATTTTTTTATCTGCAAAAAGAAAAAGCTGACGTGGCTATATAATCTTGCCCTCGTCAGCTTTTCCATTGTTAAAACGAATAAGCCCCCATAATTCTCCTTTAATAAGAAAATGAAAGATACGCTTTTTTGGTTATATTTCAGAAAATATAGATTATAAATTCTGTCCAAATTTAATGTTATATTAATAAAAGAATAAGATATAAGATAGAGGAGCGGTTATGAAAAAGGAATGGATTCTACGCTGGTCTTTTTTTATTTTTGGATTAATGGTGTTAGCATTTGGCATATCTTTAACAATTGAAGGAAAGCATTTAGGGATTGGACCATGGGATGTTTTTCATTATGGTCTATTTACTAAATTTGGCTTTACTATTGGAACTTGGTCGATAATAAGTGGATTTTTACTCTTGTTGATAGGTTCAATTTTCAATAAGGCATGGCCAAAAATAGGGGCTTTTTTGAATATGCTGTTTCTAGGTTTATTTATTGATCTTTTTAATTGGATTTTACCTAGCATTGATAGTTTAGCAGGAGCAACAATTGCCTTTATCATAGGTATTGTTTTAATAGGGTACGGTATTGGATTATATGTTTCTGCTGATTTTGGAGCAGGTCCTAGAGACAGCTTTATGTTAATAATTGTTGAAAGAACGGGTTGGAGTATCCCGTTGGTTAGAAATGGAATTGAAGTACTCGTTTTTCTTCTTGGTTGGATGTTAGGGGGGCCTGTTGGAATTGGAACAGTGTTTATTGCGTTTGGATTAGGTCCAATTTTAGGATTTTCTATTCCTCAATGTAAGAAACTGATGGTATATTTCCTTGACCAAAAGGATCGCCTGTTAACGCATATGTAGACAATTAAAAATAAATAAACATGATGTATGAGTATCCCTTCATGGGGGGAGCCCCTTTCATTTCAAAAGTATTTGCTAGTCCCCGCTTTTTTGGGAAACCTCATTTAGATATGCTATGGTGAACCGTATCACAAGTGATGGTAAAGCAGAGAGTAGAAGCTGTATTTATTAAACCCATTATTAAGAAGTTAATAAATATAAACAAATAACAAAAGCACAAGAGCCTCGTTATTATAACGGGGCTCTTGTGCTTTTGTTATAGTTCTAAAATTTTCTTTAAGAACTTTTTACAATTAAAAGTAATTTATAGAATATACGTTCTTTTTGTGTAAAAATAAAAGGGAGTGTATCCATTGGAGTGGGGATAATCCTCAAGCTAATGGGCTCCTTAGTTATCATTCTAAAGCATAGTCTTTAATTACATATACAATTAAGCACGATAATTTGTTTTTGTTAGTAAAACTTTGTTAATTTTTATTTGATATTTATTGTGATAGGAAATCTTTTTCATTTTATTTCTATTAAATTTTCCAATTACATAACGAACATCTACGTCTTCGTTAATTAATTCCTTATATTTATCATCATCCCAATGTTTTAGAAACCATTGGTACTGTTTTAAAAATTTTATATTCTTATCTATTTCTTCCTCCGTTACTTCTTTTATAAACGGAAGCAGAAGTGTTCCAATAGAGCTTAATAGTTCAAATAACGCTCCCATTTTTTCTCCCCCTTTATATAACACCTTGTTTAAATACGTTTGATATCTAAAATGGTTACTTATTTTAAATTTTTTTATTTATTATAAATGATATAAATTTACCATTAATATCCATAACAAGTATACCAGAAATTCAACTTACAATTAATAATTTTCCTTATATTAAAAGCAACAATTTCTAAGAAAACAGCCTTGCATAAAAACGCCTTCACTAATCTCTACGTCATCGTCGTCTCCAAATTGAAATCGACAACAAGGGCAAATTTCAAATGAAGGATCATTATAG
Organism: Metabacillus rhizolycopersici; assembly: GCF_020075705.1. Next base: position 13,860 of record NZ_JAIQUM010000007.1, on the reverse strand, counting down.
TTGTCATAAGCAGGTTCGTCTAACTTATCAAAACCAGATACAGGACAGATATAGTTCATCAAATCACCTCGTTGTTACTGCTTTTTTAATACTCATAACCTTTTGAGTTATTAGGGTATTTAGGTTTGAAAAGAGTTTTAATTACAGCATTCTTATCAAGAATAAACAATTCGTTAGGATTTTTATTCTATTTTAAAATATCTCCATGTGCACGTTTTTTGGTAAGAATATGTTTACCTGTAGTTCCTGCTAAAGCTTGAGCTCTAGTTAAGTAACTTGATTGTGTGTATCCACTCGTCTTTGTGATCTCTCCAATGACCGTCAAACTTAGTTTTAGAAGCAAAAAGTTGCTATTGAGTTTTCATTTACCACAATATTTAAGCTTTTTTTCAAAACGAATTTCTTGTTTTATTATTTCATTATGGTATTATTATTTAATTCTTATTATTCTGAAATATCATATTACTAAAGTTAGGGGAGATAAATATGGGCAAAAAATTCATAAGTGTAATCCTATTCGTTTTGCCTTTTGTACTTATGCTCGGTGCAATACCTTTTGTAAATCGAATTGATCCTATTATTCTCGGATTGCCATTTCTTCATTTTTGGTTATTTTTAGGAATGATTCTCACTCCGATATGTACGTTTGTAATCTATCGATTAGATAAATCGAAAGGAAGTATTGAATGATGCATGGAAATTTAACAGCTTTGCTAATCACAAGTTTCATTGTTTTAACAGTCGTTTTAATTGGATTTATAGCTGGAAGAGATAAGGCGAATAGAAGCTCTGTTGAAGAGTGGTCGGTTGGTGGTAGACGTTTTGGGCCATTGTTAGTTTGGCTTTTAGTCGGTGCCGATCTTTATACAGCTTATACATTTTTAGGGTTGACTAGTACAGCCTATTCAAGTGGAAGTATTGCTTTCTTCGCTATTCCGTATACAATTATTGCTTTCTTTATTTCTTACTTCTATCTGCCGAAACTATGGGAGGTGTCTAAAAAGCATAAATTAACAACTCTTGCCGATTATGCTAAGGAAAGATTTGATAGTAAATTTTTGTCCTTGCTAATAGCAATTGTTGGCGTTCTAATGCTCATTCCTTATATTGATCTGCAGTTAGCGGGTATTCAAGATACACTAACAGTTGCCGGTACAGGTTTTATTAATATTAAGGTTGTTGTTATCGTATCATTCCTATTAGTTGCCTTTTATACATTCTTTAGTGGAATAAAAGGACCAACCTACACTGCGATTATTAAAGACATTTTAGTTTGGGTTATTATGTTATTCCTAGTTGTGTCAATTCCAATCATCCATTTTGGAGGCTGGGGATCAATGATCGATAAACTCGTGGTAGAATCTCCCGAGCTTCTTACAATCCCTACAAGTGGGCCAAAAGGGATTCCATGGTTTGTCACAGCTTCATTAGTTTCTGGACTGGCATTATTTATGTGGGCTCATGCTGCAACAGGTGTATTTACCGCTAAAAATGCTGATACGCTTCGAAAAAATGCGATCTATTTGCCATTTTACAATATTGTGTTGATTCTTGTTGTTTTCCTAGGTTTTGCAGCATTTCATGTACTCCCAGAAGGCAGTGATCCGCGTTTCGCACTACTAAATTTAATTCAAGTATCTTACGGTGGAGTTGTTCAAGGACTAGCATATTCTACAATTGCACTAGCTTCGCTTATCCCTTGTTCAATCATGGCGATTGGTGCTTCAAATCTATTTGCCAATAATATTTACCGTGATTTTATTAATCCAAAGGTTAAACCAGCAAAGTTAACGATGATTACACGTTCGATGGTATTTGTCGTCATTGGATTAGCTTTAATCTTTGGGATGGTTTTCCCAACAGCCCTTGTATCCCTTCAGCTTCTAGGTGTTTCTGGAATGGTTCAAATCTTTCCAGCAATTGTCTTTAGCTTGTTCTGGAGAAATCAGACAAAAGAGGCTACAATCATCGGATTAATTGTTGGACTAATTGTAACCTTTACTGTGTACACGACTGGAAATACATTCGGGATTTATGAAGGGTTCTGGGGATTGCTTGCAAATGTCTTAGTACTTGTCATTCTAAATCCTGTTTTCGTTAAGAATATAAAGGACAAATCTAACCCGATAATCGATCAATTATTTTCTAAACAACAAAGATCAGAGATAAAGAAAGGCGCATAAAATGAGACTTTCATCAGTGGGGGATGAAGAAACCCCCACTGATGGGAGTCTCACTTTATTTTTAAAAAGTCGGACTTTTTCAGCGGTCTCGCTTGTCCCCTTGTCCCATATAATTATTTTTATAAAGTAATTTCTGAGTTATCAATTCTTTAATTTACCGATTTCTTTTACTTTCATGGAGGCAACTTCCCCACAATCTTGGCAATATGTAAGTAGTAAAGGCGAGCCTGTTGTCATTCGTTTGTTCACTGGTCTGATATTTGCATAGCCATGTCCTAATTCTCCAACAGCAAAGGAAGTACTCCCACAAGCCTTACAAGTTAATGTTTGATCACTCATTAAGATCACCTCTTCAGTGTATTTACTATTAATACGAATGAACAACTAGGATGTTTTACTATTTTTAAAAGGAGAGTTGAGAGGGCTCATGAGGGCTTATCATGGCAAAAGAGTAAGTCGAAGAATGTCCCCATAGTTTCCTTTATTAAGATAATTTTGAAGGAGAAAAATTATATCCTAAAAATGGTATATACTGAAATGATTGGGTTGTATTATCTAATCAATTCCAAAAATAGTGAATTCTATGACGGTATTACCATATTGAACTCACCTATAAAGATTCCTCGATATCTAAAACGGGTAATAGTATACTGGAAATAATAGTATCGGTTGATCTAGTGAAACGAATGGAATTATGGCTGAAAAATGTAATTTACAGAATAAGTGGTGTCGGTGGTTTTGAATCTATTTTCTCTAAAAGAGTAGATTCAATAAAAATCGGTTCTACAGAAGTAAATCATTTTGCTATTGAATTTGCGAATAGGGATTATGGGTATGATTTAGATGGGATTATTCGTTTGGATTTTTTACAACAAGTTGGTGCAGTTATTAATTTTGGAAACCTAACGATAAGTACAAAAGTCAATATGTAAGGGTGGTCTTAATGTCTTCTAATTTAAATATGGAATTTGATTATACAGAAGAGGCTGTTGAACAATTAAAAAAATTGATTGAACAGGAAAAAGTAACCCTATTAAATACTTATGAAGATTCTTTAAAGTGTATAAAAAATAATCAGAGAAATTATTTAGAAGAAAAGAAGATAAGATTGGAGCAAGGAAAAGGTATTCGTATTAATAGAAAGCAACTACTTGAAAAATGGGACAAACAAAAGCTAGCTTATTTTCAAAATAACACCCAAATAAAGATACATCCATCCCAGTCAGAGTTTCTGTTTATGTTATTGGAAAAGCTTTATTTAGGCAATATTAAATCCATGTATGTAGACGAAACAGCACCTTATAATAAGATAGAGGCACATGAATTTTTTCGACAAAAGCCTATTTCATTTTCAAATGATGATATTTCTTTTTTAGAATATGAATACTCAAGTAAAGATGAATATTCTCTCTATATAAATAAACATCCTTATTTAGTGTGGATGGGAAAAAGCAAATTGATCCAACGTGACGAGACAGGAAAGCCTATATGGAATAGTGAGGGAACTGATTTCTTATATAAATACTCTGATTGTCATGTTGTTGTTCAACGATTTTATAACGGCTTCTATTGGGTTGTCTCTTCTTATGAAGCAATTGATAGTAGACTAGAAAGAAGGCATCAAGCTATAGATGATATGATGGCTATGATTGGGCAAGAAGTAGGGGCAAAGACAATTGAACAAATCTCAAAAGAGTTGTATGAATATATGTGGCTTACTCCACTGGAAGTGCAATCTCTTCTAAGTTTAGCTACCCTACAATATGTTAATCGCTACCGGGATCAAATTAATGATGCAATTGGAGATAAAGAATATAAACCAAGAAGTAGTATAGCACAACAGGAATTTTCCAATCCTTTAACTTTGTCAATACAGTATCCATAAATTTTCTGAACCAGTAAAGCAAAATATAAGCAAATAATAGGATAAAACGGAGGTACTGATAAATGAAATGGAGTGAAGTACGTAAGCAATTTCCAAATCGTTGTGTCTTGGTTGAATCACTTAAAGCTAAAACGGAAGATAATGAAAGAATCATTGAAGAAATGTCTGTCATCGACGACTTTGAAAACGGCAATGCTGCATGGAAAGTATACAAAAAATTGCATGCAGAAAATCAAAGTCGTGAATTATATATCTTTCACACGAACAATGAAGAAATAAAGGTAATTGAGCAGCCATATATAGGGGTGCGAAGAAGAGTATGAAATTTCGAATGGAAGACCACTTACCTCTAGTCTCTGTTGAGATTGAATACAATGGAAGAAAAGAGACATTTAGCAACGTACTGCTGGATACAGGCTGTTCTTCAACCATATTAGATACGGATTTATGTGAAGAAATTGGACTATTGCTTGATTTAGAAAATGCGATAACACGAAAGATGTACGGAATCGGTGGAACTGAAATCTGTATTGAACAAAAAGTAAGTAGCATGATGATAGATAAGTTCTATCTAAATGATTTTACCATACAACTTGGTGATGTCAGAGAGATGCACGGTTTTGATGGGATTATCGGGAGTGATTTCTTCCTCTCTAACAAATTGATTATCGACTTCAATAATATGGAAGTTCTGTAATAATAGATACGGTAAACACCGCTACGTCATTATGTTTGCGCTCAGCACTCAAGCCATGTGGAGTGTGTGGCGCAGCTTGTTTTAAAGTGTAACTAAAAAATAGAAATTTTCCAGATAAAATAAACTTTTCCACAATTCATCAACAGTTGGAATAAAGTTTGTCCAAAAAAGCGTGAGAAAAAAGCCCATCAAGCCCGACATATCAACAATTGTGAGTGAAAATCTTTATTTTAAACCGATAACAAACGCGAAAATGAGGAAAAAGTGGGAGAAAAAGAAAGACTTTATTTTAACAACGAGCGGTGGAATAACGGGAAATTGAGTGGGAAATGAAAATGATTTTTTTATGGCACAAGTGTAGTGTTGGAAACCTGATGCATGGCGGGATTTTTTAGGGTTAATGGTGGTGAACCGTATCATAAGTAAATGAGGTTTTTAGTATGATTGGTTAAGATGATCATCAAGATATGTAAAATCATTAAAAACCCCCTTTTTCTTCAATTTAATTTTCAGAAAAGGGGTTTGTCTACACCCTGAGGTATATTTATATCAATTTACTACTCTATTTTTGTATCTAGCTAATCCTGCTATTATCCTCATAACGATCTCCTTTTATAGAAAAGAGCTTACGATTTAACTTAGGGATATATATGGCTAAAAAAAATGAACGACCTAAGCTAAATATAATAAAGGCTAGCCATAACCCATGGTTTTGAAGAGAAGGAACAGATACATATAAAACGACCAGAAAAATAGCTAGTGCATAAATTATTGAGTTTCGAATTGGTTTAGCTTCAGTTGCTCCAGTAAACACACCATAAAGAATGAGACCAAAGCTTGCTGATATTGGATATAACATGATCCATTGTTCATACGTGTTAATTAATTCAATGACGCTCTGCGTTTGCGTAAATAAGGGTATGATATAACCCTTACATAAGTAATAAACTCCCGTAATAAACAAGGAAGAAAGAAGGGCCCACTGGCAAGATAATGATAGTGTCTTCTTGTACAGAGACTCATTATTGGAACCTATTGCTTTTCCTACATAAATACTTGAGGCATTAGCAAAGCCGTCAAAGGAGTATGCCATCATGTAATGAATTTGAATAAGAATGGCATTGGCTGCCAATATTTCTGTTCCAAACGAAGCACCCTTAGCTGTAAATAAATTAAAAACAATTAGTAAACAGATGGTTCTGATCATTAAGTCTCGATTCATAGCCATCATCTTTTTAAAAGGTACCGGGTCAATGATTTCTTTTATTGTAGGGAAGCTAAATGATTTTGGCAGTGCTTTTATAATCATTAGTAGGCTTAGAATAAGCGCTGTTATTTCAGAAATGAGTGTGGCTGCGGCAACACCCGACACACCCCAAAAAAACCATTTCACAAAAATGACAGTTAGTATAATATTAATAAGATTCATAAGCAGTTGAAGGGACAATGATAACTTTATATGGGATCGACCTATTAACCAACCGATAACGACGTAATTCATTAGAGTAAATGGGGCTCCCCATATTCGGATTGAAAAATAATCAGATGCAAACTTATGAACATCAGGTGCAGGACTAATAAAAGCAAAGGCCAGATGCAGGATTGGCCACTGTAAGAAGAGAAAACTTATTCCTACAGAAAAAGCAATAAACAACGGTCTGATTAACGCAAGTACTTGTTGTCTTTCATCATTAGCCCCATGTGCTTGAGCAGCAAAACCAGATGTACTGACTCGCAAAAAGCCGAATAACCAATACATTGTATTAAAGATAATGGTACCAATAGCTACACCTCCGATATAAGCTGGATTTGGTAACTGTCCTACTACAGCCATGTCTACAACACCTAATAAAGGGGTTGTTATGGTTGAAATGATGAGAGGAATGGCTAAGGCTAGATAGGATCGATGATTCAATTTACTTCCTCCTTACAATTCAAAAACATGAAGCAATTCTTTTGTATAGGGATGTCTGTTCTCTGAGAATAGCTCTTGTTTCTTACATTCATCTACAATACAACCGTGATGCATCACCATAATACGCTTGCTTCATAACATTTACAGCCGATGACAAGATTGATATTGGTGTTGTTATTCACTACCGTTCTATCTAAAAAAATGAAATGAGCTCTTTTGTATAAGGATGGCGTTCCTCAGCAAATAAATGATCGCGGTTGAATTGATCGACAAGCTTCCCGTCTTTCATAACCATGATCCGCTGGCTTATTTGCCTGACAGCAGCAAGATCATGTGAAATAAACAAGTAAGAGAGATTTAAAACTTCGCGAAGCTCTGTCAATAAAGTAAGTACTGCCCCTTGTGAAATGACATCAAGGCTTGCGGTCGGCTCATCTAAAACAATAAGCTCTGGTTCAATACTAATAGCACGGGCAATCGTTACACGTTGCCGCTGTCCCCCACTTAATTCATGAGGATATTGATCAGCTAAGCTCGGCGGCAGTTCAACAGCTTCAAGAAGCTGCTTTACAAAGGCTTCCTTAGAGGTATACGAAAAATGGCTAAGATTAAGTTCCTTACTATACTGGGCGTAAGGGTCAATCAGTGAATCCTTTATTTTAAGCTTTGGATTTAAAGCAGCTGAGGGATTTTGAAACACGATTTGAATCTTTTTTCGATAAGGGTGCAACTGACGCTCACTAAGCCGTTCAATTGCTTCGTTCTTAAAATAAATTGAGCCGCTGTTAATCGGTTCAATATGCAGCAAGCAACGGGCCAGTGTGCTTTTACCACAGCCACTTTCACCGACGAGGCCAAGGCATTCACCCTTGTTCAGCTCAAAGGAAAGGTTGTTTATCGCTGTTTTTCCTGCTTGATATGATTTTGTTAGTTGTTTAACAGTAAGCAGGCTCATACGTTTTCTACCTCCTGTAATCCCGATGGAAGGCCCCGTCTTAGTGTAGGTGCAGCTTGGATTAACTGCTTTGTATATTCGTGTTGCGGATGGTCAAGTATGCGATGCTTCCCACCTGATTCAACAATTTTTCCTTCCTTCATGACAGCTAGGCGGGTCGCATAGCGTCTGACATGGCGCCAATCATGGGTAATGAATAAAATCGCACAGCCTATTTCCTTTTGTCTCCTTGCCAGCAATTCTAAAACCTTATGCCCAGAAACACTGTCAAGTGCTGTAGTTACTTCATCCGCAATTAATAAATCCGGCGACAGCAATAGTGCCATCGCAATCGATACTCGCTGAAGTTGTCCTCCACTTAGCTGAAATGGGTATCGGTTGTACAAAGCTTCATCTAACCCTACTGATCCAAGCGCATCCATAGACTTTAACTTCCGCATTTTTGCGTCGAGAATGTCGTGAGCTTTCTGATATTCTTCAAAATGCTGGCCAATCGTTCTAAAAGGTGTAAAAGAACCCTGGTAATCTTGAAAAATATAAGACAATTTTTGGCCGCGAATTGTCCTCATTTGCTTTTGTGATAACGACAGCAAATCTTCTTCTTTAAAAAGAATCTTTCCCTCAACTTGTAAATTAGGTGAGAGTATCTGTCCAATTGCCTGTGAGAGTAAGGTTTTACCGCTCCCGCTTTGTCCAACCAGTGCACACCACTCTCCTTCACGAATAGAGAGTGACACGTTATCAACAAGTCTCTTTTCTCTGCTGCTAATCGATACTTGTTCAATCGATAAAATCATTGCCGCACCTCTTTCTTCACATCAAAATGGTCACGTAAATAATCGCCCAACATATTGGTTAATAGCACAACAACCACAATCGCTAAACCAGGATAGATCATTAATTCAGGTCTTGACTGAAAATATGGACGTGAGTCGTTTAGCATGGCTCCCCATTCAGGAATTGGGGGCTGTGCTCCAAGTCCGATGTATGAAAAAGCAGAAATGAGCAAAATAATTTTGCCGAGATCGAGACTTGCGAGTACGAGTACATGCCCTACAATATGCGGAAAAAGATGCTTTCGCATGATTTTACTTGAAGAAAGTCCATTGGTGCGGGCAATCAGCACATAATCTTTTTGAGATTCTGATAAAATTGTACTTCGAACAAGTCGGGCATAACTAACCCATTTGACCATCACGATAGCAAACACAAGGTTACTGATGCCCGGTCCGAGTAAACCACTTAGAACAATCGCAACAATCGTATCTGGAAATGCTAAAAATCCATCAGCTATTCGCATAAACACCCGATCAACCAACCCGCGTTTATATCCGGCAATAAGACCTATGGGGATTCCAATGATAAGAGCAACAATTAGTGCCAACAAGCTATAGCCAATTGTCTGCTGACCGCCTAGCAAAAGCCTAGTTAGTACGTCTCGACCGAGTTGATCTGTTCCGAGTGGATGCTGAAGGCTCATCTCCTGAAGGCGCCCATCGAGATTTGTTAATGTTGGATCATGCCGTAAATAAAAAAAAGCATAGATAGTAGCTGTCAAAACAAGGACTACGCATATCAGCGTCATCATTCCTTGCCATCTGGTTTTTTTTATTTTTGGCAAACGTATAGACAATCCTTTCATCAATTGGTCTCCCTTTCCTTTAGTTTCATTTCAGGATTTAAATACCGGTAAGATAAATCCACACATGTATTTACAATGAAAACAATAATCGCCATGATTAAAATATATCCTTGTATAAGGGGATAATCACGTTGACGTATCGCATCAACGACAAGCTTTCCTATCCCTGGATACGCAAATAAAACTTCAATTACCACGACACCACCGATTAAGCTTCCTAAGCTGACTCCAAATACGGTAATAACAGGTGGAAGGCTGTGTCGAAATGCATGCACTAGAAAAATTCGCCGTTCTGATAACCCACGTGTTCTTGCTGCACGGATAAATTCCTGACTAAGCGAATCAAGCAAGCTGGAACGAAGTAAACGAACATATACACTTGAAATAGCCAGCCCAAGCGTCAGTGACGGTAAGACCAATGAGACGAATCCTTCTCTCCCCATGGTCGGAAGCCAGTTGAAACGTACACCGAATAAATCGATAAAAATAAGGCCAAGCCAAAAACTTGGGATGGCCGCACCAAGAATTGATAGGATTCTACTCACCTGATCAATCCAGCTATTTCGATAAAGGGCAGAGAGCGATCCTAATGGAATTGAGACAATCAACATGACAATCAACGCACCAATGGCTAATTCAATTGTGGCAGGCAATCCCATTAAAATCATATCCATTACAGGTTGACCTGTGACATAAGACTCTCCGAAATCAAGCTGGATAAATTTAAGCAGCCAAAGCCCGTATTGAACGAGTAATGGCTGGTTAAACCCCATCTCTTCTCTTAATGTCTCTACTTGCTCCTGACTAACTGATAGTTCATCAACATTCAAAATGGTCAAAACAGGATCGCCAGGTGCAAGCCGAACAAATAAAAAACTGACAAATGTAATAAATAACATAAAAAATAAAACTTCAAAGAATTTCCGAGCAAGAATTTGAACCATTTACTTCACATCCAACTCGTTTGTAATCATGTAATACTCACTTTTTGTTGTCAGCCAATTTTTAACTTTGTTTTCGTTATACGCAACAATCGTAGAAGGATGCAAGACAAATGAATTGATTACATTGTCATGGACATAATCAGCCGCCTGCTCCGCAAGTACAGCTCGTTCTTCTTGACTGACAGTTTGATTTGAGCTTGTCAATGATTGCAGTCAGTTCAGGCTCATGAGCACCGCTAAAGTTGAGAGCGCCAGTCGGGTGATAGGTTGCGTTTAAATAATAGCCAGCATCTCCACGCGGAGCAGTTAAATTACTATACGTAGCCAAATCCCAATCCCGGTTTGACGCCATGTATTCCTCAGGGATATCAATTTGGCGAATTTCAACATCAATTCCGATTCGTTTAGCGTCCGATTGGAAAACTTGAGCAATTAATGGCAAGTCTGCTCTTGCGCTATAGGTTAGAAGTGTAAATTTAAGTGGTTCTCCATCTTTTTGCATTTTCTTATTTTTAAGTGAATAGCCTGCTTCCTTCAAGTACTTTACAGCTATATCCAATCCCGTTTCACTCTTTTGATAAGCAGGGGCAAACGGCAGTGATGGTAAAAATGGTCCAACGGCAGGTTCAGCATACCCTAAAAGAATCGTGTCAACAATCTTCTGGCGGTCAATCAATGCATCAACAGCGCGACGTACATTGACATCCTGCAAACTTTTGCGCTCCATATTCATCGTCATTTGATGTACACGGAAGGTTGCAGTGGATTCAACTTCAATCCCGTCTTGTGCTCGTAACGATTCCAAGCTTTCTACCTCTGGACGATAAACAATATCAACTTGCCCAGACTTCAGTGCAAGTGAACGAGCGTTTGCATCCTCATTAAAAGCGAATGTCACTGAATCAAGATTTGAAGCACCATCCCAATAATCAGCATAGCGCTCAAGCTCAAGCTTGCTTCCAGGTGTGAATGACTTCAAGGCAAAAGGTCCTGTACCGATCGGTTTGTTGACAATATCCTCTTCTGTTACGTCAATGATCGAAACATTTGGGTTAACAAGCTCAGAAATAAACTCTGGAAAAGGTTCCTTCGTTGAAATATGCAATGTATAGCCATCTGCTTCAATCTTATCGATTTTGAGTGCATTTTGAATGGCGACACTCTCTTTCAGTGCTCGTTCAAGAGAGGCTTTTACCGCTTTAGCATCCATTTTATTACCATTTTGGAACGTGACATCTTCACGAAGTTTAATCTTCCAATCTTGACCATTATCACCTTCCCAGCTCTCTGCCAGCCATGGTGCGATAGTTAAATTTTTTTCATCTAGTCGGACTAGTGTTTCAGTTATCCCTGCTCTTAATGGAATATAACTTGAATCAACATGAGGATCTAGAGAATTAGTGGAGAAATTATAGAGGAAACTGATGTGTTTGTCCTCTGCTTTTTCCTCATCAGTACTTTGCAAGGACTGCGTACAAGCACTTAACAAGCTGATACATACCAATAAGATACTAATTTTAAGAAAGTGATTTTTTATGTATTCATGGAAAATTTTACAACTTACGAAGCCGTACCAATTATTATTTTTTATTGTTTTCATAGTGAATCTCCCTTTTTCAAAATCATTACGATTTATATAATATCGGAATGATTCTTATTTGGCAAAGGGAAATATTCCTATAAATTATAATAGATAACTCGAAAATATTGGAGATTAATGTTAGAAAAATTAATAATGAGCAAAGTGATTTTTACAGGGTCCTATATTTAATCAATAACAATAGATGATATTAAAATTAATTAAGATTAAAAAAACCTCATTTAGATTCGTTACGGTAAACCGTATCATAAGTAAATGAGTTCCTTTAAAGAAGTATTCCGAGCACAATTAGGCAAGTCAGGATGTTTTATTGCTCATAGTAAAGTTTCAAATAACCAAAAAAATGATCCTTTTGATTTTATGAGAGATGATTTTTTATCGGAAGGTACAAGAACATACAAGTTACAAGTAAACAGCCATCGCGAAATAGGTAAAGGAAGTATGGAAAGGCAAAGGGATACTGAGTCTAAAATTATAGAAAAACTGATAAGTATCTTTGACCCGGATTTTTCTGACAACAGAGGAAAAGTTGAATTATACACTTATCGTGAACCTTGCCTTAGCTGTGAAAATCATTTTATTGAATTTGCACGCTTGTTTCCAAGAATAATATTAACAATATATTATGAAGTTCCTTATAATGAATTATAAAGGGGAGATTTTAAATGGATAACAATAATTTTTATTTTATCTCAGCAGTTGAAGAAAATAAAAATCATCCTAATATCCCACGTAGGAAACCTAAGAAAATCATCCCTTCTAGAAAAAAAAGTATATTAGAACAACCAGAGATTCCATCTAGAGTTCCTAGTTTACTCGATTCCGTACTTAGAAATCGTTCAATGGAATCAGTTGAAAACGAGATTATTGAAACTTGGAAAGAATTAAAAAGCAAATATAATGATCCTTCAGTATTAACTGATATGATTATTGATGACCTCCTTAATTGGATGCAACTAAGAAAAGAAAATAGAATCTTTGTATATTATAAACTGTTGGAACAAATAAAAAATCATGAGGACTCTGAAGCAAAAGAAGAAGTTATAGAGGATTTATATCAACAAATAGATCGTTATAATAAATAACAAGAGTTCTCCTTTGGGGTACTCTTGTTGTTTATTTAGGAAAGGTCGAAAGTTGTATTTTATAAAAGTATATTAATAAATACATAACTTTTTTACATGAAAAAGGGTCTCATATAGGACCCTTTTTTTCTAACTTAAAATGCCAAATAACATACTAATTTAAGGAAACCAATTCTTCTTGATGAACACTTCTATTAAAAATCATCATCTGTTACCTAGGTCCCCACCCTCTCAAAATACCCCGCAACAACCGGAAACCCCATAAACTCCTTCCTCATCTCCCGAAACGAAATCACCCCATGACCTCTTACAATCTCAAAATCCAGCGAATACTCATGACAACTCAAAGGAGCATGACGAAATGTTTCAATATAAAATTTGATTGCCTTTTGCTCGCTCTCAGCAAAAATGAACACAAACTCATTCTGATTCATCTTCAGTGAGTAGATACCAACCTTATGGAAACTTAATACATTGTTTTCAATCATTTCCGCTACTTTCCAATGATCTGCTTGATCAAAATCTATTTTAGATATATTGTCATCCAATGAAATTCTCCCCTCTTCTAGTAAATGGTGGATGTAATGGGCCAATGATGATTCTTCAAAACGTATAGAATCCAGGTAAAGATCTTTCACAATCACGTGATAACACCTCGATATGAGAATTTTTTCACCTTTGGTTTTCGTTCTTTAGGTTATTGAAGGATAAGTCGCTATTCCTTTTGCTCCTCAATCTTTCCTGTATACTCATTGTAATTCACTGCGACGGTTCCAACTGGACCATTTCGGTTTTTCGAAACGATGATTTCTAGTGTTTCATCCTGAGAGTCCTTGTCATAATATGCTTCACGATACAAGAACAAAATGACATCGGCGTCCTGTTCAACACTGCCCGATTCTCGAATATCTGACATCATCGGCCGTTTATTGGCTCTTGATTCCACTGATCGAT
>NZ_JAIQUM010000006.1 GCF_020075705.1 Metabacillus rhizolycopersici | reverse complement strand
TTAGGTGGAAGTATAGCGAAAGTATTAATTCAATTACTAATGATTGGTATATTTATTATTTCCGTGATTTTTTAATATCAAGTTTTTCATCAAAAAAATTCATTTTAAAACCCCCTCTTGCAATTATATTCTTGCTAGAAGGGGTTTTGATTAGATACAACACAAAATGGTTTTTTGTTATTTGTATAACCGCCATTTGCGTCCCACATAGTTGTTCCTCGGTGAAGCCCACAAGTACACCGGTGACCCATAGTCTTTTCGATTGCGATTGGGTGGTTTTTTGCCTCTTTTAAATGGCTTGCACTATTCTAAAACATACATAACCCCGTCTGATTTAAGACGAGGTTATGATAAAATTATTTTCATTATTGCATTAAAAAATTTATCAGCCGCTTTAAGAAATATTCTTTAATTTCTCAGTTAATCGTAGAAATTTTTCTTTGTTTTGTTCTAGTAATGACTGGTCGATCTCTTTTAAGAGTTGCTCTTTTCGAAAATCACTGAGGGCTTTATTTAACACCATTTCAGCAAATTCAGAATCCATGACTTTTTCTTCTTCAGGCTGTTGTAATATATTAAGCGAATTCTTTTCCATCGGAAATCAACTCCTTGACCTTTTTTCTATTATACTATAAATTTTCAGACTATTCAAACATCAAACTTGATGGTTCAGGTATTTGAACAATATTGTTGAACAGGATCACCGCTTCATTAAGTAACCAGTACGGTCCATACTGGGATTCAAATCCTTTCAAACAGCTACTTCTATATTGAGTGGCATTGAAGCCATGCATATGATGAAAAAAGGACAACTTCACCAACGGGTGCAGTCTGTCCAAAATGAAGTCAAATTCATACATAAGTTGTTTGGAATGGCATCATAATCTGTCATTGAACAGGTCGTGTAGGTTCTATGTCTCCATCAAATAGTTTTTGCACCAGAACCGTTTATTTTGTTAATCATTATTGGTACAGCTGGTTAAATAAAATAATCTACTAGAAATATGGAAAGCTGCCTCGCTACACTACCTTATTTTCATTCGATATGAATTGAATTTCGATAATCACGTTCATATATGCATTCACTTCCTCTTTTATGACACGCATAGTGTTTATCGATACATACTATAAGAGCGCAAGAAGAAGTTAGAGCCTTCTATTTTTGCTCATCTGGATGCTTTATGCATGAATCCGTAACTGTGGGTGACTCAGTTACGGATTTTTTTACGCGTAAAAAACCGACTGTTTATCGCCTTTGTCATTGCAAGATGATCCTGTTTATCATGATAAAGTAAGACTCTCGTTCTTGGACAGAACACCCCTAGAACGATATTTTTTGCTTGGCTGCCATCAAAGACAGCTTTTCTTATTGAACTAAACTGGGAGTTATATACAGTATGATTTTCCACCATCACAAGAAAAAAAGACGTATCAACAATACGTCCTTCACTTTCGTTTTGCAGTATTAAAATACAAATAGAAAATATACTATGCAACCCTTTCTTGAAAAGTCAAACAACTCTTTCTTTACTACTAGCAGGAGCAACTGAGATACCTGTTGTTTCTTCAAAGTCATACAAACTTGTAGGAATATCTGTGAATCGTTCTAATTCGTTATATGCTGGAATCCCGTGGTAGGACATATCCAACCCTTCTTCTTCCTCACGTTCACTTGCTCGGAAGCCAACAGTCTTTTCACATACCTTTGCTATAAATACTCCACCAATAAGTCCCCAAACAACGACTACTGCTGCACCTAATACTTGTATTTTTAAAAGAGAGAAATCACCCGTTGTCAAAAGACCTTGAGACTTATCAAACAATCCAACCGCAATCGTTCCAAATACTCCATTGAAGCCGTGAACTGCCACAGCTCCCACTGGGTCATCTACTTTTAAATTGTCTACAAATAAAGTAGCATAAATCACAATCAAACCACTTATAACCCCAATAATAATTGCACTCCATTGAGAAACAAAGGCACATCCAGCTGTGACTGCCACTAGCCCAGCTAATACTCCATTAATCGTCATACTTGGGTCTGCTTTTCCAAACTTTCTCATCGTTATGAACAGGGCAGCTGTACCGCCACTTGCTCCCGCAAGCATTGTATTAAGGGCAATCGACGCGAGGTCTGTATTAGAAGCATCTAACGTACTTCCTGCATTAAAAGCAAACCAACCAAACCATAAAATAAACGCACCAGCTGAAGCTAAAGGAATATTACTAGGTGCAAAAACATTGGCACTTCCATCCGAATTAAATCTACCTTTTCTCGGTCCTAACAGTTTTGCCATTGCAAAAGCAGCAAAACCCCCTACCGCGTGAATAGCAGCCGAACCAGCAAAATCCCTCATTCCTAATTTTGCCAACCAACCATCACTGTTCCAAATCCAATGACCTGAAAGTGGATAAATGATAATACAAATAAGTGCTACTGTTAAAATATAGGCTTTAAAGTTCATACGTTCAGCTACTGCACCTGAAACAATCGAGACACAAGCTACTGCAAATCCCATTTGAAATAGTACAAAGGCCGCACTAGGTAATTCAATGGAAAGAGCAATCTTTTCTGGACTACCAAATAAAGTAGTACCAATGATTCCAAATGCATCTTCCCCAAAAATAATACCAAAACCAACTAACCAAAAAGCTAATGCCCCTATCGTTAAATCAACAAAAATCTTCATTGTTACGTTGACAGCATTTTTAGTTCTAACAAAACCAGATTCCAGTAAACTAAATCCGCCTTCCATAAATAGCACCATTGCCGCAGCTAACACAACCCATACGGTATTTAAATACATTAATTCCACGGTAGTTAGTCCTCCCCATTTACCAAATCATCAATATCATAGTCTGCTTTTCCTGTTCGAATGTTATAGGCTTCTAAAATCGGATAAACGTAAATTTTACCGTCACCATCTTCTCCAGTTCGGGCAGAATCAACAATTTTCTTAATCGTTAGCTCAACCAGATAATCCGAAAGGACAATCTCCAATTTTACTTTTGGACGAAGAGTTACTTTATAATTTTTCCCGCGATAGACTCCCTGACTGTCTTTCTGTTTTCCTCTTCCGACTACCTGGGATACGGTAAAGCCTGTAATCCCTATATTTTTTAACCCTTTAATCGTTTCAGTTAGCTTTTCAGGTCTTATAATTACTTCGATTTTTTTCATTTAAACCACCTTATATATATGTTAAATTTTCTGACGCTATATGATAACCATAGCTTCTTGGATCTTTTATGCTCACTTGTGAACAATCTTTTTTTTAAAAATGGGGGATTTCAGCTCCATCACCTGTATTCAAGTCACCTGCTTGTGAACTGCGATGTTTTAACTGGCAAAGCATCGATATGCCCTGCTTAATTGCTTAATGGGAAACGTCTCTTTTTATTTTGACCTTTTTGGATTTTAGAAAATGTCTTTCTCTTTAAATTTATTTTATCACTTTACTATTAATCTGAATAATATCACTTTTTTATAAAATCAATCTAATTTTGAGATTATTCATCTTTTAGTATGGTTGAAGGTCGTCCTATTTTTTAAAAATAGGAGAGTTTGAGGATGATCGAGCCCTTCAAGTACTTAATCCCAATTTATTCTGGATTAATCTCAATTGCGGATTAAAAACGTGTGGTATTGAGGAGACGATTGCAGCACTAAAAGTAATGGTCCAAGAAGCGAAACAAACAAGAGAAAGACTGACTCGTGAAGAAGGGACAATAACATCGTTGGACCTTTTCCTAAAATTGAGTAGTGTCGAGCAAGTAGAGTAAGAATTCGACGCCTTTCCATATTGCTACGGTAGGTCTCCAAGAACTCCCCTCCGAACCGTACGTACACCTTTCAATGTATACGGTTCTCCATTTATCAATCTAATCTTCCTGCATGTAAATCTATGTGACACTGAGAACAGAGGGCAATAGTTTTTCTACGTCTGGCTATCATAATTTGCTCCTATCTTCTTTTTCTTTTTATGACGTGTTTCTTCTAATTAGGGTGGAGTCACATGCCCATCAAGCTAACGAAATAGATTCCCCCCAAAAACAATAAAAAACGAACTTTACCACTGTAAAAAATACAAATTTTTCATTTTAGGGAGTATCATGAATCTTAACTTGATGGCTATGGGGTGGAGTCAGGAAAATGCGGATTTACAACGTTAAGCCTTGCCCATCCCTATTTGTCGTCTAAAATGTACAAGTTGTTTGAAGACCTATTCTATTCTAACAAGCTTTCTCATTCCTTATTTTATGTCCAACTTATATGAGCATGGGAAAAGAAACACACTATCCACGCGGTAGAATCAATCTAGTGAAAATGCTCGGAGAAGGTAAAATAACAGATTTATCTATTGTAGAAGAACCTCTTAATCTATGTTTAGGATGCAGAGCATGTGAAACAGCTTGTCCAACAGGAGTGGAATATGGATCTATTCTTGAATCAGCAAGAGCTGCATTAGTAAAGAGAAAAAACTTCTCTTTCCCTGTTAGACTTGTTAGGAATACGATGTTTAAAAAAGGATTTCCAATCAAAAACATGATGCGGTTTACAGGTAATTCCTATTGGCTTTATGAAAAAACAGAATTACAAAAGGTTATGAGAAAATCGAATGCGTTAAAGAAGTTGCCTTTCCATTTAGGGGAATTCGAAGCAATCATGCCTAAGGCTGTTTCACCTAAACACCGCTCCCATTTTAGTTCATTTGTGAAAGTCAAGGGAGAACGTAAATACACAATAGTATTTTTTACAGGCTGTATCATGGATGTCATGTTTCGTAGAATTAATGAATTATCCATTCAACTATTAGCTGAGGCCGGCTGTGATATATATATTGCAGAAAAGCAAACTTGCTGTGGTGCTTTATATGCACATTCAGGCGAAATGGATGATGCAAAAGAGCTTGCCAAAAAGAATATCACTGCTTTTGGTTTATTTTCCATTTTGGCAAATTGTTAGTGAATTTGTACTAAGGTAGTAAGTTGAAAAATCCCCAAGTATTAAATGAATACTCTATACAAAACTAGTTAACATAATCAGATGTTATAAGCAGTAAAAAAGGATCTTTCATTAAAAGATTCTTTTTTACTGCTTCTTTAACTAAAGTCATCCGTTAAACAACCAAAATCTATTCTCTAATGGACTTCCTGTCTCTTATTTGTAGATATTCAATCAAATCAATGCTTTCTACTTCCCTGTGATTAAGTACTTTTCTTTGCTAACTCATCTCTGTCTAATGCTTTTGGTGGTTCTTCTAACCATCCATTTTTAATCATTATATTTGCCCCATCTTCTGCATATTTTAATATTTCTAAAGATAGCCTACCATACTGCACACCTAAATCTCTTCTAGGACTTCCTCCTATACTAGCCCCATAATATCCAAGACTAAGGGCAATTAATGCTGTTGTGTAAAACATCATTAACTTATCAGAGAAGGTATAAGTAGTTGAATCTGTTACTTCTGTATCAAATAACATTGGAACGGGAAGGTCATCCTCCCTCATGATTGAGCCAAAAACTTCACAATGCTTTGATGCTATTTCTTTACCTCTTATAAGAAATTGTCTTACTTCTTTTGACTTTGCAACCTGACTAAATCCTATTAAAGTTGCCACCCCTAAAGCATTCCTTTGAAAATTGGCATATAAATTTGAAATTTCCATACAAATCAAAGGTCTTCTTTCACCAAAGTAACCTGTAAGGAAACTTTGACTTTTTACAAAATCAATATTATCAGGTGTTGGCAAATATGGAGACCTTATATAAAGTCCTTTAGATAATAAAAGTTCCTTTACTCTCCTAAGAAAGGTAGTTAATTGTGAAATGCATTCATTAAAGAAACTATAAACATCTGCCCTTACAACTAAAGACAAACTTATAATGTAGGCTTGCAAGGCAATTTGTGCTGCCTGATGAAGGTAGTTTAAAACATATGTATCAGAATATAGTCTAGGAGCAGATACATCTACATCTTCATCCAGCTTTAATCCATATGGGATAGGATATTTTTCTTTATTAAAAATTTCGGTTAAAGCTGTTATATTTCCCTGAGCTAAATCTAAAGCCTGTTGGATGAGCGGTCTAATTTCTTTGTCCTCAGCTTTGGCTAAAAAATACTGAAACTGACATATCAATCCACTATCATTCATATAAGCAGTCCAAATTGATGCAATTTCTGCTGAAGTCAACTTGATAACCTTTCCTTCAATCTCCATTCTGCAGTTACCTCCAATTTTCACTCCAATATTTACCCTGTAATACTAGTTAATCGAATTAATCTAAGCCCGGGAGATATTTAAATTTCTTAATGCAATTTTTCTAAGAAATCCAATGCTTATTCCAGGAATCAAAAATAACATAGGTAAAAAAACATAACCGAATAGCACCCCGAATACCTTTAGACTTGAAGAATAGATTAATCCTACGGTTACGAAATAAGCACTAAAGACAAACGGAAGAAAGGAATAAGGTGATTTCCCTTTTCCAGCGTCTCTATAAGCATCCCACATGGCAAACATATAAAGACAGGGATAGAACATTAACCATTGATAATTGGTTTGTTCGATGGCGGATATAATATCTCCGTGAAAGCTTAACATAATGACTTTATTGAAATTGGCTTGTACATTAATTAGCAATTCTAAGAAAATTAATACAAAACCTTTGACCAATTTTCCGTTCAGTATTTGGCCGAACCCGGGAAAGGCAATGCTCCAGAATAACTTCTCCATAATCGTCCTACTGCGATAAATTTTTCCGATTGGCAGCCTCTGGTGGTTGTTCCATCCAGCCGTGATCAATCATAATATTTGCTCCGTCATTAGTGTAATTATAAATTCCTGCGGATAAACGAGCGTATATTAGACCTAAATCATGTCGTGGACTAGAGGCCATAGCCATTCCATATTGTCCAACTGCGGATGCTGAAAGAGTTGCTATGTGATACATCATTAATTTATCTGAAAAAGGAGCTACTTTTGAATCTGTTACTTCACCAGTTAAATTAAACGCGCCCCTTGAAAGATAATTTTGGTCAAGAATTAAACCGAAGGTTTCTAAATCTTTTTTTGATATTTCGCGTCCACGTTCAAAATACTCACGAACCTCTTTATTTTTGGCTACCTGGCTAAAACCTTGAATGATGGCCTGACCTAATCCATTGCGTACTGTGGCATACCAGAGATTTGAAATCTCTATACCAAGAAGAGGTCTTCTATCTCCGAAAAAACCTTTCAAGAAACTTTGTTTCTTAACAAAATCAATTTGATCTGGGGTTGGTAGTACAGAATCACGGTGGAAAAGCCCTTTTTCTTGTAATAATCTTTTCGATCGATCAAATAACTCCATTGCTTCGGCCATTGCTGTGGAATAGAAATCAGTAATATCTTGTCGTGAAGACGAAGATAAGGCAACACTGTATGATGTCAGACCGAATTTCCCCATATTCTCGATGTATTGCAGATATAAAACATCTGTAAACAAACGAGGAGCATCTAAATTAATATCTTTTTCAGTGAAACCTTGTGGTAAAGGGTAACGTTCTGCTTTGAATATCTGTGATACTTTTTGAACGTGTCTTTCAGATATTTCTAAGGCGAATTCTAAAATTTCACGAATCGAATGATCTTCAACATTGGTTAAAAAGTGTTTAAGACCACAGACCGCCATTGAATCATTTTGATAAGATATCCAGAGAAGTGCAATCTCTGAAGCAGTTAACTTCGCTTGATGTTCTGTTTCCACAAATATACAACCTCCTCTTCAATCCTTAATTATAAAATTCCCAGAAAAGCAAAAAATATAAAAGCAACTAGAAAACTCAATCCATTAAGCAAAAGTAAGGGAGCTATAGCTCCCTTACTTTTAAACACGATTCCAAAGAATCACATGAATATCGTATACAAATCTAGTTAACATAAAGCAACTTATGGAATTTAAAAAAGGATCAGTTAATGATCCTTTTAGCTGCTTATTAAATTAAAGCATCTGTTACTTGAAGAAGAGTTAAAGATTATATTCATATATAGCCCAAGGTAGCCATAAAACAGGTTCAGTTCTTACTTCTTTATCATTGCTATAATCACAATATCTTATCGCTTCCTCAAGTGAAGGTATAAAGCCATTATTGTTTAATTCGAATTAATTTATCAAATATGAAAGAAGGAATCTGATAAGGGAATCTTTTGTGGGGTTTGTCATGAAGTAAGAAAATAACCTAACACACATTTTGACATACTATCATTCATATGGCCGGTCCAAATACAGGCTATTTCAGCAGGAGTTAGTTTTGTGTGGTTTTCAGTCATAAATATTTGCCTCCAAAAAATACTCTTTTTAGGAATAGATATATTCTTTGTAAATAGCCACATATTGTATGAGAGAAATCAAAATTCTTCTTATTATTTACGTAGGACTCTTCTTTAATAAAAGGTTTGATTATATATTAGGCTTTCACATACAGTAAAAAGCAGTGAATATCATTTAATTGAAATTCACTGCTTTTTATCATCACCCATATGTAATCCCCTTCACCTTTATCAAAAAAAGACTAATGAATCTCCTTTAGATAACTGCATAGACACAAAAGAAACGAGCTAATAAAAGTTCTCTTCGACTTTCTTAGTCGAATGTTATCAAAATTCACCTTTTTTATTCTTTTTCCACTGCGTGTCCACCAAATTCATTACGTAGAGCTGCAACAATTTTCCCTGTAAATGTATCATTTTCTAGAGAGCGATAGCGCATCAACAATGACATAGCGATAACAGGAGTAGCAGCTTGAAGGTCTAAAGCCGTCTCTATTGTCCATTTTCCTTCACCAGAAGAATGCATAGTACCTTTAATTTCATCCAATTTCGCATCTTTAGAAAATGCGTTTTCAGTTAACCCCATAAGCCATGAGCGGATCACTGATCCGTTGTTCCATACTCTCGCTACTTTTTCATAATCAAAGTCAAATTCACTTTTCTCTAGTATCTCGAATCCTTCACCGATAGCAGCCATCATTCCGTACTCGATTCCGTTATGGACCATTTTTAAAAAATGACCACTCCCTGCTTTTCCTGCATATAAAAATCCATTTTCTACAGCAGTATCTCGGAAAATAGGCTCGACGACCTCCCAAGCTTCAGGATCTCCTCCAATCATATAGCAAGCTCCATTACGAGCGCCTTCCATTCCCCCTGAAGTTCCTGCATCCATAAAACGAACTCCGATTTCTTTTAACTGGCTGTAACGTCGAATGGATTCTTTATAGTGCGAATTACCCGCTTCAATGACAATATCTCCTTTATTCAAGAAAGGTATGATTTCACTAATGACTGTATCTACAACACCATGCGGAACCATAATCCACAGTATTCTTGGAGCATCCATTTTTTTAACGAGTTCTTTTAAGCTAGATGTACCTGTAGCTCCATATGTTATCATTTTTTCTACTGAATTTGAATTTACATCAAATGCCACAACTTCGTGGTTTTGCTCTATTAAATTTCGACCTAAATTTAATCCCATTTTTCCTAAACCGATTAATCCTACTTTCATTAAAAAACCTCCTACTATTTTTATCTCTATTAGGTATTATAAGAAAAAAATTTCCTTAAAACAATAATTATCAAAGAAATTTTTTCTTTACTTTTAGTTTACCGAATTTTTTTCTAAAATATAACAAGTTCTTAATAGATATCACACTCAAAACTAAAAAGGTAAGACTCTACTTGCAGTAGAAGCTTACCTTTTTTGGAGAGGCCTTTTTGCCACACTCTTATTTCATCGCCTATTAGACAAATAAATCAAGAACTAAAATAAACACTAGGGCAGCGACAGAGATGATTGTCTCTAATGCAGTCCATGTCATTAAAGTTTCTTTTACAGTCATACCAAAGTATTCTTTAATCATCCAGAATCCAGCATCATTCACATGAGAAAGAATTAATGAGCCTGCACCGGTTGCTAATACTAAGAGCTCAACGTTCACTCCTGGAACGACAGCTGCGATTGGAGCAACGATACCAGCTGCAGTCATCATTGATACAGTTGCAGAACCGGTTGCAACACGAATCATGGCAGCGATTCCCCACCCTAAAAGAATTGGTGATAGATTTGCTTGCTGAGCTTGTTCAGCAATGTAGGTACCGATGCCTGAATCAAGTAATACTTTGTTAAATGCTCCCCCTGCACCGATTACTAATAAAATTGTTGCAGTCGGTCCAAGGCAATCGTTTGAAAACTTAAGAACTTTTTCACGGTTAAAGCCACGGAAAAAACCAAGGCTGAAGAAAGAGTAAACGGTTGCAATTAGGAGGGCAGTTATTGGATCTCCTATAAATTTGAATATAGAGAATGCAAAGCTTTCTGCTGGCAAGATTAATTCTGCAACAGAAGAAACTAACATAAGGATAACAGGTACCATTACTGTAAAAACAGTGTTGAAAAACCCTGGAAGCTCTTTTACGTCTTTAGGTTCTGTTAACTGCTCTGCCATTTCTTTCGGAACTGTTTTATGAATCTTCCCCCCAATCCATTTACCGTAAACAGGACCTGCTAAAATAGCAGTAGGTAGACCAACTATAATAGAATACAAAATTGTTATCCCAACATCAGCCTTGAAAATATTAACTGCAGCCATTGCAGCTGGATGTGGGGGAACTAGACCGTGAACAACTGAAAGACCTGCTACTAATGGAACACCAATCTTAACCAATGATAGTCCAGTCTGACGAGCAATCGTAAATACTAATGGTATTAAAAGAACAAAACCGACTTGGAAAAATACTGGTATTCCAACGATAAAACCAACAACCATCATCGCCCAATGAACATTTTTTTCACCAAATCTGTTGATTAAGGTTTGAGCAATTCGCTCGGCACCACCTGATTCAGCCATCATTTTTCCAAGCATCGTTCCTAGAGCAAGTACGATTGCAAGAAAGCCTAAAGTATTTCCCATACCAGCTTTAATTGAGTCAATAATACCTGGAGTTTCTGCTCCATCTCCAATTAATGGCATGCCAGTTGCAAGCCCTACTCCAATTGCCGTAATGATAAGCGCGACAAACGGGTTTAACTTTGCCCACGTTATCAATAACAAAAGTGCAATAATTGCGGCAAGTACGATTAGTATTAACATATTAATAATTCCTCCTTGATATCTATCAAATTCATTTTTGGAAGCACTTTCATTCAATGAGATGATTATACGAAAAAAATTTTTTCTTTTCAATACTTTTTTGAAAAAATTTTTTATTTTTTAGTAGAGTTTTATATTAGATGACAATTTTAAATAATGCATTTTTGATTTGATCATAAAATATAGAAACTTTAAATAGATTTACACTTAGAAAATATGGATCCTTTTTCTATATAAACCAAAAAGCCTCGGACTTATATAATCCGAGGCTGAATCAATATGAAATAGCAGTTTGTTCGGCTGCTTTTATAAAGTTATTGAGAGAAAATAAGTAAGTAACATTCTTTCTTTGTCTTTCTATTCATCAAAAAAATTACTCAAACATTTTTTTGATTGGATTTTTATTTTTCCCTTTTTGAGCCTTGATTACGTTTGTGTATAATGCATCAATGAGACTCAACTGAACGATTCTTGAATAAACATCATCAGAACGGGTTTCTATGCTACTAGAAACTGTACGCAAAATAATGTCAGCTTTTTTATTAAGTGGAGACCTTGTAAGATTCGTGATTACTACAGTCTTCGCTCCAGCTTCTTTTGCTGCATCTAACACACTAATAGTCTCCGTATTTGCCCCTGAATCAGAAATAATAACGGCAACATCATTTTCTGTAAGCTGGGATGCTGCTCTCACCTGTAAAAAAGGATCCGTATAAGCAACCGTTGAGATGCCAGACCCAATAAATTTATGATGGGCATCTAGAGCGACAATTCCTGAACTACCTGTACCATAAAATTCAACTCGTTTTGCACTTACTAAAACCTTAACCGCCTTTTTGATCGACGAAAAATCCATCATTTGAATCGTATCCTTAAATGTTCGAATACTTGTATTAAAGATTTTTTCTGTAACATCTCTTTCATTATCTTGCTCTTGAATTTTCTCTTGAACCATTTCTCGAATGGGTGAAGTAATTTCAGTTGCCAAGACAATTTTCATTCTTTGATACCCTTTAAAACCAATTCGTTGACAGAAACGGAAGATCGTCGACGTTGCTACGCCGATATCATCAGCTACCTGTGTAATCGTTTGATGCGTCATTTTCTCGGGAAACTTTAAGATGTAATCAGCTACCTTCTTTTCGGTTTCACTAAATTCTGGATAAAATGATTGAATTCTTGAAAGACATTGTTGAGGTTGTTCCATTTTTTTCACCCCTTCCATTCAAAACACTACTACTTATCATTATATCTAAAATTCTTTGAAAAGAAATTTTTTTCTTAAAAATAATTGCTAGGAAAATGTTTTTTTGTATAATGTACATATTGAGAAAAAATTTCCTTTCTTTTTTTACATTAGTAGAAAAGGTTACATCTTTAGGAGTGATAAAAGAAACACTAAAAAGTAAACATCGTCAATTTATTGAGTTATTTATGGTATCGGAGGAATTGTAATGTCCGAATATACACTAATTATAGCTGCTGCAGCCGGGATATCATTGCTTCTGTTCTTAGTCATTCGAACAAAGCTACACGCATTTGTTGCTTTGCTTCTTGTTAGCTTGTTTGTTGGTATTGCTACAGGCATGCCATTAAACGAGGTCGTTCAATCTATACAAACTGGTATGGGTGAAACGCTTGGTTTCGTAGCTGTAGTCGTTGGCTTAGGAGCCATGTTTGGACAAATGATGGAAATATCAGGTGGAGCTGAACGTCTAACCCGAACATTAATTAAAAAGTTTGGACCAGAAAAAGTTCCTTGGGCATTAGGAGTTACGGGATTTCTTGTCGGGATTCCAATCTTTTTTGATGTAGGCTTTATCATTTTAATACCAATTGTTTATCGTTTGGCAAAGAAAACAGGACGCTCCTTATTGCATTATGCCATACCCTTATTTGCCGGACTCTCTGTCGCCCACAGCTTCATTCCACCTACTCCTGGTCCGATTATCGTTGCAAATTTAATTGGTGCCGATCTTGGATGGGTCATTTTATTTGGAACTATCGCTGGTATTCCAGCAATGATCATCGCTGGGCCATTGTTTGGAAAATATATTGCAAAAAAAATACATGTTTCAATACCAAACTATATGGATACTGAGGAAATAGAAGACGATCAAGAATTACCAAGCTTTGGGCTAATTGTAACGATTATTTTAGTTCCTCTTGTTCTTATTCTTCTCAATACTTTTTCAACCGTTATCTTTCCTGAGGGAAACATCATCCGAACAATATGCACATTTCTTGGACATCCGTTTGTCGCTCTTCTTATCTCAACTCTACTTGTATTCTATCTTTTAGGCGTTAAAAACGGATATTCAAATCAAGAAATTCAAGCTATTGCAAGCAAGTCTCTTGAGCCTGCGGGAATGATTATTCTTGTAACAGGTGCAGGCGGCATATTTAAACAGGTTTTAATTGATACAGGCGTAGGAAGGGTCTTGGCAGACACAATGGCAACATCTCCTCTTCCGCCCATTTTCCTTGCTTTTCTTATAGCATCGATTATTCGTATAGCTCAAGGATCTGCAACAGTTGCAATGGTGACAGCAGCCAGTTTAATGTCACCGCTTACTTCAACTCTTGGATTCGAAGGACCTGTCTTAGGTTTGATAGTCATATCCATTGCTGCCGGTGCAACCATTGCGTCTCATGTGAATGATTCAGGTTTTTGGCTAATTAACAGATATTTAGGACTAGATGTAAAGGATACCCTTCGGTCTTGGACAGTAATGGAAACAATCGGTTCCCTTATCGCATTTTCGATTGTATTTATCATCAGCTGGTTCATTACTTAAACTACAACCTTAGGAATTGAAAAATTTATATATGAAGAGACAAAAAGCTATTTATCATTTTATATGTTACATAAATTAGGAGGAATTACAATGAAACAACTTGGATATATGATAGGCGTTGATATTGGAACAACAAGTACGAAAGCAGTCCTTTTTTCAAAGGATGGAGCTGTAATCTCTCATCATACGATTGGGTATCCTTTATTAACCCCGACTCCTTTAACCGCGGAGCAAAACCCTGCTGAAATTTATCAGGCTGTTTTAGGAACAATTAAAGAAACAGTCAATAAGAGCTCAATTGACCCAAACGAACTTCTTTGCATTTCGTTTAGTTCAGCTATGCATAGTGTGATTGCTATTGATGAATTAGGAAAACCACTGACAAATTGCATTACTTGGGCTGACAATCGCAGCACAAAATGGGCTGAAAAAATCAAAGATGAATGGAACGGTCATAGTATATATATGCGTACCGGTACACCTATTCACCCTATGTCACCTTTATGCAAAATTCGCTGGATAAAGGAAGAAAAACCAGAGATTTTTGTGAAAACCTATAAATTTATCTCCATTAAAGAATATGTTTTTTATCAATTTTTTAAAAAGTTTGTAGTTGATCATTCCATTGCATCTGCTACCGGTATGCTTCATTTGCATAATCTTGATTGGGATGAAGAGGCTCTTCAAGTAGCTGGTATTTCAAAAGAGCACTTATCGGAACTTGTCCCAACCACCTATTATCTCCAAGGACTTGCAGAAGAGGTCGCTTTGGAACTAGGAATCCTCTCTTCTACCCCTATGGTTATTGGAGCTAATGATGGAGTATTATCAAATCTTGGTGTTAATGCCATTGAGCCAGGAGTAGTAGCCGTAACCATAGGGACAAGCGGAGCAATCCGAACCGTAACAGATCGCCCTGTTACAGATCCGAAAGGACGAATTTTCTGTTATGCATTAACAGAAAATCACTGGGTCATTGGCGGTCCAGTCAATAATGGAGGTATGACTTTCCGCTGGGTACGAGATGTTATTGCTTCAGCAGAGGTTGAAACGGCGAAAAGCTTAGGAATTGACTCGTATGAAGTATTGACTAAAATTGCTGCACGTGTTTCTCCAGGTGCGGATGGCTTGCTGTTTCACCCATACTTAGCTGGAGAACGAGCGCCATTATGGAATGCAAATGCAAGAGGATCTTTCTTCGGTTTAAGCTTGCATCACAAAAAGGAACATATGATTCGTGCTGTTTTAGAAGGTGTCATTTTCAATTTGTACAACGTTCTTTTAGCACTTGAGGAACAAATCGGTGTTCCTACAAAAGTACAGGCAACAGGAGGCTTCGCTCGCTCAGAACTTTGGCGCCAAATGATGGCAGACATCTTTGATCAAGAAGTTTCTGTGCCGGAAAGCTTCGAAAGCTCTTGCCTTGGGGCTGCGATTCTTGGCCTTTATGCTTTAAAAGAAATTGACTCATTAAATATTGTTTCTAATATGGTAGGAGCCACACACAAACACAAGCCAATTAAGGAACATGTTGAAATTTATCGTGAATTAACGCCTATTTATCTTCGAATCTCGCGTAAATTAAATGATGAATACAATGCAATTGCTGATTTTCAAAGAAAAACACTTGGTTAATACGAAAAGCGCAAACGCCTTGTTTAGCTCAGGCATAGCATAAGACGCTTAGGAATAGAAGGTGTTCTTTAGTGGCTTATGACTCGAGGAGCTAAGGGCTGGAGCTAGACACCAAAACTAAGCACCAAAAATTATATATTCTTTCAAAAAAAACGAGCCATTAGAATTACTTTCTAAGGCTCGTTTTCTCTATATTCAGATTATCCATTTATTATTTAAACATTTACTACTAAGTTAATTTTTTAAAAAAACATATTAAGGAGTAAGGCACCTCCGAAAGCAATAAATGAGAGCATTGTTTCTAATACCGTCCATGTTTTAAACGTTTCTTTCACGCTTAATCCTAAATATTCCTTTACCATCCAGAAACCTGCATCATTTACATGTGAGAACATTAAAGATCCTGCTCCTGTCGCGATAACAAGCAATTCAAGATTCACACCTGACATATTCTCAATAATAGGTGATACGATGCCAGCAGATGTAGTAAGAGCTACAGTAGCAGAGCCTGTTGCAATTCGGATTAACCCTGCAATTAAAAACGCTAAAACAAGTGGAGATAGAGATAAATCTTGTGACATTTGACCAATCGTAGTACCGACTCCACTATCAATTAAAATTTGTTTAAATCCGCCACCAGCTCCGATAATTAACACAATCGAACCAACAGGTAATATACATTCTTCTGTTAATTCCTTAATTCTATTCTTATCCATTCCTTGTCGCATTCCCAAAAAGTAGAATGCTGCAAAACAAGCGATTAAAAGAGCGATGATCGGACTACCAATTAGTGTTAAAAACTTCAGTAAACCACTAGGCATCGACAAATATGGCGCAATTGAAGATAAAATCATCAAGATAACAGGTAATAAAATTACAAAAAACGAAATCCCTGTACCCGGCAATTTATCTGATGCTGTTGATACACGAATTAAGTTCGGTTCTCCTTCTGGAATTACACGTTTATGAACCCATTTTGCAAATACAGGTCCTGCGATAATTGCTGCAGGGATAGAGATAATAAGTGCATAAAGAAGCACTTCTCCAAGGTTCGCACCGTAAATACTAATCGCAGCCATTGCCCCTGGATGTGGTGGAACAAGACCATGTACAATCGATAAGCCAGCAATAACTGGTAACGCAATCAATAATATGTTTTGTTTAGTTGTTTTATGAATCGAAATGACTAGAGGTAATAAAATCAAAATCCCAACTTCAAAGAATACCGGAATTCCGATAATAAAACCGGAAATTAACATAGCCCATGGCAGCCTCTTCTCACCAAAAACCCGAACAAAGAAATCTGCAACTTGCATGCCAGCACCTGAATCAGCCATCAGTTTTCCTAAAATAGTTCCTAACGCTAAAATTCCAACGAGATGACCTAAAACTCCGCCAACCCCAGTCTCATATGCACTAACGATTTTGTCCATTGATAGACCAGACGCAAGCGCTAAAAACAAACTTGCAACAGTTAAACTAATAAACGCATGCCATTTAAATAAAGATACTCCTAACACAACAATGACAATTGCTAACAACGTAATGATTAACAAATACATAGCCATCCGAAACACCACTCTTTCTCATTATTTAATCATTATCTAGTTTTCTTTCACAGATAATGGTTACTTTCAGATAATTGATCATTTTTCTTAAACCTTAATACGAACTGAAAGCACTTTTGCAATTAATCATAATAACCATTATCGGATCGAAGAATTTACCTGTATTAGATAATGACAAAATTTTTAAAGTATATTACGATAAACGCTTTCATTACATCTACTTTTTCTAGATGAAAGCAAGCTTGACGCTATATCTAAAAATTAGTCAATACCAATTCACGAAGCAGCACACAAGAGAGCTACCACAGTCAAATTATGTCTATTCTGAAAGAAATTTATCGCAATATGCTTATTATAAGGAAAATTTTTTCTTGTTTCAATTGTTATTAGGAAATTTTTTTCTTGTTTCGATTGTTATTAGGAAATTTTTTCTTATGATAATTTCAATAAATAACTTTAAGGACCTATTAATCTAGCCAAAATATCACTTCAATGGAAATTTGATTAAATAAAGAGGTACAGACACATGCCCATCAAGCTAAAGACGTAAATGACTAGATACGAAATAATTCTTGTTTCAAAACGAGCGAGTAATGGAAAAGTAGGCATACCAAAGAAGTCTATTAAAATACGATTTTTTTCGCTAGACAGCTTGTCTATGCTTTACTGTCGTTTCGTACACAATCCCTAGAATATCAAAGACAGTCTTCTTCTTATACCGATGACATTTACGTCCATTTTTCTTAAGCAATTGATAGAGACGATATAGAATCATTACAATTTCATTTGGGCCACCTGCCATTGCCCAAAACAATAACGGAAAGTAATCTTTAATCAGATAAATCGCTTTGTATTCGCTCAACTCTTGTTTTTTCCTTTCTAGCAGGAGCTGTCGCATTTGAAACATGGTGGAAGAACAGAGGAGAATGCCGATGAGTTGCCCATGTTGCCGGACGCTTACGCTGAATGTCGTGCGCTTATCCCACAGTACAAGAATTTTTTAGTACGCTATAACATATAACAAAAAAACCAAAGTATCAAGCACCCACAAACTTATGAGGTGACCTAAAACTTTGGCTTTTTACATATGTAAGAAGTCTAATTAATAAGAAGCTACTCCTTTATATAAGAACAACAATAATCCGTAACAGCGTGAATTTTCAATTGAAACTTGTCATTTGCAGGAACGTAAAACACACCGCTTCCTTCAATGGTTTCCCACTCCTGTCCAGATAGTTTATACTCTAATTTTCCAGATAAAATCTCCATCTCCTCCTTCAGAGCTGTAGAGAACTCATATTCACCTGGCAGCATGATTCCTAATGTCTTTTTCGTACCATCTTGTAATATAGCTGTACGACTCGTTACTTTTCCATCAAAATAAACATTTGCTTGCTTTATTAAATTAACATTTTCTAGTTGAGACATCTTGTTCACCCTTTCATGTTATTTAATAAATTTAGCACAAAAGTTTTTCAACATAAAGTGAAAATTTTAAAAAATTAGACAACGGCGAAATTTCTACTTTTTCGTAAGTAACGCCCACATGTTTTCAAGCCACTTATCAAAGTCTGCTCCCTTATCACCTTCGTACGTATCATACACATCAAGTCTCATTTTCTGTAGCTTCGTCTTGAACTCTTCATAGCTATGACCTTCTGGCAAACTCTTCTTGATTCTTAACATGATTTTCGTTACATCTTTAACCAGGTTACCTGTTTTCCTTGGCGGTAATTCAACATCCTCACCAAATTTTTTCAGCTGACGGTATGCTGCTTCTTGAACCTTATACACTGGATCTTGATTCATTAAGCGCATGAGGATATCGATTACTTTTTTATTTTTCCAATGTCCTAACTCTTCCACCGCATCTAAACGTTCACGCCAATTAGACGTTCGATTTGCCTGCTTTTTTAATCCCTCATAATTTTCTGGTAATGTACTTTTTGCTTCCAATCGATTCAAACTCCTTCTATTTTCATATCCAATGGACTTAATGATAACATGATTTGCAACTTAGCATTATTATTAGCCAATACAGACAATCACTATTCTATCATACCGTACCATCATACAACCATTTTCCAACTTGATAACGCTAACCAGTTTTCCTGTTCCTCATAATCTGGTAAGATTTTACCGACAAGTCGCCAAAAGGAGCGATCGTGATTCATATGGACCATATGACACATTTCATGAACAACTACGTAATCGATCACGCTCAGTGGTGCCATCGAAAGCTTCCAATTAAAGGTTAATTGTCGCATTGAATCACACGTTCCCCATGTAGTCTTGCTGTCAGAAATACGAATCGAACGTGGTTTTAGTTTAAAGTTGCTTTGATAGAACTGAATACGCTTCTCTACTAACGCTTTACATTGCTGATAATAAAATCGTTTTAATGCTTGTTTTATATTTTCATCTTCTTGTTGTTTTACGTATACATGTAATTTTTCTTCTTCAAACACAACCGTATCTTTCTTGATATCTGTATCTTGAGAAATCAAAATGGGATAAGAGTTTCCTAAATAAAGAAAACTCCCACCATGATCATAGACCTTCTCCACGTGCCCAGCTGTTCTATCCTTCATTTCTTTTATTCTTTGTTGGATGAGTTCCCATTTTCCCTCTAATAATTGATGCACGCACTCTTCAGATGTCCCTTTAGGAACCTGCACTTCAACATTTCCATACAGATCTATATAAATACCTATGGTTGTCCTCTTCTTGTAAACTAAATTATAACTGATTGTCTCACCTGAAAATATATGTATCATTTAATCACCTTGTGTTTCCATTTTTTCGCATGAGTCCCATTTCAACTTTTTTGAATCAAAAATAAACAAAACCCTAAGCCGACCCTAAATGCGATTGTGATGCCAGTTGTCCTATTTTCAATAAAAACTCTTCACCATTTCATCCATAACCCAACTAGTTCTCGCACCTGTCAATCCACTGCTAGGACATTGGTCACGATCTCCAGTTAAATCAGCTACGATTGTTTCTATGAGCGGTTGATGGACGTGCTGTGGTAGTTCGAAGCTAAATCCCTCTGATCCATCAGTAGTTGTTACTACTATTGGATCGTTTCCAAAAGTTGAGAAGCTTATTTTCCCTTTACTACCGATGATTTCATTCGTATCGACATCTTCAAAAGCAGAAAAACACCAGCTTCCTATGCCATGGACTCCATTTTCAAATAGATATGTACCTGTAACGATATCTTCCGCACGATAATTACCTACTTGGTTTGAAGCAAAACCTTGAACAGCTTTAATAGGACCTAGTAAAAAGTCTAACATATCAATCGTATGACTAGCTAAATCAAAAAACAGTCCCCCACCAGCCAAATCAGGTTGAACACGCCACGAGGTATTTTTAGAACCTCCTTCATCAACTAAAGCCTGTTGATATTGGGTTGTTGAAACGAAACGAACATCTCCGATTGCTTTATTTTCCAACAGCTCTTTTATTTTTAAAAATCGAGGGAGTGCTCTACGATAATAAGAAACATATAAAGGAACTCCAGCCGCTTCACACGCTGAGATCATCTCTTGACATTCTGCGAAATTCAGGGCCATCGGCTTTTCCACATAAACCGGCTTCCCCGCCTTTGCTGCTTTGATTGTATATTCTTTATGTGATTCCGGTGGTGTTGCAATGTAGACAGCATCGATATCTGGATCATTAATAAGTGCCTCGGCATTATCATACCATTTTAGAACATTGTGCCGTTTTGCATAGTCTTTGGCAAGTTCCCCTGTTCTCCGCATAACAGCAATTAGCTCTGAGTTCTCTATTTTTTGGAATGCTGGACCACTTTTTACTTCTGTCACGTCCCCACAACCGATGATACCCCAACGAACTTTGTTATATTTCATGCTACTATTCCTCCTCTGAATGTTGCTTATTTTTTTGTCTAAGAGCTTATTATGTTCTAAATAAATCAATCTTTATGAAGTGTTTTTTCTTTATCTCTAACTAGTATCTTATTGTAGTTTCGAACCACACCACGGACAAAAAATAATTTCTAAAGTTGAAGAACCACCATCATGGATGATTAAACCGTAGTCATTATCCTTTTCATCGAATATGATTATTTTGTCGGGACATTCAAAGGGATTTTCATGTACATCACACTTGAAATTTACATGATAAGCCATATCCTCACAACAATGTTTTTTCAATTTTCTACATCTCCTTGTATAATAAGCACCCTTTTAAGTTAAGGGAAGTGTTTTTTCTTCTTCCTTTTTTCCAAAAACGGTTGAACTTTCCTTTCAAATATCTTAATTCCAATATACACATCTAAAAAAACAACTATTAGAGTAATGACGATCATACTTACTCCCGTAGTGTCTTTTATGACAATTGGTTCAAGTACCCAAAAAACAACTGATAAACTTATCGGTATAGTTAAGCCTAGCCAAAGACTAATAAATAATGTAACCATCTTTTCACATCCTGAACTGTCCTACATCATTAGGTTAAAAACCTTATTCCACTTTTAAAAGTTCAGTAAGAACACCCTCTTGATAAGGAACGGTGTTCGTTAGCTGAATATAAAATTAGTTTACATTTTATTTTCCTTTTTTCTAGAGAACGATAAATCAAAAAAAGCTATCCCTAATGATAAACCTAAAGCAATAGAGAAAATCTTATAATAATCTATTTCTGCTGGTTTAAAAAAATAAGAAAAAATGATACTTATCCCACTAAGGAAAACAATTAAAGTAAGAAATCTATACATTCCTTTTCTAATATCCAGCCATTTTAATTTCCTCAAATTGATTAGAGTTGCAATCACAAAATAAATAAGAAATAAAATTAGAAAAATTCCATAGCCAGTTAGAAATTTAAAAGAAAACGAATTATCAATATCTTTATATACAATAAACAATGTAATGATCGTGCTTACTATAAATATTGTATGAAACATAATAGATATTAGATTTGAAGGGATTTTCTTCACTTTATCACCACAGTATGTTTTATCTTTTGATTATCGCAAAATATTATGATCTTATTTATTGGTAACATCATTTGTATTTGAAATTCCAGAAACATATGACAGCTTGCGTCTGTCAAAATTCATTGTGTAGTTCCCATTCAACTAACTTAATAGCGAAAGATTTCACTGGAAAAATAACCCTGATAAAACCTTCTTTATGTTAATATTGAAGAAACAAAATTTTCTCAAAAGGAGCTTATGTTGTGCAAAAAAAATTTGTTATTATATCTTATTTGTTATTCCTTGTTCCACTAATATTCATAGTAAATTTTCTGTTTGATATTATTACACTTAAAAATATACAAGGATTACCAATATTTCCCTCTTTATTATTTTGTCCTATTGGTTTGTTCTTTGCTTCAAAAGCACATAAAATCCGAAAAGATGTTTTGACACTTTGTTCTATCATTGCAAATACGGTCTTATTTGTTTTCCCTTTAGCATATATGGTTGTAGGAACAGTGATATTTGGTGTTTAGTTACCCTCTTTCATCGACGGAGTGAGTTAGTTGAAAAAGGATTGGGAAACTTACATAGTTTGGTTTCCCTTAATTATCAACATTAACATTTAACACAGCCTTACAAAAGAGAACCAAATTGTGGTAAGTTCCTTGAACATGATATAAACGATTACAATAACATTCCTTTTTAATTACATTCAAAAGAATATTCATTTGTGAAATTATTATGTATTTCTAATATGACTCGTCCACCATTTTCATAGCATTGAGAACTAAATGAACTTATTTCTTTAGTATTGAAATAAATAGAAGCAATAGTTAAAAATGAGGCTACTAGTAAAAATGTAACTAAAATCCACGAAATACCTATTACGTGCTTATTTTTAAATATAGTCATTTTCAAATTCTCCTTATTAAGTATGTAATATATTATGATTACATGAACGATTATGATCGATTTTCAAACCGTTCTACATAATATCCTCTAATTGATTTATCATACATTTGTTCAACTAAAGGGTCGTTACTTCAATAAAAAGAGTGATTACTCTTATTCAACATCTCTAACCTTTCGTTAAATAGATAATAGATAGCCATACTTCTCGCAAAATTCTTTAAATTAAAAAATGAGCTGTCGGTACAGCCCATTCTTCCGTTATAGGACCTTATTGGTGTAATTCAAAACAAATCGTCAATCCGGTTTACCATTTTCATATGGTTTCAGTATTCCATAAAGTGTTTCAATAACAGGAACAGTTACATCGTGTTTGGCAGCTAAACGAAGTGCGCCCCCTTGTAAATGCTCGACTTCTAGAGGAAGCCCTTTTCTCATATCCTGATGCATGGAAGATGTCGCTTCTTTTTGGAACCCTTTCAATCTATCTGCCATTATTTCCACTTCTTGCTCTGTTAACTCGATACCCTCTTTCTTAGCGAGAGTGCTCATTTCTAAGACTACATTTTTCGCAACGTTAAACGAAGCCTTTGTACTCGCGATATAACCAGCTGGAAGCTGCATGGCTGAAGTGATTCCTGACAATGCTGTGATAAATATGTACTTTTTCCACATATGTTTTAAGATATTTTCTTCCCTTAAGAAATTCGTTTTTACGAGACTATGAATCTCTTCTAGTTGCTCGCATATTTCTGTTTGCTCATTATGAAGAACTCCAAATTTTACGGCACTACTTGCACTCGTATGGTTTACGTGTCCTTTTTCATTAAGCGTTGCAATGATCGAAGCAAATCCGCCAAGTACTTTTTCTTTTCCAATTGCTTGCTGAAGTCTTCCCAAATGCTCCACACCATTTAACAAAGGCAACACAAAAGCTCCTGTCTGTTGAACAATCGTTTGAACTTGGGGTATGGTTTGATCAAGATGATATCCTTTTACTGCCAATATCACCAAATCTATATTTTTGACTTTTTCAGGCGAAGTATAAACGGTTACATTTTTAATTTCAACGTTTCCTTCGGGACTGTTTATTCTTAAACCTTCTTGTATTAATTGAGCAGCCCGTTTTTCTCTCACAAAAAACGAAACACTAAGTCCTGCTTCTAACAGCCTCCCACCAAAATAAGCTCCTAATGCTCCTGCACCTTGCACCAAAATATTCAAAATTAATACCCTCCTAATCTCTTTTTTATTATGTTAACACGAAAAAGAGGTAATGCATATTCGGGACATTTTAAGTATCTTATTCCAAAACAATGCATTACAAACTTCTATTGTCTCTTCTTACCTACTAAATATCCAACGTAAAAAACCAAGATTGTATAACCTATAATAAATAAGACTGGCATAGGAATAGATTTAATAAAGGTTACAAAAATAGATGACAGCTTTACTATTTGACTTAGTAATTTATCTTCGGTCATTAAGTAGTAAATATACACAATAAGAAGTCCAATTACTAAGAAAAAGGATACACGGAGGATTTGTCTGAAGGAAGCTCCTTTCTTGCGAGTATGATTTCTTTTGGTTTGCGTGTTTTTTGCAGGAACCATTTTGATAACCCCTATCATATTATTATAGTGGTAGATAAAGATTAGGTTTTCAAGCTTCTCCTCATTTTGAAAATTGCAGAAATTAAGAGTTAACCGATTTATTTTGATAGAGAAGGATATATTCAAAGAGCTGTCAATCCAGCTCTTTGAATACTAATAACTTCATGTATGATGTTACTTTTTCAAAATTGGAATCCATATTTCACTTTTGAAGGTTGGTGAGGTAACATCTTTATGTTCATTCCAAAGGATTTCTGGTCCCTCTATTTGTTCATACCCTGAGGAGGGAAACCATTCGGAATAAATACGTCCCCATACGTCTTGCAGCGTATCAGGAAATGGTCCGATTGCTCCGAAAACAGCCCATGTTGAGGCAGGAACTTCAAGCTGGGTCAGATTATCAGGGCACTTCCTCGTTGTTGCTACTCCGATATAATGATCTAACTCCCCTTTTTCCTCCATTCTACCTTGAGAAAAGTTAGTGGAACCACTAAGAAGACCTATTGGCTCAACATTAGAAAGTTTTTTTAGTTCATTAATCGTATCACTATCCAAACTTCCCCACATAGAGGCAATCTCTGGATTAACCCCGTTAAAAATAATTGGCACTCTTTTCTTAATGCCTACAATGAAAAATGCCTCTTTTTCTACTATTCGATAATTCATTTCACTACCCCCGGTAATTGATAATTGGAAGGCCATTTTTGGGTAGGATTTAAGTGAACTGCCATTATTCCTCGCTTCTGACGGTGTTACACCATGTAAATTTTGAAAAGCTCTTGTAAAAGAATCTGGTGAATTATAGCCATATTTCATCGCAATATCAATGACTTTTACGCTATAATCTTTAAGCTCAAATGCTGCAAGAGTCAGTCGTCTGCGGCGAATGTATTCCGATAATGGTATACCTGCTAGGAAAGAAAACATCCTTTTAAAATGATATTCAGAGCAGCAAGCCCGCCTTGCTACTTCTTTAAAATCAATATCGTCAGTAAGATTTTCTTCCATATACTTAATCGCTTCATTCAGATTCTTAAGCAAATCCATCCTATGACCTCCCTTTATCATTACAATAGCAGGTGACGAAAGAATGCATCCGATATTTCGTGCACAGTTATGTAGGATTAATTTTTATAGGGACAGTTCATTTAATTTTAAATTTTCTATTCTATCTTCAATTGCTGAAATTACCAAATTTAAGGACCTTCTAACTTCCTGATTCTATTGTCGTAACTATTTCCTTAAAAACTCATTCAAAGAATACGCTAGAATATTCAACAACTCCCGAAATTTTATCGAGCGAATTCCCCTCCAACTCTAAAGCCATAAAAGCTTCGTCAGGCACTTCGAAGGGTGCTTTAATTCCCCAAAAAGACGCTTTTTTGAATCCGAATTTTGGATAGTAATCAGGATGCCCCATAACAATAACAGATTTATATCCAAGTCTTTTCGCCTTATCTAACCCTTCTTGAATGAGACGTTTTCCTATCCCCCTCTTTTGATCATCAGGTAAAACAGAAACAGGTGCTAGAGCTAATGATTCTGTATATTGATTGTCATTCACAATGCTTATTTTTGAAAAAAGGATATGACCTACGATTTCATTATGATCATTTGTTGCGACTAAAGATAATTGTGGAATAAATGCATCTGATTTTCTAATTTTAGCTACCAATTCATGTTCCTTTTTATCACTGAATTCAATCGTTGCAAATGCACGTTTGACAACTTCTTCAGTCATTTTGTCATCCTCAAGTATTTCTTCTCTAATTGAACAATTCATTCGTTACATCTCCTAATTTAATGCTTAACATACTTTGAATAACATTTCCATCAATCACTCCATAGGATAAAACAAATGATGTGGGGTGACTTAGATGAAGAAAGGCTTAAAAGCTATGATTTTGATTTATCTTTCCCTATTGTTTTTTGGAAGTTTCATCGCAGTGGGTGCGTTGCAGGTGGGTGTCATTGAAAAAGCATTTCCATTCGTTTCTAAAATTGACATTTTTCTATATTATTTCTTCGCTGGGGCTATTGGCGGTTCACTTCGACATCTTTATATGTTTTGCTCTCACTATATGAAGGATGAATTAAACGATTATAAACAGTGGATCATGTACATTTTTTATCCAATATTTGCAACTGGAACTGCTGTAGTTGCGGTTACTTTAATACAAAGCGGCATTTTGTTAGTTGAGTTCAAAGAGTTTGATGACGCTCCTTATGCCCAAATAAGTATTGCCTTTTTTGTAGGGTTCGGTTTTAACAGGTTTTTAGATAAGCTTAATACTGCATCAAAAAAGATGTTCCAAACGAACAACCATAAAAACACCAGCAACAGTTCCCATAATACTGACCGCTAAAACGAAAAATTCTATTCTCTTCATATTGGAATAAGAAGTGGAATTTATGTCATAAGACTCCACCATACTTCAGAGATTAAGTGCAATTAATCCCTCATTTGTTCTCAGTATGGATTTTTTCATATAGTCTACACATGAGGGAACATCTTAAGGTGGTTTTTGCTTTCACCAACTAAACGATAATCAACATTGTAAATGCAAGGCATTAGACTAATTTTTCGGAAATTACTCTACTAAACGAAATTCCCCTGTGGCTTGCTAGTTAGATGGAGTCAAATCCATATGACTAAACACTCAGTTCCTTTGTTTGTGTTACTTCTTGTGGCTGTTCCTTGATGAGGATTCCTCCAATTAAACCAATAATGGAAAAGACGACTGGGATAATAAAACCGTATTGATATCCGACACTACTTTCTGCTGTATGAAAATGATCCAATACTTTCCCGAAAATGCTCGGTAGTAGGACGGCACTTAAAAACCCACCCATATTCGCAAAGCCCGAAGCAACCCCGACCTCTTTCACATCAAATGACTTGCGAACAACAGCAAATGTTAAGGCACTTGCACCATTTCCATAGCCGATCACGATAAAAAGGATCGTTAAGATAAATACGGGTGGCTTCCCGCCAAATAAAAGAAAAGCAGCCCAACTCAAAAAAAGGATGATATGGACAACTATATACGGTTTTTTGATCGAATTCATCCGACTTGAAATCCAACTTGTTAATGGAGCACCAATGATGGCCCCTATTAGACCGATCATAATGAATTGACTCGCAACAGAAAGAGTCATTTCATATACATTCATCCCAAAAGGCACTGCCCATGAACCGATGAAGCCTACATACGTACCTACAGCGCCAAAGTGACATAAAAATGCTGCCCAAGCTTGGCGATTAGAAAAAATCCGCTGCAAAATAACAAGCGTTCGCTCGCGATTTTTCTCTATTTTTTTAGTAGGTAAATTGGTTACAGCTTTGTTTTTCATCAAACGTTTTGGATTTCCAACAAGGACAAAATAAAGAAGGCTTCCACAAAGGCATAAAATGATTCCCATTGTAAAAAATGAAGCTCTCCAGCCCGTTAAGGAAATCCAGATTGAAAAAGGGACTGTTGCCATCAGGAACCCGAGGCTCCCAGTCATTCCTGCCATACCAAGTAATTTAA
Organism: Metabacillus rhizolycopersici; assembly: GCF_020075705.1. The sequence goes on along the minus strand of NZ_JAIQUM010000006.1, from coordinate 114,222 downwards.
TAAATTCATTTCCTTTAAACCATTGGCTTAAAATTAAAACTAAATTCACCCAAATTGTCGCATCTCCCGCACCTACTATTAATCTTGCAAAAAGTAAAACAGATTCATTCGGAGCAAGACTATAAATTACCGTACCTAAACCAGTAAGTAGCGTTCCAACAATTAGAAAGATATTAGGTCCAAACCGATCAGACAAAATTCCGATTGGAACTTGCAAACCAGCATATGCAAAAAATTGAATACTAGACAGTAAACCAATCGTTGAAGCTGTCACTTTAAAATCTTTCATTAATTGGTCCGAAATTAATCCTGGTGCAGTTCTTTGACTTACAATAATTAAATAAGTGAATAGTACTGTGGCAAAGACGATCCATCTGTACTTGCTATTTTGTTTATCCATCTATCTGCACTCCTGTTACCTTAGATTCTTTTATTATTATACTCTATATTTTCATTGATGGATTTATTATTTATCTTGGAGGGAATTTATTTACTAAGTGGATATATTATTTGTCTGTCTTCATTTTTGGTCATTTGTTTTATGTCAACTTGCTCGACATTTCCAACTAGCGTCATTGTCCAAGGCACACTTGCATAAAGGTTACGAGATGAGCCATTAAAGTGGTAATCAACATTTCATTTTGCAGCGTAAGCATTAGCACCAGATGTATTAAAAAAATAATATCGTGCTCTGTACATTTGTCGACAGGAATATTATGAACACCCTCCCCTGCTTACGGGATTGCTTTTAAATTCACAATTTGCTTCAACGTCTAACATTCGATCAATTTATCGGACTGTCAAACCATAATCATAGACTTATGGCGCTGAAAACCCATTTTGTTTTCGCATTTCGATAGATCATCGTTTAACATATTCATTTTTATAAGTAAATCTAACTTAATTAAAAATGTTATATAATCACCATTAATTGGACCTTTTTAGAATACAATTCGCTTACAACAGTTTAAGATTATATATTTCCAATAGTAAATTCACATTTTCACTTTGGACATGGTCAAATGCTTTCATCATACACCTCATAGTCTTTATTTTTTAACAATGATTTTGGATGTGATGACTTAAACCAAATATACCCTTATCACTGATGTACATATCAATTTACTCCAAAACCTATAAGATCGTATTATAGGGGAATATTTATGAGAATATTAAGGTAAAAGTAAAAAAATAGAAAAATCATTCGGATTATTGATATAATTCTTTATTTCAATGGAGTATATTAAAATTAGCATCTACTGTTTATAGTTAACGGTTCTCTCTTTATTGATTAATTACAAGCAATAGTATATTGTTTTATTCCTATAGTATTGAGTGAAAAAATAAAAAATTTCAAAAACATGTATCATCTGAACATCTTCTTACTAATACATCATTAATTCTGATTGTTTTTGTGGAAGTATCGACTTAATTAAACGTTTGTTTAAAAATAACTTAAGAGACCATTTATCTTCCGAGCTTTAAGATGTAACATCCTTTTCCAGTCAATTGGAGAGGCAATCGTGATAACTGGCTATAAAGTTAGGTCCATACAAATAAAATAGTTTTTTAGTAACTGTTCTATTCAGCCTTCCTAATAAGTTATTCCATCATCACTTTCTAAACATGATAAAGAATAGTGAAGAGATTGTAGAATTACATAGAAATCAAATTCGGTTTCTTACCTCCTGTCTCGTCATATGGATTTTATCACCAATCTCTTTCCAGCTTATCCTAGCATTTTAAAATCCATATAAGCATCCATTTCACAGTGACAGTTAATGTTTAATAGATAAAATTTATCTAAGTAGTAGCACTTTTCGTGATGTAAATTTCCTGGGCAAGCGCATAAATTGACTTTTTCCAGCAATAAAGGAAAGAATTCGAGGCTTAATTCATGAGATTAATTAAGCCTCGAATTCTTTGAATTTTCAGATATATTAGCAAATCGAACATATATATGCTCCTATTAGATTCTATCAATTTTTTAACTGGAAAGTGCTTTCATATTTCCTTTAAATAAGATTCTGATCGAAATTAGCAGGTGCTTTTTAGTGCGATCGTATCCTAATGCATATGAAACTTTCGTCATGTCTCTTCAATTTTACGATAAAAGGTTTATTTCATATATAACCTCTTTAATCATCTTTCTTATTAAACTCCGTATAATGGTCTTGGTAATTGATAAACTCATTTTCCTGATATGCAGCAAGGACACCGTGATAACTTATATCTAAGCCCATTTCTTCCTCTTCTTCAGTTGAACGGACCGGTATCCATATTCGGATGAGTGATAACCCAATCCAAGTAAGGACAAACCCCCAAATACATAAGACAACCAATCCTAAAAGTTGAACACCTAATAGATGCCAATTTCCAGTATAAAAAAGTCCAACATCTGTTGAGAATAACCCTACAGCTATCGTCCCCCAAATCCCGGAAACAGCATGAACTGGAAAAGCTCCAACAGGATCATCAATTCGTCTTGATTCCAACCAATTCGTTGCAAATAACATAAGCAAACCAGATACCGCTCCAATTAGGATGGCAACTTCATCACTTACAAAGGCACAGCCTGCAGTTATTCCAACTAATCCTGCTAAAGAACCATTAATGACAGCTGGTGCATCAGAGCGTTTATATCGAAACAGTGTATAAAGCAATGTCGCAGCCCCACCTGAAGCAGCTGACAGCATGGTAACAACTGCTATATGTCCAATTCTTACATCCGTAGCACTCAATGTACTTCCAGCATTAAAGCCAAACCATCCAAACCAAAGTAGAAAAGCGCCTACTGAGGCTAACGGGAGGTTGCTTGGCAAGGCGATTGTACTTGTACCTTGCGGTGTGAATTTACCTTTTCGTGGACCGATAAATATCGCAGCAGCTAATGCAGAAAAACCTCCTAATGCATGTATAACGGCAGATCCGGCAAAATCCAACATCCCTAACTTACTAATCCATCCACCGCCCCAAACCCAATGCCCCGCAATTGGATAAATAAAAGCTGTCATCACAACCGCATAAAGGATGTAGGCACGAAAATTTATCCGCTCGGCTACAGCACCTGATACAATTGAAATAACCGCAATGACAAATGCTCCTTGAAATAACCAGAAGGTATCTAAAGAAATGGAAAGATCTAAATGAGAAAGATCTCCTTTCAGCATAAATCCGTTTGTACCGATTAATCCCAATAAATCACTTCCATACATAAAACCAAAGCCTATTAAGTAGAAACAAAGTACGCCTATTGTGATATCGACAAATACTTTCATAATGATGTTTACATTATTCTTATGCCTTACAAACCCTGCTTCTAATAGTGCGAAACCACCCTCCATAAGAATGATCATTGCAGCGGTCAAGACAACCCAAATGGTATCCATTCCGGAATTAAGTGTTTCAATAGTCATGCTATGCTAATCCTCCACTTTCCCTATACTTGATCATTTCTTCGACCATTAAGCTAGATAACTCAATCTCTTTTTCAAAGGTTCTTTCTTTACATCTTTCTATCACTTGATCTAATTCGAATATACGTAGTTTTATTCGATCTATTTGTTTAAGTCTTTCTTTTACATGAACAATATATTCAACTGCTTGATGATGGCTGGGCGGACGACTTGCAAAAAATTTCCGTACAGGTGATAACGATTGATAAAATGCTTCTTCTGCCCTTCTCTTATCTTCATACCTATTAATTTTACTTTTAATCTCTTTAACTTCCTGTTCGTTTATTATTTTTATATTTTGCAAAATCATAATGATTTCCTCTGAAGAAATGTTCAAGTGTCGATTTAATTCATCACGAAATTCCATGTTAATTCTCCTAACAAATTGATGTTATATTTTCTAACATGATATCAATTTCAAGAGAATTTGTACAGATAAAATAATGGAACACTTTCCTTTTGGATATTTACTTAATTAATTCAATTACCTTATCTTGAATTACTTTTCTATCTTTATGCATCCAAATATTGTACATTTACATCAATTTCTTGCAAAAACGTTGACACCTTCTTCCTTAACGATTTGTTTTTTCCTGCCACTTTTGTTATTAGTAGTTGGGAAAATAAGAAAAAAAACGTTCTGCTTCCACAGCAACTAAACTGCCAGTTCGTTGAACAAGACCCTAAAGTATCAAATGAATAATTTATACAAATCTAGTTAAGATAATCGCAACTATTTAAAGTTTGCAAAAACGTCAATCCCTTATCTATCAAGGGATTGGCTTTGTCTCGTTTTTTATCGATTATGAATGATTTTTATAAATCATTGAAGAATCAACATTTTCAGCTTCTGAAGAAGCCTAACGGATGCATAAAAAAGTAGTATTTTGTGCATTTTCTTATTGATACAAATAAATAAGGGTTTTAGGTTATCTCTCCCTTTTCCCCATGGCATTTTTCAGTTAATAAATACTCATAATCCCTTCTTTTCGTAGAGATTTTTCATATTAAAATTTCATATCACTTATTAATATTTGCTTTTCCAAATATTATCTGTTAATCTTAAGAAGAATTATTTTTGTTCGGTATGCAAGGAAAGAATAAGTGATATAAACTGTTCGCCTTTGATATATAATTGAGCAACTATAGTAATAAATTGTGGAATATATCCACGCAGGAGGAAATACACATGCAACAAGGTACAGTAAAATGGTTTAACGCAGATAAAGGTTTCGGTTTCATCGAAGTTGAAGGTGGAGAAGATGTATTCGTACATTTCTCAGCTATCCAAGGTGAAGGATTTAAATCTTTAGACGAAGGCCAAAAAGTTACATTTGACACAGAACAAGGTCAACGTGGACTTCAAGCTATTAACGTAAACAAAGCGTAATTAATTAAAGGACTCTAATCTAGAGTCCTTTTTTTGTCCCAAAAAACATAAAACATAAAAACCCCACTTATTAATAAGTGGGGGGAAACAACTTGCTACAAGTATTAAATGGTTAGATACAGCATAACACATTAATCATCGAATACCTAATTAATTAAATATGACATCGTCTTTGGGCGCCTGGTGCAACCCAATTTTCACTAAATGGTGAATGAAGTTCCTTGTATTAAGATTTTATAAGCATACGCAAAGCCTCTTCACCACATTCTACTGTGATAAAGGGGTTTTGTTCTTAAGAAGAGTTGAACAATCTGTTGCCTAAATTTAAAAATCAGGCACCACATATGTATCATCAATATTCCTAAGTTTCTTTACATGCGTCTATGTATTTACAAAAGCAGGAGCAAAATCAATTTAGCATTGCCCTGCCTTTTTGTATCGAAAATTCATAACATTGGTATCGTTATTTTGTTTTTCTACTCTAAAAAGAAAACCCTTTATACTAACTATTGGCCAGCCAAAAACGATTGATCAAAGGCATTAATCAGTTTAAACTAATTTTTGCCCACAATTAGAGCAGAAATTTGCACCGCTTGTTTTTTCGCCACAGTTAGGACAGAAATTTGGCTTTTTCTGATTCGTAGTCACTGCTTGAGTTTCTTGCTTGGATGTACTTTCCTCTTGGTTTTGCTTCATATTTTTCATCATTTCATTGGCCATATTCATTCCCATCATCATTCCAGCCATATCTGAAGCGGCGCCTCCGCCTTTAACTTTCCCAGAAGCAATTCCATCTGTCATAGAAACCTGTTGATACCTTCCAAGATCTCCTATCATTCCATGGGATGCATTTTTTGTAATCATTTCTTGAATTTCTTTTGGATAGTTGAAGCTCATGATCGTAAATCCTGTAATCGTCATGCCACTATCGATGATTTGCATATCAAGATCGTCTCTAATCCCGTTCGCAATTTCAAATGAATTTGCTTGGAGATTAAACATATTTTTTCCTTCTTGGCTAATCCATTTCATTAAGAGCTGATCGAGAATTGCAGTAATCCTTATTTTTACATCCTCTACAAGATAACTGTTTTTCACTCCGGCAATTTTATCAATTAAAGCTATATAGTCATTGACTTTAAATTGAAACGTACCATTTGCACGAATAGGCATGCCCCCAGGAAGTTCAGGGGTCGGGATGTTAATCGCATTTTTCGTTCCCCATTTAACGACAAACTCCTTCGTATTAACAAATAATACTTCCACCCTCATCCCACTGTTAAAACCAAACTTAAAGCCTTTTAACGTCGATAAAAATGGGGTAATCTGGGATTCGACGTTGTATTCACCATCATCATGAAAAACCCCTTCGATTTTACCGTTATTTAAAAAGATCGCATCCTGTCCTGGGCGGATAATCAGTTTGCTCCCTTTTTTGATTTCGCGGTTACTCCACTTCCAAAAAATCATATCGTCTCTGAATTCTTCCCATTCCACTACATTGGCAAATTGCCCTCTAAAAAACACCATCTTAAATTCAAATCCTTTCATTCAAAAAAATATGTGGGACAGCCATCAGTGCGCTTTTCTTTATCCCCATTGGCAGCTAGCGAGAGATACAATAACTTCAAGCATTTACTTTGATCGTGCTCCGCCCCATGTTTCCTACTTTTCCAAGTCGTTTTTCCATTATTTTATAGATATATTTTATGAAGACAATCTAGAAACCGCCCCGACTTCCACTATGTGAGTGGCCTCCTCTTGAAACACCACCACCACCTCCACCACCGTTGTTATTATTATTCGATGGTTTTCTCTGTTTCGTTACAGTAGTTCTTAAATAGGCATCTCTTCTATCTAACACCTTCGAACTACCGGCATCCATGTATGTACGATCATTAACCGTAATTTTTCCACCAGAGCTGTACAACATCAAACCAACAACAATACCGGCAATTCCAAGAGAAATTAAAGTTTGAAACCAAAGGTTAAACAAAGGATTATCGGGATTTACTCCTGGCCTAATCCCCATATACTTTGAAGAGGTTTCAATAAAGGTATGGAATGCATCATAATAGTTTCCATCCGATAAATCCGGAGTGATTTTTTCACGAATAAGATCAAGTCTACTATCATCCAAATATTCTTCAGCTTTATAAAAACCAGCCAAATACACGTCTCTATTTTTCATATCGATTGTCAGAATTGCCGTGTTACCATGAGGTTTATCATACCCCAGCGCTTTCTCATCATAAAAATCTTCCATATAGTCTACTATATCCTTGCCTCCAGTATCATTGGTCGTTAGGATAATAAAGGATGTTTCACGCTTTGCCCCATATTTATTTGCCAAATCCTCGAGTTCCGCCACTTCTTCATCAGCCAAAAGAGATGCAAAATCATAAATGTTTTGCTTTGTGTCAGAAGCTGCAACATCACTATTCAAGAAAAGCGGTAGAAAAAGAGATAAGACAAAAAATATGAGAATTACTTTGAAACAGCTTTCCCTTCTCACCATAGTCCACCTCCAAGAAGGTATGAGACAAGTTTTAGTACGATAAATGTGCTACTGGCAACTCCCCCAAACCACGCTGCAATCTTACCGAAGCTAATAGGAGGTTTCCCTACGACTTTACCCGTCTGACCGTTCATGGCAAAAGTATGTTCATGTTTATCATAATCATAATAAATCATCCAAATTGGAAGAAGTACATAATAACTATGCTTTTTCTTTGTCTCAATATCTTGATTTTTATATTGAACAGATGCATAACCAGTTATCGTCGAGCTTATGTAAGAATTGATATACGAGTTTACTTTTGATTTGACACGAGAGAGCAACTCGTCATCATTATAGTTATATTTTTCTGCAAAATACCCAGCAAGATAAGGGGTTTTAAAATTTTTTAAACTCCTATAATCATATGGCTCTAATTTATCCATCATTTCATCGTTCATTTTTTCAGAGGCATCAACAGGTACTTTTACATAATTCATTTTGATATCACGATATACATCATAATAACTCGTCTCTGTATAAATGTATTCTCCTTGCGTATATGTACGAACCTTTGTACCTACTGCATTAATTTTCGCTGCGCTCTCCAAATCGTACATCCAAAACGGAACATAAATACCAGTTATTCCTTTGATTCGATCAGCAGTCATAAATCCTCTTGGAGTTAATCGACCATTTTTACACCATTTTCGAAAAGCATCCATCGCTTCTTCTTTACTAACTGTAAAAGGAATAACTTTTGCTGGGGCTAAAGCGCCGGATAACCTATCCCCGAGAACAACTCCTGCTCCACAAAAGCTGCACGAGGTTGCCGTTGTATCGGTATCTGTAATGACCACAGCTCCACAATTATTGCAGATGTACTCTTTTGCTTCATCCTCTGAAAAGGTGGTCACGATAAATTCATCTTTAAAACTTTCAATATTATCTTTTCTTCCGCAACTATGGCATGATAATTTGCCAGATTCACTATCAAAGGCCATATCATCTCCACAATTTGGGCATTTATATTGGATGACCATCCTCTTCCACCTCCCTTGATCAATCTGTTATTCGTTCTTTTTTAGTTGCTCCTTAAGGGCAGCTAACTCATCATCCACTGTACACTCATCATATTTTACTGATAGATCTTTTATGTTATCCAGAGGGTTTTTGTTTAACTCTGCTTTGGCATTGGCTTCTTCAAAAGCTCGGTCTACCTCTTCTTCCATTTTCCCAAAATTCGAGATTGAATAATTTCCAATTGATGGTCCGTTGATTTCATTCATTTTCTCTTGGATTTTGGTCATTGACGCCTTAGCTTTGATCATGTTTCCCCGTGCTTCTAACTCTCGTAAGTCAGCAATCAGTTTATTATGCATTTGTCGCATTTGATCCATATTAATAGTAGCCTCGTTATATTTCACTTCTAATGTGGATGCATTCGCTCCTAACACAGCTTTTTTCTCGAGAAATTTTCTGGCATTCTCTTCATTGCCTGATTCAATTGACTTCATTGCGTATTTTTCCATTTTATTCATTTCCGCTTTGCATTCATCTAAAGCTCTTTTTGCTCTTTGTTCTTCTGCAATCATCGTAGCCTTCTCAGATTTCACTTTACCTAAGTCAAGTTGAATTGTTCGTACATATTGATCAATCGTCTTTTCATTATTCTTGGTCTTATCTAATAAGTCATGAAGATTACTTGACATAATCGCTTTAAATCTTTGTAATATACTCATCGAGCCAATCCTTTCTTCGACATTTATAGGCAGTTAACCACATTGGAATCATCCAATCTCTAAAGGAACTACCAATCGCGTAGTTTCACAAAATTAAGCGCTACTACATTCCTTAATACTGTAAGCCTAACGAAATAATTTCAATTCATTACTAATACGGATTGTATAACATAAAGTTTCAATAAAATAAACTGTCAATGTTGGATTGTCTTCACTGTTAAACCCTTGTAGAATCATCGTTAGGAATCTTGGATAGCGAATTATATCCGACCCGAATTTGTTTGTTTTGTCATGAAAAAAACCTCGAATGGCTGAATCCATCGAGGTTATTATTAGCTTTTGTTAAATTGAATTTTGTACGGCTAAATTTTCACTGCCAAAATGTTCGATTTAAGATAATGGTATACCCCGTCTTCATCACAAGTGAGTTCCGTTATGTCATCGGCGATATCTTTAATGTGATCTGATGCATTTTTCATTGCCACGGCATGACTAACAAACTGTAACATTTGTATATCATTATTACTATCACCAATTGCCAGAGTTTCCTCCTCAGACAAATTAAAATACTTTAGCATCTGTTTGATCCCTGTTGCTTTGTTCACGTTCGCAACCATCACTTCAACATTAATATCAGATGATGTAGAGGTAGTGAAGTCCTTTTCTTGCTTTAATTGTTCAAGCTCGGCTTTCCATCTATTTATATGTTCTTTTGTTCTAGCAAAAAAATAAAACTTTGAAAATTCATTACCCTCGATATTATCGATCCACGCAATTTTTCCTTTCAGTGCATCTTTACGTGAAAGCCACTCATTCATCTCAACACCGTCTGGCTTTGGATCTCTAATTTCATTTTCTACATATTGTTTATCTTGATTTAATATAACTCGTGATGTTCCATATGGAAAAAGCTCATAGTACACTTTGTTTTCTCTTGCCTTTTCAATAATGGTTTCCACCAATTCAAGCTCTAGTGAATGTTTAAATACTTCTTTATTCCCTACATAACCCGCCATACCATTTGAAGTAATTACCCCATCTACTTGAAAGCCTTCAGGCACTAACCCCGCTATTTCCTCAACAGCTCTACCTGTAGCTATAAAAACGAATATACCCTCGTTTCGTAAGTTATCAATAATTTCTTTTGTACGAATACTCACCTTATTTTGATGATTTAATATTGTCCCATCCATATCTAAAAAAATCGCCTTTGGTGTCAATCCCACTACTATTCCCCCTATTCTTGTAGAAAGAGTTTACTAGTTAAGTATACACTGCGATATTACTAACCTCAATGAAAGAAACCATATCGATGTCCACTGACATATTAATGAAGAAAGTATTGGCGTTTAGATATCAGTGTAGTGTCGGCGAACCGCACTAGGGGACTTTCGGAAGCTTTTCGTTACCTGAGTTTTCTTTTTAACTGATCCATGGGAGCATTAGGAGCCTTTCCGTTACCGTATTCGCTTTTTTTACTGGTTCTCGGGCACAATTGAACTCCTTGGGTGATTAACCATAGTGCATTGATTTTATAAAAATTAACAAATATCACCTTAATCAAAAGAAGCTAGAAAATCCCCCATAAAATAACAAAATGACATGCAGTAACCTACACGTCATTTTATTATTTAGCACCTATAAAAATTAAATTATAAATAAATGTTAAACACCATCTATCTTAGCGGAAATTCACTATTTACCCCAGTAACAGCTTCAAAAATCCTCCATCCCACATCATCCTATCGCTCATTTAATCTTTTGCTTTCTACTATCCTTTGCTCTCTTCTTCCCATCTGGAAATTTCCTCTCGGACCATTGGTGCTACTTCTTTTCCTAACAGTTCAATGGCTTTCATCACATCATCATGAGGCATTGTGCCGACCGGTACGTGCAGCATAAAGCGTGTTATGCCTACATTCTTACGAAGGTGAATGATTTTCTCAGCAACTGTCTTCGGATCGCCGACGTACAATGCGCCCTCAAAGCTACGGGCTGCATCAAAACTTGAACGGGTATATTGCCCCCACCCACGCTCACGTCCTAGCGTGTTCATTGCTTGTTGGGTCGATGGGAAAAATTTGTCTGCAGCTATTTGCGTAGTCTCTGCAACGAAACCATGCGAATGCGAAGCAACTGGTAATTTCGTAATATCGTGGCCTGCGTGATTGACTGCTTTCTTATAAAGCTGCACGAGCGGCTCAAATTGTAGTGGGCTACCACCGATAATCGCTAGAACGAGCGGAAGTCCAAGGAGGCCTGCTCTGATCACTGAATCAGAATTACCGCCACTGCCAATCCAAACGGGTAAAGGATTTTGTTCTGGTCGCGGATACACACCACGATTTTGAATGGCTGGCCGGTGCCCGCCTTTCCAGGTCACATTCTCAGACTCTCGTATTTTTAACAACAACTCCAGTTTCTCTTCAAACAACTCATCGTAGTCTTTTAAATCCTGTCCAAACAACGGAAAGGATTCAATAAAAGATCCCCGACCAGCCATGATCTCTGCTCGACCATTCGAGATTCCGTCGAGCGTAGAAAAATCCTGAAACACTCGTACTGGATCAGCAGAAGAAAGCACCGTAACCGCACTTGTCAGTCTTATCCGTTTCGTCTGTGATGCAGCTGCAGCCAGTATAACGGCTGGAGAAGACGCCGCATAATCTTTGCGATGATGTTCTCCCACACCAAAAACATCTAATCCTACCTGATCAGCCAGTACAATTTCCTCAATAACTTCACGTATTCGTTGTGCATGACTGATCACCTCACCGGTTTCAACATCCGGTGTTGTTTCTACAAACGTACTTACACCTATTTCCACTAAAAATACCTCCTGCGTTATCTATTGGTTTCGTCCACAGCGACAATCAAAATGTCATCATTTTTATCGGTCATAAAGTTAAGTATAAAAGTTACTCTATTCTGCATCTCAAGGAAATATTCTTTGCCTTCTAATTAGATAAGTCCCATTTCACAACGAAGCCAATACTTCGAGTTTTCCATTCATTGATCTAATAATCTCATTTTTCTCTCCTTATTTCCATCATCTTAAAAGGTAATGAATAAGATACATCTCCTTTAGTATTGCCTTTTTCCCTAAGTTACTAAAGTTTATCTTCATGGTAGTTTAACAAGAAGCCTGTTTTATTCTACAAGAATCGAAATTGCACTATATACTAATAACAAAGCCATAATTACATTAAACTGACTTCTATACGTTGATAAGAACGTCTGAAAAGTCGAACCAAATAGACTCCAACAAAAAGTACTCAAAAAACCAACAAAAGCCAGAAATAATGAATAAAATAGTAAGCTGAAATTCGAAGTGTGATACGGAAGGATGAAGGTTGATATCGCAGTTATTCCATATAATATACCTTTCGGATTTATGAATTGTAAAAGCATACCTGTTAAAAAACTGTTATTCTTGTCCCTACTATTGTCCTTATCAATATTTTTACTAGTAATAATTTTCATAGCCAGATACAACATATAGATTGTACCTAGGATAGTCATAATAAATTCTATTTTTGGAATGAAATCTTCAAGCAATAGATTAAAATAACTACACAATAACATTATTACAAAGAAACCTGCACCTACTCCTAAACAAAATCTAATTGTCTTTTTTAACCCGTATTTATTAGCAAATAACATTGCCATAATATTATTGGGACCTGGTGTAAAACTTGTAACAAAAACATATAGCAAAAACGATAATAAAGGCATGATGGACTCCCCCACTTTTATGTATGTTATAATGACTAAAAAGAGCATTATAACGTCTTACTTTTTATTGTACAATACAGACGTTATATTGTAAATGAGGGGTGTGTTTATGGAGGAAATCAATCTTATTATTGCAAAGAATTTAAAGGCCTTAAGAGAAAGTAAGAAATTAAGTCTTGAAAAGGTTGCAGAATTAACTGGGGTAAGTAAAACGATGATAGGCCAAATTGAAAGAGGGGAATCGAGTCCTACAATTACAACTATTTGGAAAATAGCCAATGGATTAAAGATTTCTTTTACTTCATTAATAAATAATCCGCAGCCGGATACAATAGTTGTTTTAAGAAATGAAATTCAAACATTATCTGAAGACAATGGGAAATATCGAGTCTATCCCTACTTTCCCTTTGAAGATAATAAGCGTTTTGAAGTTTATTCAGTCGAGATAGAAAAAAGTGGAATCCTAAGTTCTGATTCGCACAGAGAAGGAACTGAAGAGTTCATAACTGTTTTTGAAGGTGAACTAACTGTAAGTGTAAATAATAATGAATATACACTTAAAAATGGTGATTCTATCAAATTCAAAGCTGACAGACCACATACCTATCATAACTCAGGGGAAACATTAGCTCGATTAAGTATGATCTTATATTATCCAACTTAAAAAACCCCGTTCCACTAGAACTGGGGTTTTTTCTAATTTTATTTGGTAATTTAAATGATTAAACTGTGTTTTTTTGATAAATTCTAAGATAAGATGAAAATCTCTTTTATATTTTTATTTCTTGCAAAGGAGAAAGTTTATAAAAATGGAGGAGATAAAAAGGAAAGAACACTTGAAGAGCTAATAAGATGAATGATCGATTCATTCTTGATGTAATGATCACCAACGATATCAAAGAAAATAAAATGACTCCGGAACAAAAACCGAAGTCATCGAATGAGTGCTAAATGGATTCTTTTAGACTGTTTAATATTTGGGTAAAAGTTTACTTCTTGGTTTCAGCCCTATTAATCCTTGATTATCATAAAGAAGAACTTAACCAGCAACTAAAGAAAAACAAGGATCATTAAAGTAGACAACCTCAGAAAGAATCTTACAACCTTGAATATTCTCGAAAGCCATTCTTGCTTCCTTTTCCGTATCAAATTCAAACATTTTAGCATTTCCTTCCGAATAGACAGTAATTACCCACATTAAATAAGTCTCCCCCAATTGAATGATAATTTTATATCCCTATTTTTAGTCAAAGTTGCAACTAGTAGGAATATTGTTATTGCTAACACGGATGATTATACCACCTTTATGACCGTTTGAATTGTTACAATTCATTTACATTTTTAAAAAGTTTGTTTACAGATAAAATCTTATTTATCGAGGCGAGCTTTATCACTTATTGGGGGACTCACTCTTGAACTATTGTACGAGTTTAATATGATATTCTTTAAACTAACTTGTAATCTACTTAATAGATTTAAATACAAAACCCATTGTTTAAATTGTTTCTTTTACTTTATTAATTAGAGTGTTCGCTGGTCGTTTCAATCCTAAATTCTCGCGTAAGGTGCTACCAGTGTACTCTGTACGGAACAATCCACGTTGTTGTAGCACTGGAATGACCTGGTCAACGAAATCATCCAAGCCACCTGGTAAATAAGGAGGCATTATATTGAATCCATCTGCTGCCTCATTTTCAAACCATTCCTGCATCTGATCCGCAATTTGCTCAGGGGTACCTTTAATTTCTCTATGCCCACGAGCACCAGCAATCCATTGATACAATTTACGAATCGTCAACCCTTCGCGATCAGCAAGATCCTTCAATAACTTGAAGCGACTCTTCCCACCGTTTACCTGATCCAATTCGAGCAGATCCGGTAATGGCCCATCCATTGGGTAGTCTGATAAATCAACACTTATCATTCCTGATAAGAGGGAAATCCCCGCCTCCTCTGGGATGAGCTCCGCAAGCAACACCTTATCCTCTTCTGCTTCTTCCTCCGTTCTACCAATGACTGGAAAGACACCAGGCATGATTTTCAACTCATCTGGAGATCGCCCATATTTCGCCATTCTTCCTTTAACATCGGCATAAAATGCTTGAGCTTCTTCAAGTGTTTGCCAAGCGGTGAAAATGACTTCAGCAGTACGTGCCGCAAGCTCCTTCCCTGCTTCAGACGAACCAGCCTGGATCACAACAGGATGTCCTTGCACTGGACGAGAGACATTTAACGGTCCTTCAACGGAAAACCATTCTCCTTTATGATTAACCGAATGTATTTTGGAAGAATCCGCAAATTGCGACGACTCTTTATCAAAAACTAGAGCTTCATCTTCCCAACTATCCCAAAGTTTCGTGACAACATCAACAAACTCTTCAGCACGTTCATAACGCTTCGAATGAAGTAAGTGATGATCTTGGTTAAAGTTGCGCGCCTCCGCTTCCGTATTTGATGTCACCACATTCCACGCCGCACGACCAGTACTCAGATGATCAAGAGATGCAAACTTACGCGCCACATTAAATGGCTCATTATAGGTAGTCGAAACCGTCCCTGCAAGCCCGACATGCTTCGTGACCGCGGAAAGTGCAGATAAAAGTGTAAATGGTTCAAATAAAGTATTCACAGTTTGCTCTAATACCTTTTGATTTTTTGCTCTCACCGCATAACCGTCCGCAAGAAATATCATATCAAACTTACCACGCTCAGCTGTTTGAGCTAGCCTTTTGATAAAATCAAATGTCATCACATGATGAGCTTCTGCTTTCGGATGTCTCCAAGCTGCGACATGATGCCCCGGTATCATAAAAAATGCTCCTAATTTCATTTCCTGCTTCACTTTAGTCATTTGATTACCTTCTTTCTTTATTTTTCGTTAGGATTTGTCTTCCAGCTTGAGAATTTTCTTTCTAATGAAACTAACATAAAATTTAGTACAAAACCTAAAATAGAAATTGTCATTATACCTGCATACATTTGAGGGATTTGGAAATTCATCTGAGCATAATTAATTAAATAGCCCAACCCTTCCTTGGCTCCAACCATTTCGGCAGCAATTAACACAAGAATAGAGGATGTACCTGCCATACGTATTCCTGTAAAAATAGTCGGAATTGAAGCAGGCAAAATGACTTTATAAAACAACTTGTAGGATGGTAACCCCATTGATTTGGCTGATTTTATTAGCAATGGATCAACATTTCTAACGGCGTTAATCGTATTTAAAAGAATCGGAAAAATACATGCAAATAAAACAATGGAAACTTTGGATGTCTCCCCAATACCTAGAAGTAATATAAAGACAGGCAATAGAGCCAATGCAGCTGTATTTCGAAACAACTCTAACACTGGGTTTAACAGTTCATTTGCGAACGGATACCAGCCAATGACAAGACCCAAAGGAATCGCAATGAGGATGGCCAATCCAAATCCAATAAGCGAACGGATAATACTTGCTTGGAAATGGGCATACAATTCACCTGAAATCACTAACCCCCACCAACCTTCTACTACTGTTGAAAAAGGTGGGAAGAAAGTTATGTCCACTAACTCGATTCTAGGAGCTACCTCCCAGAGCACGAGTAAAAGAAAAATGACTGCCGTTTGTTTCACAAACTTTTGTGTCCAGTGAAAAGAAAAACGAACTCTTTGCGATGTTTGCATGGGAATTGTTACAGATTTATCAAAACTAGCCATATTTTCACCTCTTTTAAAGTATGATTCAATTTTTCAAGCAGATTGATCCTTCTTCTCAAACGTTTGAGCTTTACTTACTTCTTCACGAAGCAAATCCCAAATCTGGTGACGAGCCTTTGCAAATTCTGTTGTAGAGCGTAAATCTTCTTCCTGACTGCTTGAATGGAGCTGATTATCCATAATTTGTTTGATGGTTCCTGGGCGAGAAGTCATCACCGCGACACGTTGTCCTAAATACACTGCCTCATCGATTCCATGTGTAATGAAAACAATGGTCTTTTTTGTTTGTTCCCAGATTTGAAGCAATTCTGATTGCAACGTTTCCCGTGTTTGAGCATCTAATGCAGCGAACGGCTCATCCATTAATAAAACGTCCGGGTCAAAAGCCAAACTCCGAGCTATAGCAACCCGTTGCTTCATTCCACCTGAAAGTTCGTGCGGATAACGTTCCTCGAATCCTGATAATCCAACGAGCGATAAAAAGTGACGGGCAATTTCTGACCGTTCCTTCTTTGGTATCCCTTTTGACTCCAAACCAAACTCAATATTTCCTTTCGCTGTTTTCCAAGGAAACAACGCATACTGTTGAAAGACAATCCCGCGATCTAAACCAGGACCCTCTATCGGTTTTCCATCCAGTAAAATTTGTCCCGAGGTTGGTTCTGTTAAACCACCTAAAAGATCAAGCAACGTAGATTTTCCGCATCCTGATGGCCCTACTAATGACAGAAACTCGCCACTTTTTACGGAAAAATGAACATTTTTAATGGCCGTAAACTCTTTAACCGCTCCCTTTCTTTGATCTGAATCTCTTATTTTAAAAACCTTACTTACATGATCAAACTGAATTTTGTCCGTCATATGCTCACCTCATTATTTTTTATCAATCTCTTCTTTATAAGGATTAAATTCATTCGTATATAAATCAGTCAATTTTACTTGCCCTTCTGTAAACTCCCCACTTTTCTCTAACCAGTCGACCCATACTTGGAATTCTGATTCTTGAATAAAGCCACCCTTCTCTGCTATACCTGGACTTTTCCAATATCGAATTGTTTCTGTATCCTCCTTGCGACCTCTTTTCTCAATAATCGCTTCAAACCGAGCAATGACTTCTTCCCTAGGCGTTGTCCGGGTCCATTCTATGGCTTTTGCTGTTGCTTCTACAAACTTGTTCACCGTATTCGGATTTTCTTTAATAAATTTCTCAGTAAAGACTAGACTCCCTGCTGTAAAGGAATCAAACAAATCATAATCACTAAAAAGCTTACTAATTCCCCCTTTTTCCAATGCTCGATCGCGCAACATTCCACCTAAAACAGCCACATCAATTTGCTTCTGTCGAAGTGATTGTTCTGTATTCACAGGTGGCACAACAACTAAAGTCACTTGCTTTATCTCCTCTTCAGTCAGCCCATTTCTCCATAAATATTCTTTTAAAACGAATTCATGATGTGCTCCCATTGTGTTCATACCAACTTTTTTACCGATTAAATCTCGAGCATCTTTTATCGGACTGCCATCCAATACATAAAATCCACTAAATGTATCTTCATCACTGCCATAATAACCAATGACCGATTTAATGGGTGCCCCGCTAGCTATCAATTTGGCAATTGCGCCGTTAAAGGCACCGCCAAAATCTGTTTCGCCCGTCGCAGCATTTTGAATCGACGCTGGTCCACTGATTGTATTTCCAATCCACTCTAATTTAATAGGATCAAGATATCCTAAATCTTGTGCTAACTCTGGATAAGTAACGGTCCCAACACTACCCTCATATTTTAAATTCAGAGTTTCATACTCCCCTTCTCCTTTCGCTACAGTTTTCTTTTCCTGACATCCAGCCAATAAAACGACCGATAAGATAGCAGTTAGTAAAATTCCAGTTACTCGCCAACTCTTCAAGTTCTTCAAATCCTTCCCCTCCATCTTCCTTTCAACAGAAAAAAACCTTTACAACAAACGCATAACGCTTGCTACAAAGGCCTCCAGTGGACTGGTCAGCAAGTTCATATACAAAAAAACCGGAGACATCTCTTAAAAAGAAAGAAAAGTCTCCGGTTGTCCGGTCAATGAACCAACATTTCCTATTGAATTACTAAGTATTTGAATATTAGATTATCAAGTCTTTTAATTATAGTCAACAGAAAATTTAGTTAAATAAAAATTCCCCGATCAATTTTCAATTATATGTTTTGAAAAAGTACTATTCCTACTTACTAAACAATATCAAACATCTTCCCTTTTTTAGAAGAAAAAAATAGCAAAAAATTCAACAAATGATTGACATACTCTTCTAATTATTTTAAAATTTCACTAAACCGATAAGAATTGTCTGATTTTGGATTCATTAAGAAGCTGACCAGTCACCTGGAAGCCAGAGCGATTATGCTCTGGCTTTCTTTCGTACTATCGGTTCATTATTAGTGCTCGCTAAAACGGATCAAACAAGGAGGCAATAATATGAGTGATGTCAAACAAATTCAAAATGAATCAGAAATTGTTGTAAAACCAGTTGCTGCACGGATTGGTGCGGAAATATCGGGTGTTAACCTTTCTGGGAATCTTGATGCTAACACAGTAAAATCCATTCGCGACGCACTACTAAAGCATAAAGTTATTTTCTTCAAGAATCAGAATCATCTAGATGATAAAGAACAAGAAGCTTTTGCACGATTACTTGGAAATCCAGTTGTTCATCCAACTGTTCCAGTTAAGAACGGATCAAATTATATCTTGGAATTGAATTCAGATCATGGTGGTCGAGCCAACTCATGGCATACAGATGTTACGTTTGAAGCCGCATATCCAAAATTCTCGATTTTGCGGGGAGTTGTGATACCTGAGGTTGGAGGTGATACCGTTTGGGCGAATACAGCCACTGCTTATGAAAACCTGCCAGCTGAGTTACGAAGTCTTGCTGATCAATTATGGGCACTACATTCAAATGATTATGATTATGCAGCAAAACGCAGCGAAATTTCTTCTGAATCCGTAAATCACTATAATAACGTATTTACATCCACTTTATATGAAACCGAACATCCAGTTGTCCATGTACACCCTGAAACTTTCGAGCGTCACCTTCTACTAGGTCATTTCGTGAAAAAATTTATCGGTCTTTCTTCCTCCGATTCATATCAACTGTTTTCTGTCCTACAAGAACATGTTACACAATTAGAAAATACCGTACGCTGGCGATGGAGTACTGGAGATGTCGTTATTTGGGATAATCGTGCAACACAGCATTATGCAGTAAATGACTATGGGGATGCACAAAGAGTTGTTCGTAGAATTACAATTGACGGAGATGTACCGGTTAGTTTAGATGAACGCCGTAGTATTACAAAAACGAAAGTAAGAAGTGCTCAGTAAATGTACCACCACATCGCCGTCAAGCTAAGCTGAATAACTATTTCTGTCCCCGAGTACGCCATTCTTTTTGTAAAAATAATCAAAAAGAATGGCGATTTCTATATTTTTGTCGAAAACATGATTAAAAATTTTTCAAAAGATAACTGAAACAAAAAAGCCGAATCTTCTCAAGACTAAGAAGTTCGACTATAAAAACTGCTCCTACGAAATGTTTGGTTGTTCTGATAACTTGCCATCTTCAATATAGACAACACGATCACATAAATCTAGCATTCTTTTATCGTGGGTGACCATGATGGCAGCCTTCTCTCGTAGTTTTACCTCATCGGCTAGCATTTGGACGACAGAGCGCCCCCGTTCAGAATCAAGACTTGCTGTTGGTTCGTCTGCAAGAATGATTTCTGGATCATTCATCCAAGCCCGTGCGATCGCAACCCGTTGGCGCTCTCCACCTGATAGACTCTCAGGGTAATGATTTTTTCGATGGCTTAATCCAAGCCGTTCGAGAAGTTCGCCCGCTTTTATTTCAGCCTTTTTATTCTTTGTTCCTGATAATTCAGATATAAGGAGTAATTGATCGCGAACGGTTAAATATGGAATTAAATTCGACGATTGAAAGATAAAGCCGATTTTTTCCAATCTAATCTGATTCATTTTTTTGGCAGATAGATTTGTAATGTCTAGATTGTCAAGGATAATCCGTCCGCTTGATGGAGATAGTAATGCCCCAGCAATTGAAAGAAATGTACTTTTCCCCGCCCCTGAAGGACCGACGACTGCGACAAGTTCCCCCGCTTTAACCTGTAATGAAACTTGTTCAAGCACTTTCACTGATGTATCCCCATCACCAAATTCCTTATTTATCTTATCTAGGATAAGTTTAGTGCTCATTATGCAGCCCTCCCAATCGCTTCAACTGCATCAATTTTTACCACACGGTATAAAGATAATAACGAACCAACCAACGAAACAACGATAAATAATAATGAACTACCTAGAACTAATTCGATGCTTAGTTCAAATGGCATACTGCTTGGCAAAATGGACGCTACTCCATAAGTGAGTGCAATACTGATGATCAAGCTCACAATGGTAAGTCCCATGACCTGAAACATAATGTTACGTGCCAAATAACTTGATTTTGCACCAATGGCCTTTAAAACACCAAATTGATTCATTTTTTGAATCGTTATGACATAGAAGAAAACAGCTAAAACAAATGCTGAAATGACAAATAGAAAGGCAATCATCATGAGTAGTGAGCTTTGTTCTTCCTGGTAACCAGGAATACCCTTTAATGCTTGCTCTTTGCTGATTACCTCAATCCCACTTACATCATTGTCAATTTTCTGGGCCATATCTTCAGTTATATCCAAGGCAATCGCATTAAAAAATGGCTTGCGCAGATGATTCGATTCGTTAATGGCAGCCCAATCATTGAAATTCATAAAGATAACTGGTGCATGGCTATAGGATTGACCTTCTGTGAACCCAACAATTTTAAATTCTGTTCCTGAAGCTTGATCTTTTACATAATCGCCTAATCTAAATCCTTCATCTTTTAAGGAGGTATCCACAACGACTTCATTCGCAGCTTCATTCGTCATCATTTTTCCATCTACTACGTCAGGTGCGAGCTTACCATTCACATCAATTGCTAAATAAGCGGTATCCACTTTTTTAGCTGATTCATTCGTTGTAGTGACTGTTGTCATTCGGATACCTAGTGGTGTCGCTACTTCGTCAGAGACAAAGCGATGAACGTCATTCAATGTATCCTCCAATAAGATTGAACGATTTAATCGATTATCAGATTCGTTTTGAAGAACTAAATAACCTGTATTCAAATGTTGAATTGCAGAAGCATTATCAGAAGCTAACCCTTTTGCTAAACCTGAGACAAATAGGACGAGCCATGCAATTAAAATCATGATTAAGCCTATTAATACGTAACGCAATCTCGCGTGCTTCATTTCACGTAAAGCTAGAAACATATTCATTCCATCTCCATTTCTTAAAATATAACCTTCAATCTTTTCTATTGAATAATAAGAAAGGTATGAATCAACGTCCGTGGTAAAACGGTCAATTCATTCTTTTTATTATGGTTAAAGTATAAGATTTGAATATGAACGGAAGATGAACAGAACATTACATTGTAGGAAGATAGACGTGAAAAACAGTTCCCTTCCCTAATTGGCTTTCAACATGAATTTTTCCATCGTGGAGGTCAATAATTTTTTTCGTAATGGCAAGACCTAATCCACTGCTGCCTTCTTTTCGATTTCTAGATTTGTCTGCTTTGTAAAAACGGTCAAAGATATGAGGAAGATCAGTTGCTGCAATACCGATTCCTGTATCCTGTATCTCGATGTGACATTCTTTAGCATGTTTTGTCATACGAACGGAAATGGAACCACCATTTTCGGTATATTTTATACTGTTCGTCAACAGATTTGTCCATACTTGATGCAGTAATTTTTGATCAGCATGAAGAAGGATTGAAGGAAGGTCCATATCAATCGCTAGCTCTTTTTCACGCCAGCTCCATTCTGTCATAAATACGACTTGTTTCATTTGAGCCGCCACATCAAACGTGCTTTTCTCTACATTCATCTCTTCTTTATCTAAGGAGGCTAGTGTTAGTAGTTGCTTACTTAACTGTGAAAGTCGTCTACTTTCGTCCTCAATAATGGAAAGATAATGTTTTTGCTCGTCTTCAGTTAAATTTTTCGCCTGTAAGGTTTGTGAAAATCCCTGGATCGAAGCTAGTGGTGATTGAATTTCATGTGAAACGTTCGAAACAAATTCCTGACGCATTTCTTCAAGCTGTTCGATGCTTGTTGCCATTTTTGAGAAGTTTTCGGCCAATGTTCCGATTTCATCACGTCTTTTTACATTTAGGTGAAAATTATATTTTCCTTGTGATATTCTTTTCGTCGCTTCCGTCAAGTTGACAATCGGTTTTACAAGATAACGGGTGCTAACCGCAACAAATAGAATACTTAACAAAATAGTCAAAATGAGAAGGACAGAAAAAAAGATCCTCATTTCCCCGAATTGTTGGTTAATATTTGGTCGAACGAAAAGCGCAAATGGTTCTCCGTCAACCGTTATCGACATACCAATCGTGTTCGTGAGCACATTATCAAAAAAGCCAGTAATGAAGGCTTTTGATGGGAATTCGGAGATGCCATGATAGACATTCCCATTTAAAACATCCTCTATAATGTTTCGATCTACCTCTTTATTTCTAAATGCCCCACCATAAAACGAACCATGTCCTTGTTGATCAACTAAATAAATCTGATACCCTAAGGCTGCGATATGATCCAAATAATCATCCATCGGTACATTCGGATTCTTTTCATAAAAGTCCACAATATTTTTGACCATTTGTGTTACTTTCTGATCGTTAAACGGTTTTAAACTGATTTGATAATAGCTATTTGAAAAGATAAAGGCCACGACACTGCTTACAATCATCACAATGATCGTGGTAACTACAATGCGTAAATAAAGAGTTTTCACTTCTTAGTGACCTCCAGTTTATAGCCGACGCCTCGAATTGTTTTAATGATAAAATCGTCAGCTCGATCAGAAAAACGCTCACGCAATCGTTTGATATGAACATCTATCGTCCGATCATCACCAGTAAAATCTGATCCCCAAATAAGATGAATCAACTCTTCCCGCGTGAAAATTCGCTCTGGATAACTGGCGAGCTGAGAGAGTAATTCAAACTCTTTCATTGGTAACATAAACACTTTACCTTGACTTTGGACTTCATAGCTTTTCCGATCAATGATCGTTTCGTTAAGCCTAATCTTTTCTACGTTCACCATTTGATAGCGCCTTAGTAATGCTTTTATTCGAAACAATAATTCTTTCGGTTCAAAAGGCTTTGTCAAATAATCATCCGTTCCAACTGAGAAGCCTTTTTCCTTATCTAAAAGCTGATCTTTAGCTGTTAACAAAATAATCGGAAAATCATAATAATTTCTTATTTCTTCACAAAGTTGATAACCATCTTTGTTTGGCATCATCACATCGACAACAGCTAAATGAATCTGTGTTTTTGTAAGTAACAATGATGCTTCCTCGCCATCAGCTGCTTCAAAAACGACATATCCCTCGGTTCGAAGTGTATGCTGCAATAATTCACGAATATGAGCATCGTCATCAGCAATTAAAATCTGTATCATCGTTGAGTGCATCTCCTTGTCTATCTAGTATGCGGTCTCCTTATTGTTTATATAAAAAGAAACGTTTGGAGCAGGATATCAAAAAAGCCGAACATATCTTGATCCATGCTCGACTAAGTCTAGTATAATCGCTTACGTTATTCTTTGATAACCCGAACGAACGTTAGCCTATTGAAAAACGGTCTCATAATTGAATCCATTGCTAAAATCTAGGTGTTTTTTTGCATAATCGATGGTTTAAAAGTGCAATCATTTCTTTTCACTTCCTATTAAATATACTATACATTATTCCAAAATTGTAATATTTGAAGGACGATGTAAGTATCCAATCAGAATTCCTCTTCTTTTTTCTACAAATTCCGCTTCATAACTAGGTAATAGTTCTCCTTCTATTCATATGACAATATTCCCAATGAATGGCTAAATTTCCTCTATTCTATACTAGTTTTAAGCAATCAATTAATCGTATAATTCTTTTGAAGCGATTGGCTTCCGCTTAATTTAAGAGCTGTATCCTTCTTTCAAGCATAAAAGCTAACTATTTTTCCGGTAAAATAAATAGATTATTTGAAAAAAGCAAAGTTGTTTAACCTTTGATAATATAAAAAATAATGTTACAATAAGAAATATTAAAATTTTCAGAAGAGTTTTAATGTGACTGTTAATTTGGAGGGATTTATCTTGGCTGAACAACGTAGTAATATGATTAAAGAAGGAATTGACCGTGCACCACATAGAAGTTTACTTCGTGCTGCTGGTGTAAAAGAAGAAGATTTTGGCAAACCGTTTATTGCGGTTGTAAATTCATATATTGATATTGTTCCTGGACATGTACATTTACAAGAGTTCGGTAAAATTGTGAAAGACGCGATCCGTGAAGCTGGTGGTGTACCGTTTGAAATGAACACAATTGGTGTTGATGATGGGATTGCGATGGGGCATATCGGAATGAGATATTCATTACCGAGCCGTGAAATCATTGCTGATTCTATTGAAACAGTTGTATCAGCACACTGGTTTGATGGAATGGTTTGTATTCCAAACTGTGACAAAATTACACCTGGGATGATGATGGCAGCACTTCGTGTTAACATTCCAGCAATTTTTGTGAGTGGCGGTCCAATGAAAGCCGGTGTTGATAAAGATGGTAACCCACTTAACTTAAACTCTGTTTTTGAAGGGGTTGGAGCCTACCAAGCTGGTAAAATTGATGAAGCAAAATTACAGGAAATTGAGCAATTTGCTTGTCCTACATGCGGGTCTTGTTCTGGTATGTTTACTGCAAACTCAATGAACTGCTTGGCAGAAGGTCTTGGTCTTGCCCTTCCTGGAAATGGTACAATTTTAGCTGTTGCTCCGGAACGTAAAGAGTTTGTTAAACGCTCAGCTACGCAACTTATGGAGCTTATTGAGAAGGATATTAAGCCACGTGATATCGTTACCATCGATGCGATTGATAACGCATTTGCTTTGGACATGGCGATGGGTGGTTCAACAAACACAGTACTTCATACACTTGCACTAGCACATGAAGCTGAAATTGAGTATTCATTAGAACGCATCAATGATATTGCAAGTCGTGTACCACATCTTGCAAAAATCGCTCCGGCATCAGATTATCACATTGAAGATGTTCATAACGCTGGTGGCGTAAGTGCCATCATCAATGAGGTTCTTAAAAAGCCGGGTGCAATCAATGGTGATTGCCTAACTGTATCTGGTAAAACATTACGCGAAAATGTTGCTGGTGCAGAAATTTTAGACAAGAATGTTATCCGTCCATTAGACAATCCTCATTCTGAGCAAGGTGGCCTTGCTGTATTATTCGGTAACTTAGCGCCAGATGGTTCGGTTATTAAAGTTGGAGCTGTTGATCCAGCAGTTGGCGGTTACCATAGAGGACCTGCGATTTGCTTCGATTCTCAGGAAGAAGCTCTATCTGGAATTATTACTGGAAAAGTAAAAGAAGGTGACGTAGTAGTCATCCGCTATGAAGGTCCTAAAGGCGGACCAGGTATGCCAGAAATGCTTGCCCCTACTTCACAAATTGTTGGTAGAGGTCTTGGAGCGAAGGTTGGTTTAATTACCGATGGACGTTTCTCAGGTGCATCTAGAGGTATTTCAATCGGTCATATTTCTCCAGAAGCAGCAGAAGGCGGTCCGATCGCATTTGTTGAAAATGGTGACATTATTGAACTTGACTTAAATAATCGTACAATTCAACTAGAAATTTCAGATGAAGAATTTGAAAAACGTAGAGCTAACTGGAAAGGCTTCGAACCTAAAGTTAAAAAAGGTTACTTAGCACGTTACTCTAAGCTAGTTACATCAGCAAACACTGGTGGAGTAATGAAAATTTAATCCAAAAATGAAACCTGTCAAAAACCTTTGTAAATGGAAGGCTTTTGGCAGGCTTTTTTGTTGGTTTCTAGATGAGCGGTCGTATAAACACTCGGATGAAAAAATATCTTCACTGAAAAGGCTAACTTCATTTAAGCTTTTGACATTATACGGATACAGTATATAAATACTGATCCAATGTCTCCTTTAAATCACTTACTTCATTTAATTGGTTTGTATAATTCACAAATGATGCTTCATCTAATGAATCAAGCGATTGATTAATCTTAAATTGTAAATAGTTCATCTTCAGATTAATGTCTACTATCGATATTACTCGTTCTTTCGCAACATATTGCTCCATTTCTTCAATAGCTATATAGAAGAAACATTGATCATTGATTCCAATTAAAAAATACCATCCGCTTCCCTCAGTAAAATTGCGCTCTTTCGTAACCTCGATAACATCACCTTTGTTAATTGTAATATAATCCGCGTGTTCACCATCTGGACAAAAACAGTCAATTTGATGTACAAACGTTTTTAATGCGATAAAATGTCGAAACATACTCTTCTCTCCTTTTGATGGCCAACTTTTAGAAATTATTGTTAAATATATCTCTTAACTTTACAAGTGAAACAGGTTTTCCCTTCCTTTTCGATCGATTACTTAAAAACAATAATGATAATCATTCTCAAAAAAAAAAAAAAAAAAGAAAGAAAGGAATCCGCTACTATACTACTCCCTTAAGGGCATTATTAATCGAACTCCAAGAACGCTTAGCATATAAGATCGGGATCGATTGATTTTTAGCGCGCTGTTTTATGACAGTAGATAGATTATGATTAACAAAATCCGTTAAGATAAGAATACAGTTAATATTCTCTGGTATACCTCTCTTCACCATTTGCGCTTTTCTTCCGTTAATATGTAAGATTTTATCAAACCCAACAGATGATAATTTTTCTGTAATAACTCCTAAATGATCTGCACCTACGATAAGTAATGATTTCATAAGTATCTCCTCCAAAATTTAATTAATTAGTTCTCACTTACTTCTATTTCATATAAACCACAACATGGACATTCGTAAGAAATTTGCTGATCAACCATTTCTTCATCCTTAATAAAGCCGCACTGTTCACAGGTTATGAATATGATTGTTTTCTCCCCCTTATTTTTTTCATTCAATGGCAAGTGCAAGTATTACCTGTATTATTTGATACTTATTCTTTATTATTTAACTTTCTGTCCTCACTTCGCTCATTTCCTAAACTTTTTGGATTTCGCTCATTAACAAGTGTTTTAATGCCCGTTTAGAATGGAATAAAACTTTTAGCGAAAATGGGGACGAACAGTTTCCTACATATTCCTAGACATTTGCATACAAATGAAAATGATTATCATCTGTCCACTATTATTTTAATTGATAATGAATATCAATGTCAACAAAAAATGGAATTAATTTAAAAAAGGCTGTTTTTTCTTATACTAATGTGATCATGAAATGAACTGACACTAAATGAATAGTTGATAATACAAAGGAAACTCTATGGTAAAAGAGGGGATTAAATCATTATGTCTTTAAAAAATCAGTGGTTGCTTAATTTTGCAATGATTGTATTTTCATGGTTATCATTATCTTTTTTTGGCTGGCATAATATTAAAAAATTCCTACCCGCAACGTTGCTTGTTCTTTGTTTAGAAGCTTTTAATGTTCAAATTGGAAAAAAACGAAGATGGTGGCCTTTTTATAATAAGCCAAAATCATATGTTACAGGGGAATTGCCTTTTAATGTTGGTCCGTTTTTTGCATTTTCGATGTGGGTATTAAAGTGGTCTTATGGAAATTTCAAACAGTTCCTCTTACTTAATGCGATTTCCCATGCTTTTTTTGCTTTTATTCTTATGAGTTTAATGAAAAAATTAAAAGTTATTAAATTGGTTAGAATAAATAATGTTCAATTTTTCTTCTATTTCTTTTACAAAGCTTTTTTCTTATATGGATTTCAATACATGATTGAAAATAAAAAGAAATTTACCTAATCACAAAAAGTCTGCGATTTTCTCCCTTTCTTAAAGAGGAATCAACCTTCATCTAGGAGATGCAATAAAAGCCGGGTGATAATCTGATTCAGTCAAGGTAATAGGTGTTTTAACTAGATTAGTGAGAGATTAAAATCAACGCTCAGAAAAATTATTTTCTAAACGTTTTTGTTTGGCATTTCTCAAAGCCAAAACTTACAAATTCTGATGTATGAAAATAAAGGGGCTGTTTGAATAAAACAGCCCCTTCCTCATCACTTATGATTTTCTTATTTTCGTTAATTCTTTATTAAGTGTATACAACAATTTTGCATTAAATTGTTCAGGTGCGATTTGAGCCATATCCTCAACGATAAATCCTTGTGCCATTCCGAACATTGGGTGTTCTTCCATATTACCTAAATACTTTTTAAGCACCGATTTAGATTCTTCATTTTCGAAAAGTTGCCCAAAGGTACAACGTGTTGAGTACACATCATCAGTAATCGTCAGCTCTTCAACTACTACGTCATCTAGGTCTGGCATTTCAAACCAGTTTGCTACTGGACCACCTTCGTCTTCAGGAGCTTTATAGCTTTCATTCGGTTCTTTCACCTTATTGAATCTAGCTACATCTGTAAAAATATCACCTTCATGGTTCCCAATCGCTTTGACTTCATTTACGCCATCCTTTAACGCAATATGTTCAAAAGTAAAGACTCGATCATCACTCGTTTTAGTTACGACCTCAGAATCATTTACATAAAGTGTGACTTCATCACAGTTAGAATATATTTTCACATTGATTTCAGCATCCGCTCGGTCAACAAATCGTTTGCTCGTGATATGGACAAATTTTTCATCTGACCAATTTGCTTTATACATATAAAAAGCATCCTTTTTAATCTTTCGATCGTAAGTGATTAAGCCTTTATTATTTCTTCCTTTTACGCCGCCTTCATCGCGTATATTTGCCCCGAAATCAAACATATTCCATACATATGTTGCCCAAAGGAACGGTCGTTTTGAAAAAATGTTCCACACTTTTTCATGATAGAGTGCATGATATTCCTCCGTATAGTCTTTCACTTTTGGATCATTACTATGATATTGAATAATACCTTCCGCACCGTATTCTGAAATACTTAATTTCACCTTAGGATTTGTCTTATGGAAGCCATCAAGCCACCCAGCAAAATCTTCCGCTTCCCCATTATACCAACCAAAATATTTGTTATAGCCAACAGTATCTGTCATATAGTTATATTCATCTTCATCTTTCACAAACATAACATTTGCCATTGTTGTTAATCTTGAAGGATCTTCTTTTTTCGTTAATTCATTTAATTCTTTGACAAGTTTTCTTAGCTCTGGTCTTTCGCCACTAATTTGGATTTCATTTTGAACACCCCAGAATATGATAGATGGATGATTAAAGTTTTGTTTAATTAATTCCATCATTTGTTGTTTTGCATTTATTCCTTCTAATTCAGTTTTTGACATGACTGAAATAAACGGAATTTCAGCCCAAATAACCATCCCTTCTTTATCACATAAATCATAGAAATATTGGTTATGTTGATAGTGAGCTAATCGAATTGAAGTTGCGCCAACTTCTTTAATTAATTCCATATCTTCCTCTTGCTCTTTTTCCGTAATCGCCCAGCCCATATCTTTTCTATCTTGATGTCTTGAAACACCATTTAGAGCAAGATGTTCACCATTTAAGAAGAATCCTTTATCCGCATCTACTTCAAAATATCTTACGCCGAAAGGAATTGTAAGCTCATCAACTGTATCGTTATAGCTCTGTAAAGACACGTTCGCTACATACATATAAGGGTTTTTTATGCCATTCCACAGTGTTGGGTCTTTTATAACAATTGGCATCTCTACTTCTTTCGTTTCACCAGCAGCTAGTACGATTTCTTTCGCCGCGTATGCTACATTTTTGCCTTCTGCATCCACTAGATCTGCCCAAAGTCTTACTTTTTTCTCTTCCGCTTCGTCATTAACTAGCCTTGATTTAATTGTTACATTTGCTTTTTCATTTGAAACTTCCTCTTGAACGATATAGATTCCTTGTGAACCATAGTCCATTAAATCAAAATGAACATGATTAGCAATCACAATGTTTACATCACGATAGATCCCACCATAAAATGTAAAATCGGCCATTTGTGGATAGACATCATCAACAACTGTATTGTCAACTTTGACAGATAATGTGTTTTTTGAGCCAAACTCAACAACGTCACTAATATCAAATCTAAACGTCGAGTAGCCACCGCGATGTTGTCCCATATGGTGACCATTCACATAGACATCAGTAATGCTGTTAGAACCTTCGAATTCAATAAATACTTTGTTTCCTTGTGCCGAACGATCTAAAACAAACTCTTTTCGATACCAACATGCACCTTTATAAAAATCAAATCCATTAGCACCATCAATCGCATTCCACGTATGAGGTACTTGAACTACTTCCCATTTTTCATCATCGAATACTTTCGCCATTGCATTAACTTCATCTTGCTTTATAAATTTCCATCCTTGATTAATGTTTATTATCTTTCTCATTTTTCTACCTCCTAAATTGATCACTCGCATTAAATACGGATCCTAAGCGTAACAAAACCGCTAAATGGTATAGAAACTTTTTTCCTTTTTATTTAAAGCATTTGAATACTTTTTAAGTATAGTATATTATTTCTAATAATCATCATACAAATCCGACTCAATTAGCACATATATTGCAATTTATTAACGATTAACCGTTATAATAGGAAACAAACAAGAAGGAATGGTGAATTCATGAAAGAAAAAGATAAATTCGATTTTAATGGCTTTCATAAAAAATGTATAATCTTAAATACCGTTACTAAAATGGATGTAAGGTTAATTGACAAGGATGGGAATGCTGTTCTCCAACTAGTTAATCATACCATTCCGGCTGTATTACAAAACTTCGACAATGAGTTTCTGAACATTAATAATACGTTAAGAAAAAATCTCTCTATTAACTATTATTACTTTATCAATTCTTATGGTCTTGAATATATTGCAGCTGGTCTTTGGAAAAACAGCTCCTTTTATGGATTTATTTTAATTGGACCTTTTCTATCGAGTATTCCTACTATTGATTTTATAAGTGATATAATCTCTACTAATAAGCTCCCTGTTAGTGAAAGAAAACAGCTGCAACAATTCTATAAATCATTATCCGTTATTGGAAGTAACGATTCGAACAGCATTGGTGAATTGTTAGTTAACCTGTGCACATATAATCATATTGATTCACAATTAATAACTTCTGAAATTCTCATACAACAACAAAACAAAGCACAACGTAAAACGACGATTGCTGAGAGTAACGACATTATCGAGTTCCGGTATCATTATGAAAAGAAACTAATGAATGCTATAACAAAGGGAGACAAAGAGGAAATAGCTCGTATATCAAAGGAAACGAATAGTGTCTTAAATCTTTCCGATCGAATCCCTGAAAGTCCAATTCGATCTGCTAAAAATTTATTATTGGTCTTGAACACATTATGTAGATTTGCCGCTGAAAAAGGTGGAATTCATCCAATTCATATACATAACGTATCAGAAAAATTTGCCCTTTTGATTGAACGAGCACCGAATCTACCGCATTTTAAAAAATTAGGTGTCGTCATGATTCACGAATATTGCGATGTTGTAAACCAATTTTCCACACAAAATTATAGTCCTATTGTGAAAAAGGCCGTTAACTATATTGAGTTGAATTTAGAAGAGTCATTAACACTAAAGGAAATTTCCGCTATAATCCACGTGAATCCTTCACATCTCTCAAGGAAATTTAAGAATGAAACGAAAATGAATATGATTGATTACATTAATCAAAAGAGGGTTGAAGAAGCAAAGCTCTATCTACAAAGAGGAAATAGTTCGATTACAGAAATTGCATTTATGGTAGGGTTCAATGATCTAAATTATTTTAGTAGAGTTTTTAAGAAGTTTACATCGTTAACACCTTCACAATATATTAAGAGTGAAAATGATTAGCAAGCTGAATTTGAATCGTAAATGCTATAAACTCATTTTCCCGTAACAATTGAAAAAAACTTGTCAGAACTGGTTTCCAAGGTGTCAGAATCAGAGAGTCAACGCAAAATCGAAAAAGTCCCAATGGCTTTACCTTATTGGGACTTTAACTAGTAAGAATCAAAGGACCTACTCTTGTCTTAGCTGACCATTAAAAATGGCATCCCTTAATTACGGTAGCGATACACGCTTAAAGAAATCCCATATAATTGATGTGGCATCTGGACCAAGTGGGTCAGTAAATTTTCCATTTTTTCTTCCACCGGACCACGTATGATTCATTCCATGGATTAGCCAAAATTCCATGAACGGAACATTGTTTTTGTCATGATAGACATGTTTAGTATAACTTCTTCCATTTTTGATCCTATCTGCTTTTATAAGAGATGGTGTAACATCTACTTTACCTTGGCCACCTTCAATCCGATAATTGGTTTGTGCCCATTGCGTAACAACTTGTTCCCCGTTAATCGGATGGACTCTCGTATCAGAAACGCCATGAAAAACAATGACAGGTATTTTTCTTTTTACTCCTGTTTCCTTAAATGCTTTTTCCATTTCGTCAAACGCTTTGTTTCCGCATTCATAGGGATCTGTTACCCCATTTTTCAAGGCATATTCGGCAGTCCGAGTCCATGGCTCCATCCACAAATTCGTATTTACAGCATCGTAAGGTAATCCGGAACATACGGCAATTCCACTAAAAATGTCAGGATAAGTTACCCCGAGGATGCAGGCCATCGCTCCGCCTGCAGATAAGCCGGCTGCATAGACTCTGTTCCAATCAATAGACAAGTTATGATCGTTTTCAAGATTTTCCTGTGCATCATTGATCACTTCAATTATACTTTCAGGAAGCCCTTCTCCTCGATGCTGATTTTCATCTAAGAACCAGTTCCAGCATCCATCGATATTGACTTTATCAGGATCGTTAAAAAGAGGATTAAACCAGCGATCCATCGCAGGATAGAGGACAATAAAGTTTTCCTTTTCCGCGAGTTGATTCATTCTTGTCTCTTCAGCAAATTGAAGAGGATTCTGTTTACACCCATGGAGCATCACAACTAACGGCAAACTTCTATCTTTTTCCGATCCACTCGGCACAAAAAGTTTATACATTAATCCGACAACCATATATTCCTTTAGTACACTCATCATCTCCATCTCCCTTCATTCTCATCTTTAGTCCCAATTAAAGCTTTCATATTTAGGAATTATGTTTATCGACATTTATACCTCGTTCTTAATGGACAATATACCCCTACTTCAAGATACAAAAGCAACAAAGAAGATAATTTGGGGATAAAAAGCTCTGACGGTAGTCTCACTTTATCTACTTTAAGAATTGCATCTACCAATCAAACACAGTGGCAAGAAAGATCACTAATCCCCATCTGCTTGAAAGAGCATCTGTTTTCCGACATACAGATGCTCTCGTTTACTATGTTTCTAATCTTATTTATATGTTCCGATTTGCTATATCTTTCATACATTTACACGTCGTCGATTAAAGTCCAGATTGCTCATGTTCTTTTGATGTGTCAGTGGCTAGTGAACCAATTGTAGGAATATAACTAAATACTTTGGTTGTATAACTCCAATCACCATAACAGTATGGATAGCGAAAGTTACTTGTATCTCCACCACATGTGTATTGTCCTGGGTATTTTTCCATTTGTAAGCTAGAAAATTCCTTTGCAAGTTCTTCTGAATGAACGCCACCGTTAGATGCAGAAAAATCGATATAACCACGACCAAAATTGTAGCTTTGGATAATACTTTCTATGTCAACACCTTGTGCTTTTCCACTTTCATAATTATTCGCAAAATATTCTACCCCTACTTGAATCGAATATAATGAGTCGGTAATCGTATCAGGAGGTAACCCTAAACTTTCAGATGCTTGAAAGATATCTTTGCTTAAGACCCCACCAGATTCTTGTTGAAGAATACCTAAAAGAATCGGTGTTAGATTTTCTAATCCATATTTTTGTAATTCTGTTTCAATTTGAGGTTGATAGGCCAATACTTCAGCAGATAATCCACCTTGATCAGGTTCAGTATTTTCTTCACGTGTCAAAAATTCTAAACTAGCAATACCTATTACAACAACCACAAAAAAAATCGTGAGACAAGTAACAATCCATTTCAATACTTTAGCTGCTTTTGCAATCATATCATCACCTACCGCTTCAGAACAAAAGCGCTGGAGCTGGATGTCGTGCGCTTATCCACAGTACAAGAATTTTATAGCTTCCTATACAATAAAAAAAGGGCTAGCATATCCTTAGACATTGCCACTATTCTCCTTACTCCTATTCTATTATTCTATCAAATACATCCGAAAAATTATATAAAAAAGGGAACGTTTATATTGCAAATCTGCCATTAGCGGGGGATAAGTATAAGAAAATGTGGGATAAAAAGAAAGAGAGAACGCCTGCTTTTACTATATGATAGAAAAAGGATCGTTCTCATATGATGTGCTCGCGTTTTTATATACATTGAAAGACCCTATGTTCCTTTAAATTATTCTTTAATCTAAACATAATCGTGTTAAATACTTCATGCTTATAACTCTTCAATAGAGCTTCTTTTAACTTATATGCTTTGAAGAAGAAATCGATATGTTTTTTTACATAGCGTACGATTTGTTCTTTATAAAACAGCTTCCTTTGTGCAATTTTTTCACGGATATCATCTGTAAAGGAAATGATGAAAGTGAGAATGGAAGATTCGGTTTTTCCACAATATTCTGCTATTTCCATAATTCATATCACCTCTTTTTTGTCAATGAATTCAATATAAAATTAACATTAACTTTACATTTTACCGTACTATTTATTAAAGTCAATCCTTTCAGCGAAAATAGACCATAAATAACAAAATTAAGTATTTTTGCTTTAAATAAGAAATCTCCTTCTCCAAAAAATGCCGCTTACCGTCGCAAAAACACCCATTAGAAAGAGGACCTTCAATTCGATTTCTCTATCATTTCATTTAAATAATTACGATTCTCTGACGTTATCATGCTATTTTTCTGCATTTAGTTAATCCCTAATCATGCGTATTTGTGAAGGATAAAAAATGGAACCCATCCATACTTACTCAGCCTCCACTTTGAATAATGGCGATGTATGTTATGAATGAGTCGCTAAGAAAAATCATTAGTAGAATTAGCTTATCGTTTCATTTAAAATTCTGGTAACGCATCTAAATTATTTTCTCTAATTCCGTCTGGTTCACTGCGTAAGATATCGCGACCGTATTTATGAAATACATCGACATGAGCAAGCTTACCTGCCTTCGCTTCGGTGAGTGCTTCGAGATAATCCAGCTCTCGCCCTGATTCAGTTTGAAAAGCAATCAAATCACCATCATTATTTTTTCGAACAGCTACTATTTTCTCTTGATCTGGATGATGATTGATTCCGCTTGCTTCATTAACTTCAATTTCATTTGTTTGTTTTCGATACTGATCATATACTTGTTGGAACCGATCCACCGTCATCACCTCGTTATATCTTTTCCACAGCTACTATTATTTATGCGCTATTTTCTATATTTGCAAGGAAAACAAAAAGCTCAGTGAGTGTGTATATTCACTGAGCTTTTCAGATTGTCAGAGACATTCCCGGTGCATCTAATTCTCTCTCTTCAAACCCTAATTTATGATAAAATTGCTTTTTTCCTTTCGCAGAAAAAAGTTGAATTGATTGGATTCCACTTGTTTTACATTTCGTCACGAGTTCTTCAATAATTTGTTTACCTAAACCTTGCTTTTGATAGTCTGGATCTACCATCACATCACAAATTAACGCTTGATAAATACCATCAGAAATCATTCGGCCAAATGCAATCAGTTTATCATTGTCATAAATAGAAATATGATACCAGCTATTCTTTGCTGCTTGAAATAACTGTTCCTTAGTGTAGCTCCCTTTTTTACTTTTTATTAACCCACTTGCTTCATGGAGAATGGCAAATTGTTCAAACTTCGGTAATTTATCTGATATGTGGTAGTTCACTTTTTTCACCTTCTAAATAGAAATTCTAATTCATATTTATATTTATACAACAATACGAATAAAAATTCAATTATAATTTAAAAAAGTCACTTAAAAAGAATTTCACATATCCTATTTTGCCACTGTTCTGATGTATTTTATACATATTAAGGTCCCTAGAAGCACCAAAAACACCGATTTGTTGAAAATCGGTGCAATCAGTTTATATTAGAACTTCTTCATCCTGATAAATACGATAAGCGGGTACTACTGTATCGGTAACAATTTCTTTTCCTTTTTCACGGATAAAGTCCAGTTTATAATAAGCGTCAAATCTTTGGCTTATTTCCGTTTTGACAAGTTCAGGTGGTGTCACCACAAGAAGTTGGAACTTTAGTTTTTCTGCGACAGCGAAGATTGGGTCAAGTACATGGGCTGATGCTGCTTGACCGAATGGATTATCACAAACGAGTGGAACCCAGCTATTATCTGTTTCACTTTTAACAGATAATAGCATCATCATCATAACCATCCGTGCGGACAGCTTTTGTCCCCCGCTGCCATCAGATTTTGTTTTCGAGCCTTGGTTAATTGTTTGCCATGTTGAATAATGTTCTTTCTGTGGTCTGCCATACATAAAAGCATTGTCTGTGCGCATATTATACACAAGTAGCTCCGGATAACGATTTCGAAGCGATACAAAGAGAATTTGTTCATCACCGATTAACTGTTTGATTTCCTGTTCTAATGCTTTGTTGTTGTCATCGATTGTCTCAAATTGACGAGTGATTTTATCAATTGCAGCTACAAAATGTTGTTTCAATAATGGTTCCACTTCTTCTGCCTTTTTCGGTAGGAAGTCTTCTTTTAATTGAACAAGAGGAAACGCTCCTCGTTCATTTTTAATTTTCATTTTTGCAATCATCGATCGAATGGCATCTGCAATACTCATTACTTTCATGCTCGCACGACTCGTCCAGAAGTCCTGTGCTTTTTCAGCTCGTTCTTTGTCGCGGTCCAACTGCTCTAATCCACTTTTTGAGAATCGTTTCATGTTTTTTACGATGTTTTGTATATGCTCATAATGGCGGGTATCCATGTGATCAAGAGTAGTTAACACTTCATGTTTAAAACGCAATTCCCAGTCCTTACCTTCGATATTTTGCTTCAAATTCCGTAATGACTGTTCGAGTTTTGCGTGTTTGTCCTGACCTTCTTCTTGTAAATTTTGGTGTTTGTTACACCAATTCAAGATACATGCTTTCCCTTGTTTTTTTATCTGTTCTAAGTCAGAGGTTGTAAACGTAATGGCCGATTCCTTTAAGATAACGGACAATGTTAACAGATCGCCTTCGAAACCTGATATGCTTGTTTCCGTTTCTTTTCGTTGCTTTTCCGTTTTTTTAAGTTCCTCTTTAGTTAATTTGGTACGATCCTTGATTTCTACCTCTTTGACATCAAGATCAATTTCTTCCCATTTTTCCGCTTGTTTTTCATGCTTAGCTACTTTCTTTTCTGCTTTTACACATTGGTCGTTCGCGTGCTTTAAGGATGTTTCTGCTACAGTCACAGCTGTACCTTGTTCTCGTTCCGCTTTTTGCGATTCTTTCGCTTCCTTTTGGGCTGCTTGTAGCATTTCTTCCAAAATACGCATAGGCTCCTCAGCAATCGGTATTTCCTTCCAATCACTGTTCTGAGTGCGAAGTTTCCTCTCCAGTTTTACCTGTTGTTTTAGTTCAGCTTCACGACTAGCCTGGATCGCTAATAGCTCTTGTGCTTGTTCTTCCTTCGATTTTTGAAGCTGCTTTAATTCCTCAACACTACCTTTGATGTCATCAAGTAGATGTGGTGATAAACTCGGTACTTCATCACTGCTTTCACTTTTTTCATCTGTTGGAAACACTGCCTGTTCAACAAATCGGGCAATTTCCTTGATGTCTTGTTCGAAAGATAGTTTCCATTCAAGGTACGTCTGATTCCACTTGTCTTGCATTTGTTGAATGTCGCGTTGTTCCTTTTCAATTTCTTGTTGCTGCAAAATTAAGTGATTTTTCTTCTTTTCTTTCTCATCTTTCACTCGCACATTTTCTTGATAATGGTTTCCTTCTTGTTCGAACTCCATTAATGTTTCTAATTCTTTTGTCGACTTTTCAATGACGGCTTTTGCCTTATCCATTTGGTCACGCAATTGGATTTGATTTTCTTTTTCTTTTTGCTCTTCCTTTATTATCTGCTTTAGTTCTGCTTTTGTGAGGAGAATAGTAGATCCTTCATGTTCCAGAGCCTTCTCAATATCGATACACATTTCTCCTGCTTGGATTCGATCAATTTCTTTTAGGGTACGTTGAAGTGAAATTGCAGTTTTTTCATACTCAGTTAACGTATCTTTTTTCTCTTCAATTTGTTTGGCAATGGATGATTTCCAGTTCATAAATGAGTTTTTGTCTGTTAATAATCCACGTTCATCTCCGTTGATCACCACGAACGAAAGCTGTTCCGCTCCCGTCATTTTCTCTCTCATATAAATTGGCACAGGACTTTTGAATTGTCGCCCTGCTAAAACCTGCTGATTGATTTTTTGCCACTGACTTTGACTCACAACAAGACCGAATGGAAGCAATGGATAAGCATCTAAATAGCGCAAACGTTCTTCATCGTTTATTGATTGGAGAAATTGAGTACCATAAAAAACATCAATTCCCGTTTTTTTGTCAATCCACTCTTTTAATTGCTTAACATCCTGGTTTGCAATCCAAAATTGTTCATCATTTAAGTAATGGTCCAGCTGTGTTTCCCACAGTTCTTTTTTGATTTGTTCACTTTGCGCATGATTTTGTGCTACTAATTCCTCCACACCTGTTGCATATTTCGAAAGAAGAGCTTGTGTGAATGGCCCTACAGCATCATCTAGTATCGAGCGAAGCTTATCAAGTAGTTTTTCTTCTTTTTGCTGTTGCTTTTTATATGCCTCCTTGAACTCGCTACACTTTTCCTCCATTTGCTTTAAAGATTGACGGATCGTCCCTATTGACATGGAGCGTGCGTTTTGAAGTTCCCGAGATTGTTCTTCGCTTTGAGATAACTTGTCCATTTCAATTTGGTAGGATTCGCATTTTTGTTGTAAACTCTCAATAAATCCTTTTAAGTCGTACGTCATACGGTCACCCAAAAGGGTAATCAGTCCATCTCTCTTCGTTTCAAATGCATGGATCTGACTATGCAAGACGTCTATTTCTGAACTCGTTTGTGCGATTTCTTTTGTTTTTTGTTTATCTTGCGTTGTGAGCTCTCTTCTTCTGTTTTCTATAAACAGTTTATATCCTTGATATTGCTTGTTTTCTTCTTTTAGCGCTTGATATACTTCTTCCCATTGCTTCGTCGCCTCAATTTTTATTTCTTCCATGCGTTGGTTCACTTGTTCCAACCCACTGTTTTGCTCTAATTTTTTGATTTGTTCTGAAAGAGACACAATGGTTTGTTCGATTTCGCTCCATTCTTTCAGCAAAAGCGCAAAAGCTGCCTTTTCTCTCAATTCGTTTTTTTCATTGACCTTTTCTTGTAGCTGTTGATGCGTTTCCTTATCCTCTGCAAGCTGTTTTTCCCATTTGCTCACTTCCCGGTATGCTTTTGCATACTCTAAGTTGTCTTTTTCAAAGCGTAAGAGTTTTAAACGATCATCTAGCTTCTCTAGTTCCTCTTCAAGCGCTAACAGTGCATCTTTTTCCATATCGATGACATGTTCTAACGCACCAAGAAGTTGCTGCCCCTCTTTTGTACTCGTTCGGACAATTTCTTCGTGCTCAACACCGATTGCAATTTGTCCTTCAAATGGCAGAATATCCTCCAAAAATTCTCTGTGTGCTTGCTCTCTTTTTAAAAGGACGGGGAGATCTTTTGCAATACTTGCTTGGCTCTTAAAGATATCTACGAGGTCATTTTTTTGATGTTCAGCGCGATGCAAAACTTGGCTCACTGTTGGGATAATCCGTTTTTGAAAAAGGGAATGATCATCTTCAGCACCTTCAAAATATTTGCCCACCCCACCCTCATCTTTATTGATGTCTTTCATAATATCCCAGTCTTTTCTGCTGATGCCGTAAGTATCTAAAATGCGGTAATGTTTTTTCATGTCACGGTACACATCATACCCGTTCCATTTCAAATAATCTTTTAGTTCTTCTGTATCAGCTACTTCTCCATTTTCATAAAGAGGAATATGATCAAGGGCAACACCATTTTTCCGTTCAAACTCCCTAGTATAAAACGTAATATTCGGAATGATTTTAGCTTCACGTTCTAGTGATATATTGTCATTTGGTGTTTCTTCATTCATAGAGATTCGTTGTTCAGCAGAAAACATTCCGCCTGTTACAAGATGCCTATGATCTGATCCATCTAACTCCCATTCAATTAGAACATGAAAGGTATAAGGGACAAATTGTTCTTTTTTATCGAAGAAGAACTGTTGGTAATAACGGTTATTTTGTTTTCCCCATGAAGTCCCAGGTTTTAATACCTGAAAGATCGTTTGTAAGAAAACCCCTTTCCCACCACCATTCATCATCGCGATAAGTCCATTCGTTGAAGTTTGTTCATTATGGAAATCAAAAATCGTATCTCTATATTGTTTTTGCATTCCGTCGTATTTCAAGCCAACAATTCTAATGCGATGGATTTTCGGCATTCTCATCCCCCCTAGTCGTCATTAATTCTTTTAATTGTTCATAACGATCATAATCATGATAAAGGTATTCGATCCGCTCAAATAGTTCCGTTTTCGGAAAGGCCTTCGGTATATCGTCTCGATCTAGGACAACAATCATTCCTTCTGTTTCCAATAATCGCATAGCGTTAGCAATTTGCCCAATCCGTGTTCGTTTATTTCCTTTTTTATGACCAGGCTCATCCGTATCGACCTCCATATAGGTCCAAGTAGTCACAATTTCATCCATATCAATCATGTATTCTTCACTAAATGTTGGCTTCTCTTTTAAAAGGGCCGCCCATGTTGTAATAACTTCGTTCACTTGTCGTTCAAGTGCGTAGTATGTGATCCCTTCTCGTTTCGTGCGTATTTTCGCTGCTTGATTACGATCAATCATTGCTAAAAACGCCATTACAATGACACTGAGAAGATGAAAGTGTTTCTTACTTTCTACCTGCTTGTGCTTGTCACGCATGTGAGTAAAATTAGTCGCAAAGACCGATCCAGTTGGCTGTACAACAAGATGGATGCGTTTTGGTGATTCAATGATATATGTACCAGATTCGTCCGCAAGCATCAGAACTGTCTGTCTCACTTCCGGCTCGTAATAAGCATGGAATTGTTCGCTAGATTCGTCGATTACATTTTCTTTCAACAAGGCAAAGAACACGGCAGATGCTTTTTTGATGATTTCTGCGTTCATCTATTTCCCCTCCTGTACACATATTTTAAAGGGTGTTATTTTGGTCCGGTTCCAAATAATAGGGTCTGCACGATGGTCAAACTCTGTATAGATTTTGGTTCCTTCGAATGATTGAAACTGCGGATATTCATTCATAAGTTTATGGAGAAGACGTTCTCTTTCATCGCTCAATGCTTCTTCTTTTCGATTTGCTACTTGTACGCTTAGTGGTTTTTTATCAAACATCATCCATAAATCTAATGTTTCACTTTCTTCAAACCATTG
Organism: Metabacillus rhizolycopersici; assembly: GCF_020075705.1. Next base: position 71,987 of record NZ_JAIQUM010000006.1, on the reverse strand, counting down.
ATCTTGGACGTCAAGTGGTAATTCCGCTAGCGTAGCCAAAGAAAATTCGCCAAATTGCTGCAAATGTTCAAAGACATAACTCCACGCATTCACGACAGATGACCAATCCGTAATCCGTCTTTCCATTACTTCCTCTTCTTCGTTTTCCTCGTTTACTTCCTCTACAATTTGTTTTTCAATCAAGTCCTGTTCTCCCCATATCCAATCTAGTGGTAAGATGAAGTCATTTTTCGGGGAGAAAAGTGGTGCAATAATACGTTCAACGACCGAAAAGTTTCGAACACCCTCCTTCATAAACCAATTTTCGTAAATCTGTTCGCGGAACGAAACGAGGCTATTTTCCCAGAATAACGACGGATTCTCTGCTTTTAACTTCATTTCATAGGATATATTTTGAATGACAAGCTTAGCAAAACGGTCGTGTATTTGCCGAGTGTGTTCGATTTTTTCTTGGAGGAGCATCAATTCTGTTTGAACAAATCCATCTTCTTCATCCGTTCGTCTTACCTTTTCAATCATCGAGCTGATTGTGCGAAAATGACTTTTTTCTTCTTCGAATTGCTGCTCAATCTCCCCGCGATTATCTTCTCTTTGCCGTTCTTGTTCAATCACAAGGATTTTCGGATTATTGATCATTTCTTTTTGGAAGGCATACTCATTCGTCATCAAGCGATTGACACGTGATATGAGATGGTCAAGATTTCGGGTCGCTTTTTTGAAATTTCCGTTTTTGATCAACTGCATACTATAAAGCTGTTCAATTGTAATGGAGAACTCCTCTGCAATCTCACGACTCATGAAAATCATTTCTTGGGCAACATCTGTTAACTTATAAACAATCGAGCCACCTAGTTCGAGATTCGTATACTGTTCATCCATTGTGACGTAACGAAACGTCTGTGTTTCCCATGAATGTCTCACTTCGTTATAGTACAGAGCTTCAAACGGTTTACTAAATTCCTCTTTTCCTTGATGCAAAAGACCAGTTGTAATCCGTTCAATCTGCTTTTGGTCGCCCATTAGTTTCATTTGCCTGATGGAATCTTCTACCATAAACATAATATCTGACTTCTTTCGATTATCATCATCATTTAATTCACGGTAGAAAATTGTCAGTAGGACGTGCATGAGAATGGTCTGAATATATGGTTTTAATTCCCCAATTTCCATTCCTTTTCCGAGCTCAAATAGAGGATTTAACCGTTTCATTCGCTGTGCGAATCCTTCCCATGACTCGTTCATAGCCATCTCCTCCATGTTTCGACGGTCAGCACTTCTTGTGGAATGCGTTTTTCCGCCTTCCATAGTTGTTGTAGCACTTCTTGTTCTTCATCAGAAAACCAGCTAAAGAAGCGATCACGATGCTCCTCATTCTTCACCTGATTGATTTGATTGTTAGCCTGCTCAACACAATCAAGCATTTTTCGGTAAATCTTCAATGCAGGATGGATACTACAATCGCTATATTTATCGATAAGACGAAGCAACATACTATAGCCTTCCGCATCAATGTCTCCACAATAATAAAACAAGTATGGTTTTGCTGGAAAAAGACGAAAGAAAAACGAAAAGCTCCGCTCAATCTTTTTACCTTCACCATAGATAATGAGATCAGGTTCATAATCGAGTGAATCGGACTCAAGTAACTGCACACATGTGTGAAAAAAAGATAGATTCTCAACAATTAACACTCGTTGAAAGTCGTTTATTTCCTTTCCTTGCTTTGTCCAATAGACAAATGGTTCTCCATATTTTGTTCCTTTTAGTTGATCAATTGACACACCAATCCGTTTTAGAAATCCCTTACCCTCCGGAAACAATGAGTCATCAGTAAGAAATTTTTCATGCCCAAATAGTTCCAAACTTCTTTCTTCTAATGAAACAGTTTTTCTTTCTTCATTAGACTGGAGAAAAAGGTACAACTTCTCAATTCGTTTCCATTCTTCTTTTGTCTGCCATTCGGGATTATTTTCATAGTAAGAGAAATCAAACAGATCGCTGCGTTTCATCATCTCGAGTCGGTCCCATTTTGTTTCTTCTTTTTTTATGTTTACCCAGTAATATAAGGAAAGGGCTGGTGTTCTTCCATTTTGTTGATTATTTTGAATAGGAGTCAGTTGTCCTTCCTCCTCTAGCTTTTCGATTGCGGCGTGGAAAAGAGTATACCCACCCATATCAAAGTAGGCTTCGATTTGTTGCCTCATATGATGTTCAATTTCATTAAGATTGATTTTCTTTTTTTGTTTCGGGTGTTGAATGTCTTCGATAAAGCCCCTTACCCGAGTTTCAATAATATTAATCGTTTTCACCTTCTTATCGATCTTACTTCCTCAAGCATTATAACAAAAGCTAGACTCTATCTCTATTAAAATAGTTGTAGCATCAAAGGATAGCACACATCACGAGAGTACAGCAGACACACAAAAAGACGCATACTACGCGTCTTTTATGTCATGCTTTTAGTAAATGACGACTATTTCGCAGACGCTTTACGAAAGCCTTGATATGAATCAATGGCAGCAAAAATCAACCATAACGGTATTGCTCCCCAAAGGATCCATTTTTGAAATTCATTTGTGATAGAGGTTAGATTTGAAAAGTAAGCTACAAAGTCTGGATTGAATAGATTGAAATCACTAATCATGATAATAAATACAATGGCTACCACTAGTTGATAAACAACATTGAAGATTGCAAGCTTTTTCGTCCATCGTCCTGAAATCATTTTCGTAATGGCTAAACCAACTTCCAAAACGGTAACAGCAACAACGAATGGCCAATAAGCATTCAATACTTCTTGATTAAATGTAGGAAGCACAAACATAAGGCCTTCTTTACCTTTTTCGTACACACCTAAGAGATTAGCTGCATTAAAATAAATCGTTGCCCAGATCGCCGTCCATAGTAAACTCGCAAAGACTTCCCCGTTTGAGATTGCCTTTTTCTTTGGAATATATAGAATATTTTTCAAGTCATCTGGGGACCATTTTTTGAAATTTGTCGTTAATGGCGTTTGTTCTCTTCCAGTATCAATACGTTCTAAAATAGTAAAAATAATTGTTAACCAAAAAAACACTTGTACAGAAGTACTAAGAATTCCCCAGATTCCTTCTCCAATCATCGTTATAATAACAGCTAAAACCGCTACTTCCCCATCATATTCCACGACATTAATGGAAATCATTGTAATGAGTGCAATGGCAGCAGCAATCGGTAAAATCATTTTTAACAACGTCATATAGACATCATAATATCGAGGGCCAATGAGATGCATCGGGCGATCTAGATAACCACTCGCTAGCATAGCAGGACTACCCAACTGTGCTAAAGCAGCCTTTACGTCTTGCTCCGAATAATTCTCTGGCAACATATCCTCGATCGTCGACTGTAGCTCTAACGCAATATCACCTCGATTTTTTTCAGGAAGTCTGCGCGTTACTTCCTGGATATAAACCTCAATCAAATTCATTCTCACTCTCTCCTTTCAATAAATTGTATAGCTCTTCGGAAGTCTTTTCCCATTCTTTCTTCAACTGCTGAAAAATCTCAATGCCGTATTCACTCAACACATAGTATCTACGTGGTCTGCTTTCAGACGTATCCCAACTACTTGTTACTAATTCTTGCTTTTCTAATCGGCGAAGCAATGGATATAATGTGCTTTGCTCAATTGTAATGCCCGACTTCTCCAATAGCTGGACAAGTGAATATCCATATTGTGGCGTTCGTAATTGACTTAAAACAGCTAGTGTCAACGTTCCCCGCCGCAACTCCGTCGTTAATGAATTCAATAAAGTACTCATCGATTCACCTCATCTCTTTATACTATGTGTCACACACTATACTATATACTATGCATCATACACTATTATTGTTCCAACATCAATTTGAATTTTTTTATATTATTAACTGATGTTATCATCGCTTTATTAAGGTCTTTAGATTGACACTTAATGGTCATATAGGAAATTTATTATTTTAATTACGTATTTTTCATAAAAATTTATAATTATTTTTTATGCTATATATTTTTAAAAATAGCCAATTTGAAAAGGCCATCACAAAATCGTGAGGCCATTTCAACAACTAGTATAATATCGTTTAAACTTGTTTTCATTCTCTAACAAGAATTCATTTTTACATATTTGTTTTCCCCACTTCTTTTTCCCGAATTTCTAATTCGATGGCTAATGGAATATAATATCTTTCGAATACCCCCTTTAAAAGCGCTAGCCTTGTAAAGCTGTAATCTTTGTATCTCTCAATTACTTCACGTTTTAATCGGGATTTATTAATCTTTGGATATTGTTCAAGATGATGCTGATAGACATTATCCACAATTTTTCCCTTAATTCTCTTATCAACTTCCTTCTCACCAAGGTAGTTAATTCTCGTCTCCTCAATACTTTTCAATGTGTTTTCATATATTAGTTCTGTGATTTTCTGTCGAATTTCATATCCCATCGTTTTCATTAATGCGTGCTCGTTTATCTGCAAGCGCTTTAAATTTGTGTATCTAGTCATTCTTAAGCCTTCTGTTGTTAGATCTAGATTACTTAATATTTTTTCCATTGTATTACTATTTACCCTTTTGGAATGAGAAGAAACAAAGACAGCCTCTTTCATACTTTGATCAGCTTTTTCACTGTATTTTCGTTTCACTTCTGCATATTTTTTCGCAAATTTATTATTTAATGCTTTCCGTTCTGTTCTTAATTCACCTAAAGAAAGAGATTGCTTCGTTTGCTCACGTTTTGATAACTGTCTCAATGATTCTATTTGTCCATTGATTGTTGCTAATTCATGGTCTAGTTGACTGAATTCCTTTCTTTCATAATCATTAAAGAAAGGTTTAATTCGCGCTAGCTCCTCTTCCTTTTTACTCTTATCTTTTAAAACCGAGCCATACATCCAACGAAAATAATATTTTTCTTCTTCAATTTTGTCATCATATGCTTTTCTAAATTCTTGATATTTAACTAGATATGTAGCAGTATCTTTTGTTATCGCTACAATTTGTTTTCCTTTCCGTTTTTTTGCGATAATTCTTAAGTTATCTAGATCAATATCTTCAAAATTTAGCGCGATTAATTCCTTTGATTTGAGCATAGTTTCTGCAGCAAGACGAAAATAAATCCAGTTTCTCATATGGTCACGCAATCGACTGTATGAATGTGGTTCCATTCCTGTTGATCTCAAGTAATTATTGTAATCTTCAATTTGCCTTCTATGGCTAGCGAGGTTGTCTAAGAGCTTCATCTCTGCTTCAAGTAATTGAGCTTCTTTATAAAAGTAATGAGGGGGTTTGGAAACCTCATTCCACTTAATCCCGCCGATATCAATCCGCTCTCTACGAATCTCTTGTATTTTTAGGACTTGCTTAATGGCAAGGTTTTTATAATAGTCCGTTGCCTGATAAACGTCTAAATATTCATTGATATCCGCAACTGTGACACGAGGAAAGTTTTCCCTTTTGATATAAAACATCCATTCATAGAAAGATTGGATGCAATAAAAGTAAAGACTTTTCGTTTCTTCTTGGACAATAAGACCTGAAATATACGTATTTATTTGTTCTAGCAATTGTTTTACATCATCCATTTTCGAAAATAGTTCATTCACGTTGTTTTTAATAATGTCGATTTGCTCGGTCGATCCATAAAACTCATCATTGATTTTATATTTTACATTTGCGAAAAATAGTTCGATATTGCTTTTATTCTCGTTATTGCTTCTGATTTTCTGCTTCAGCTTTTGATTCAGCTTTATAATCTTTTTCTTTACTCGTTTCGAATTCATGAGCTCAATTACTTTTTCATCTGTTGATATTTTTTCAATACACGTCGTTGCCGTATAAAGCAGCTCAAAGTCGGATATGTAGGGGGCAATTTCAATCGAAAATACCGGTTGTGCTAAATAATCAAGTGTGATGGTTGCTGGAAGTTCGATTTCATTATTTTTGATCGTTAAGTCTATTTGAAGAGGTAGTTCTTCTTCCTCACCTAGCATGACATGATCGATTGATTGTAGATGAAAGAAGGAATGAAAGGTTTTCCTTTGGTATTTGAGCATTCCCTTTAACACTTCCTTTGTAGACTTTTTTATGTTAAAAAATTAATTTTTATGCTATATAATTCAATTTTAAATTTTATATTCCTGCTACCCTATTGAAATTAGATCTAATATACTACTTTGTTCGTGAAATAACTTCCTCTTCTTTTATCCCATTCTTTCCATGCAGGAAAACCCTAACTTCGAGATGCAAGAAAAATAGAGTAGACAGGTCTTCGTGCTTAAAATCTTTCTATCGTTTGATGTATTTTTTCAAGGAAAACGCGATCAATAAAAAACGCTGAAGATATGGTGTATGTTTACACCAGACCTTCAGCATCAGTCTTATCAAAAAAGTCAATCGATTGTTCATTATAAATGAATGCATTGACGTTTTCTTGAATAGAAGCACTCACTATACCGGTTAAGCAAATAACAACTCGCTACTATTCTTCACCGATTATTTTGACCTCTGTTTCCAACTCAATATCGAATTTCCGCTTAACGGTCTCTTGGATGTGACGAATTAATTGGATATAGTCTGAAGATGTTGCCTGATCAACATTGACAATAAATCCAGCATGCTTCGTTGACACCTCTGCCCCACCAATTCTTGTTCCCTGGAGATCACTATCTTGAATCAACTTACCTGCGAATTGATTAGGTGGACGTTTAAAAACACTGCCACAGGATGGATATTCTAACGGTTGTTTAGATTCTCTAAGCATTGTAAAATGATCCATTTCTTCTTTTATTTTAGCATGGTCTGATTTTTCAAGCTGGAAGGTAGCTTCTAAAATAATATAACTCTCTTTAGCAAAAACACTACTTCTATATCCGAATTGAAAATCGTGCTCACCGAGCGTAATCAATTCTCCAGAATTCGTAAGAACTTGTGCACTTTTTAATACATACGATATTTCTCCTCCATATGCACCAGCATTCATGACTAAAGCTCCACCAATCGTACCGGGAATGCCACAGGCGAATTCCAGCCCTGTTAAATGATGTGATAACGCAGTTCTTGAAACATCGATAAGTGCCGCTCCACTTCCTGCCTTAATTACAGTTCCATCCACCTTAACGTCATTAAGATGAACTAAGCTCATAATGATTCCACGAATACCTTTATTACGAATAATTACATTCGAACCGTTCCCAAGTACAGTTAAAGGAATCGTGTTTGAAGATGCATATCGAACTATTTGTTCAACTTCAGAAATATTCTTTGGTTTAAGAAAGATATCACCGACTCCACCTGTTTTAGTAAAAGTATGATTCGATAATGGTTCAGATATCAAAATAGATTCTTGGTTTACAAATTTCTTTAAATCATTAATTATTAGTAAATTTTCCTTCATCCTTATTCAACCTCTTATACGTAATATTGAAAATGCACAAGGCTTATTGCCCTTTAAGTAAAAAAGCAGCTCATCCTTTTAAACGAGAAAGTAAGTTTGATTATACCATGTATTTAATTAGCTTTTTATTTCATTCATAAGTCATCTTAATTTATGAAACGATTTATCATTTTGACATCATTCATTTTCATGCTTTTCAAAAAGCACGAATCAAAAGAACACCCACATTCGAAATTTTACGACGTGGGTGTTCTGCCAATCAATAGCTTACGCATAAAAAGCCAATTCCGCTTCAATTTCTACTTTTATTTTTTCTAAACATTCTTCCGTCGTTTTTGCAAAAATACGTTTACCATTTACGATTGCATATGGCAATTTGGCACACATTCCACAAAATGACAGACAATCATTTTTAATGACAGCTACATCAGGGTATTTACCCTCAATGATTTTCTCTATATCCAGGGAATTGATTAAACTGCCATCGCAAATTTCAACTACTACAATACCGATATTTTTTAACTCCTTTCAGGGCAATTTTCACGGTTCATTACTTCGTTGTATTTACTACTAGCAATCTTTCCTTTACTTGTTCCTCTGTCAATCCATACTCAGCTACATATTTGTTTCTTGGATGTACTCTACACTCATGGCTACAAGAACGCAAGTATTTATGCTCGTTTTCTTCTGAACAAAACATTCGTTTATCACATTCAGGATTAGCGCAATTGATGTAGCGTTCACAAGGCTCATCCGTGAAATAATCTTTACTTACAACAGTTGCGTTCACTCTATTAATTGGAACGCTAATTCTTTCATCGAATACATAACATTGGCCATCCCACAGTTCACCTTGAACTTCTGGATCTTTCCCATATGTTACGATTCCACCGTGAAGCTGTGCAACATCTTCAAATCCTTCATTTCGTAACCAGCCTGAAAACTTTTCACAACGAACCCCGCCTGTACAATAGGTTAATATTTTTTTACCCTCTAGCATTTCTCTGTTTTTCTGGATCCATTGTGGTAATTCTTTAAACGATTTTATTTCTGGCTTAATCGCATGACGAAAATGGCCTAAATCAAATTCGTAATCATTTCTTGCATCGATAATGACAGTATCTTCTTGTTGCATCGCATCATAAAATTCTTTTGGAGAATAATAATCACCGGTTACTTCCAAAGGATTTACATCATCTTCTAATCTTAAAGTGACTAGTTCAGGTCTATAACGTACATGCATTTTTTGAAATGCATGTTGATCAGCTTCGTCTATTTTAAAGACCATATCTTTAAAACGCGGATCTTCCTTCATATAACTCATATATTTATTTGTCTGTTCAATCGTTCCAGACACCGTACCATTAATTCCTTCTTCAGCAACTAATATTCTTCCCTTTAAGCCAAGATTAGTACAGAACTTTAGATGTTCCTTTGTATATTCTTCTGGATTATTTATCGTGACATATTGGTAGTATAATAAAACGCGAAATTGTTGTTCTTCCATAAAATTCGTTCACCTACTAAATTAATATTTACAAAAGATAAAGATAACTGAGTTGGTTGTTGTTGTCAAAGATCTCTAAGTCATCTTACATATTATATAACAAAACGTCTCTTCAGTTTAACACTTTCGCTGTTAATTTATAATACCTTTAGGGGCAGCCATCAGATGACTGTCATCCTTGATCACTATTTTTGGTCATTGTGCGCTAAACGCAAACAAAAATACCTTTCCTAGATTTCAAACAAGGAAAGGTATTTAGTAGATTAAATATAAAATTCTTCAGGTATTTTCCCAAACTTTCTTTTATGGTATAGAAGTGGCTCTTTGCTTTCGCTTTGAATATCAACAATTTCGCCAATCAAAATCGTATGATCTCCCGCTTCAATTGTTTTGAACGTTTTACATTGCATCACTCCGGCAGCACCTGCAATGATTGGAAGATTGTTTTCAGATAGCTTCCAATCACAATTTTTAAAACGATCGGTACCTTTACTTGCAAATAGTGAACAAATATCACTTTGATCATTAGCTAATACGTGCACAGCGAATTTTTCCGTTTTTGTAAAAATGTCATAAGTTGACACTCTTTTATCGATTGACCATAAAACTAGTAGAGGATCTAATGAGACGGAAGCAAATGAATTTACTGTTAATCCAAGTGGTACTCCGTTTTCATCAACTGTTGTCACAACCGTTACACCCGTAGGGTAATTTCCCATTACTTCTTTAAATACTGTTTCGTTTGTACTATTCCCCATCTCACAACACACCTTCCCATGAATAAAAATGACATGACAAATCTCTCTCTGTGATCTTTCATTCATTTTTTTATGTATTTTTATAACTAAGCCTAATCATATTACTTTAAACCGAAAAAATCTTGAAAATTCTAAATATTCACACTAAATATATCATGATAATAAGAAAATATCTATTAAGTTATACACGATTTTATAGCGCCGTCTATAAAAACTCTCAAAAATACTAGAATGAAGCTATGATTAAACAATCTCCCTCATCTTATCTAGTAACTCTTTGGTCGAGTTTGCGATTATCATTCGTCCATTAACCATTGCATATGGGTGTTTAGTACAAATTTCGCATTTACTCTGGCAATGATATTCGTTGTAAGAAATGATAGGATTCTTAAAGAATTCCTCATAATAGGGAACATCTTCTTCTTTTAAAAATCGATCCAAATTCTTTTGGCAAAATTCTACTTTTCGTTTTTTCTTTGCCATTTTCGAAAATAACCTTTTCATCAAGATGCCCCCAAATGTCATATTCTCGTACTGTCGTTCGTTTAGCAATACACATTAAATTATAATCGTTTGGATCCTTATTGAAAAAGTTTTTGCATCAATTCTTTCTTAAAATGGATACAAATATAGCTTTTTGAACTAGCGGATAAGCTATTCAATCCGTAAAAAAAACGAACAAAATCGGGTCATCATCCTTTTTGATGTTCGTTTCTTATACATGTACTGCATTCACAAATTACGGTACATCTCGATTCAATTATTTATTTTTCTCCAAATACGTTAACGTAGCGACCCCCAACGTCTTGGCTGCGATTAACATTCCTTTTTCATCAATATTAAATTTGGGATGATGATGAGGATAAATAGCGTTCACTTCTGGATTCTGACCACCTGTAAAGAAAAATGCACCTTTGATGTGTTGTAAGTAAAAGGCGAAATCTTCTCCACCCATTTGCGGTTCGACTTTCTTTACAGCTGTTACACCAGGTACTGATTTAGCAAGCTCCATGACAAATTCGATTTCTTCTACTGGATTGATAACTGCTGGGTATGCCTTCTGGTATTCGTAGGTGTATTCCACATCGCCAGCTAAACATGTTCCTTTTATAACGCGCTCCATCTCTTCAGCAATATAGCTTCGGGTGCTTTCTTTAAATGTCCGTACTGTCCCCTCAAGGATGGCAGTATCGGCAATGACGTTCGGCGCATTTACCGCTTCAAATGAACCAATTGAGATAACAGCTGTATCAAGGGGATCAATTCTCCGTGAAACAATTTGTTGCAGATTGCTAACGAGCTGTGCGCCAATTACAACACTATCCTTTGTCGTATGCGGTTGTGCTCCATGTCCGCCACTACCTTGAATCGTTATTTTGAAGGCGTCACCGGCTGCCATTAAGGGACCAGGGCGATACTCAATCGTCCCAACAGGTGCTGGCGACCAAATGTGTTGACCGAAAATTACATCAACTCCATCTAAACAGCCGTCTTCAATCATCCCAATCGCCCCACCTGGTGGTTTCTCTTCAGCGTGTTGATGAATGAAGATGACATTGCCTTCGATCTCATCCTTCATCCTGTTTAACACTTTGGCGAGGACGAGAAGCGTTGCTGTATGACTATCATGTCCACAGGCGTGCATGACACCGTCTACAGTCGATTTATACGGCAAGTCAGTCTCTTCGTGAATCGGTAGAGCATCAAAATCTGCTCTTAAGGCAACCGTCTGACCCGGTTTACCACCACGTAAGGTAGCGACAACACCATTTCCTCCTACACCAGTGCGAATCTCATGACCTAATTTTTCATGATATTCAACAATGTATTTAGCCGTTTTCACTTCTTCAAACGAAAGTTCCGGATATTGATGCAAATAACGTCTAATTTCTACCATTTCGTCGTATGCTTCATCTAATAAACGATATAATGTTTCCAAGTTGGTACAACCCCTTTATTTGAATAAGTAATTCGTCTATAACCATTAATAATAGATTGATAAAAACAAAAATATCAAGTAAACATAATGATTTTCCTCATTATGTTTACTTGATTATTTACACTCTTAAAAAATTACCTTCCACAAAATGAGTCAGGTCATTTCTGCTTATTTATTTTTCTCCAAGTACGTTAATGTCGCAACTCCTAATGTTTTAGCAGCGATTAGCATTCCTTTTTCATCAATATTAAACTTTGGATGATGATGAGGATATGTTGTTTCCCACTCCGGGTTTTGGGCACCTGTAAAGAAGAATGCCCCTTTAACATGCTGCAAGTAATAACAGAAGTCTTCTCCACCCATTTGCGGTTCACATTCATTTACAGCTGTTACACCAGGTACGGATTTAGCTAGATCCATGACAAATTCAATTTCTTCTTTCGGATTGATGACAGCAGAGTAGCCTTTTTGATACTCAAATGTATATTCCACATCGCCTGTCATACATGTTCCTTTTATAATTCTTTCAATCTCTTGTTCTACGTATTCACGAGTGCTTTCTTTGAATGTTCTCACAGTGCCAGCAAGTTTTGCTGTATCTGCAATGACATTTGGTGCATTTTTCGCCTCGAATGAACCAATCGAAAGAACCGCTGAATCAAGGGGATCGACTCTTCGCGAAACAATTTGCTGCAGATTGCTTACAAGCTGTGATCCAATTACAACACTATCTTTTGTCATATGTGGTTGTGAGCCATGCCCGCCTCGACCTTGAATTTTCACTTTAAAAAAGTCAGCCGCTGCCATTAAAGGGCCAGTACGATACTCGATTGTCCCAACAGGAGTTGGCGACCAAATGTGCTGACCGAAGATGACATCGACCCCATCTAAACAACCATCCTCAATCATAGCAATTGCTCCACCTGGCAAAACTTCTTCTGCATGCTGGTGAATGAAAACGACATTCCCTGAGATTTCTTCCTTCATAGAGTTTAATACTTTTGCGAGCACTAAAAGCGTTGCAGTGTGACTATCATGTCCACAAGCGTGCATAACCCCGTCTACTGTCGATTTAAACGGTAGGTCTGTTTCTTCATGGATTGGCAAGGCATCAAAATCTGCACGTAATGCAACTGTCTGTCCTGGTTTCCCGCCTCGTAACGTAGCAACAACACCTCTACCACCAACTCCGACACGAACTTCATGTCCAAGTTTTTTATGATATTCAGCAATATATTTTGGTGTTTCCACTTCTTCAAATGATAATTCAGGATATTGATGCAAATAACGGCGCACTTCAACCATTTCATCATATGCCTGATCTAGTAATGTATATAGCTTTTCCAAAACAATCGTCTCCCATATAATAAATTAAAGTGTTTGAACAAGTATACTTGCAATGATAATCGAAGCAGCAGTAACAGTCGTAAATCCACCGACAAGCATTGGTGTTAGGATTTCATCTAATATCGCTTTACGCTCCTGCTCATTCTTACCTTCACTTCTGCTTACCTCTTCACAAATAATATAATCACCAGGAAAGCCAAACATAGCTGTTAATGCAACCGGAACTCCTTTTAGTGGATCCCATTTGACCCATTTTGATGCGAAATAGCCACCAATGATAATTCCAATTGAACCAACAATAAGAATCACAATGACACTTGGCAAATGCTCAACAAATAATGCAAATGTCACACTATTCGCCGATGCAACAACAACTAGAATAATCCCCATTATACTGATGCCAAATGAATTCGCGCGCTCCATCATATTTTTTTGGTAAAAACCAATATATGAGCCAATAAATCCAATTAATAATGCCCATATACTGTAGTTAATCCCTGTTAACTTACCTAAACCAATGGCAAGGGCACCACCTATGAACAATTGCAAGAGCAAAATAACAGAAGTTTGATACTTTTCAGGTAGCCACGTTTTTTTCGTTTCTTCCACTACATTTTCTTTCGCTTCTACAACGTTCGCAAAATCAAGTGTCGCAAGATGTTTTTTTGCATATCGACTCAAAAGGTTTCCAGCAAGGGGCATACCAATTAAACTCTGTAATCCAACGACAAGTGCAGGAATTGCAATTAAACTAACAAGTCCTAGCTCCTGTAGCTTCTCCGTTGTCACCACAACAGATATAAGTCCTCCAGTTAAAGGTCCTGCTCCAGCAACAACTGCCGGATAACCGATAATTGGAACTGCTACAATCATAAGTAAAATAACCGCAAAAACAATTCCTATGATTGCGATAAACACTGCTTTTATCTGACCTTTAAGGACACTAAGCGGAATCATCGTCCCCAGATGAACAATAACCGGTGCGATCATCAGTGCTCCAAAAGCACCTAATCCTGAGTTGGCAATAAGCTCAGGTGGAAAAATACCTGTCCATAATAAAATAAAATATCCCATGAAAACAATTAATAACATCGGGATTCTCGCTTTTGACATAATTGATATAACTTCTCCTACCGCAATAAGTAATATGATTAATAATGCCGCAACAATTGGTTCACTCATTTTTCTTTCCCTCCACACTACTTCAAAAAAGCTGTTTTTTCTATACAGAATATAATAAATTATTAGAAAATTATATCAATGTTCATTTACACAACAAATATTCATTTTCAGTGTATACTTGTCTATACGGAGGTTTTTTTATGACAAATAACGACTTATTTCTCTCATTTTTACACAATAAATTCGACAAAATCTCATTTGAACTTTATTATTTTCAACAGATCGATCAACCTGCTCAATTCGTTTATGCACATGGTGATATCGAAATAAATAAATCTAAATTCGTAATTCCTACTTCCTCTAAAGATGAAAAAATGATTATCCAAACAGATGGTGAGTCAACGCGAATTTCATTTTTTTATCCAGAAAACGAAAAAGTCCTTTTCTATCTAGCATGTCCAACTATTGATCAATTTAAGGATGAGCTTGATTCTTTTTATTTGATTTTTTCTTATCTAAACATCAAAAACAAAATGAAGGCGAAAGATGCTGAACTTGCCAGTATGTTAGAAAGTACGCGCTCAATCACATCATCTTTAGAGCTACAAGAAGTATTGAATTCTATTATTACCCATGCTCTTAGTGTTATTCCTGCTGCAGATGTCGGATACCTACAATTGTATGATGAAAAAACAGAGCGTTTAATCCCAAGGGCATCGGTAGGCTTTAATGACCAACTTCGTGCTACAAAATTAAAAAGCGGCGAATCCATTACCGGAAAGGTTTTTAAGGATGGCCTACCAGTCATTTACTATTCTCGATCTGAAATTTATCAAGGAATGGCAACTTTATCGGAGGATAATTTCCATTATATTCAGGAGTCTTTTGATAATGCAAAAATAAAGGCGCTTATTTCGGTTCCTCTCATCTTGGAAAACAAAGCGTTTGGCGTAATGACGGTTCAACAATTAGAGTCACAAGGCCAATTAAACAATAATGATTTAAACTTATTACAAATTTTCACCGCTCAAGCAGCGATCGCTATCAAAAATGCAAATCTCTATAAAAATGCCCAAGATCGGCTAGATGAAATAACGATTTTAACAAAGCAGCTAACAGAAAAAAATGAACTTCTGTTGAAAAGAGCAGAAATACACGAGACACTAACACAGCTTTCTCTGCAAAATAAGAGTGTAGAGTTTATTATTTTTGAAATAAACAGAATCATGAACAGAGATGTTTTCTTTTTTGATTACCTTGAGACAGAACTTTATCAGAAAATGAACGTCGCCAATCAACAGGCAATGATAGATGCATTTTCACAGAATTTTTCTAATAAGAAAACACCCATTTATATAGATTCCTTTTATCAAAATGAAACGAAAACCTATATTTACCCTATTTTATCAGATCGTGTCTCACTTGGTTGTTTTGCAATTCCACTTTACACACCCCTATCGGCATTAGATATCGTGACAATTGAACAAGCAAGCTCCGTGCTAGCGTTGGAGATGACAAAACGTAAAACCCAGGCAGAAGTATATTATAAGAAGACTCAAGAATTATTTCATGACTTACTTCATACGAAAAATCCAGCAAAACTAGAGGAAATTGGAGAATCACTAGGCATAAATAAAAACTCAATTTACACAGTTTTATTACTAAAAGTTGATTCTTATCGTGATTTATTCACATTGGAGAATGAAATTCATCGATTAATTATTAAAATCAAACGACACATTCCAGAAAAAAGGAAAATCATTTTTGGTTTTCACAATAAGATAACAATTCTGCTCCCTACAAATACTTACGATGCGATTGATGATTTGATTGTCAAACTCCAAGCACAATTGTTCAAATGGGGAGAACAAGCAGAAACTTTAATCTATGCCGGCCTAAGCACTTCTCATCACGGAATCGATTCGATTTCTAAATCCTATGATGAGGCTAAAAAATCGCTTTCTTATGCAATTAGCCGCCGAAAAACGGATATCATGCATTATCAAAAAATGGGCATTAATCGTTTATTTATCACTCAGTCTTCATCTGAAATAGAAAACTATACAAATGAAATTTTGTCGCCACTGCGTACAGTAAAATCGCGAAAAAATGAATTAGAAAAAACACTTTTTGCGTATATAAAATCGAACAAATCCACCATTGATTCAGCTGAGAAGCTTCATATTCATAAAAATACACTCTACCAACGCTTGAAAAAGATTGAGGACCTGCTTCAGCTTGACCTCGAAAATCCGGATGATTTTTTACAAATTCAACTTGCTTGTCATTTGTATGAAAGCTTTCCGCAACAAGAAAATACGCAATGAATAACACAATCGCAGAACAAAAGCGCAAGCGCCTTGATCAGCCTCAGGCATAGTATGACCTCGAGGGACTAGGACGCTTGCGCTGGAAAATTCTCGAAGTCTAAACTTATAAATTCTGATATTACAATGAAATAAGGGTGTCCCAAAAGTAAATAATCACCTTTGGGACACCCTTATTTCAAAAAGTTTCAAGCTTGAAATTCCTTATTCTCAATCTTTATGATTTTTTGATCCTTTGCTTCGTTTGCAATTTGTTTTGTCTTTTCAACTAATTCAGCGATATGGTGACAACATTGCTGGGCACCCTTGACAAGTAAAGGCACTCCGATCATATCAATCCCTAACCCTCTGGAGAAAAACCCACCCATCGTCATCGCAAAAGGTACCGTTGGTGAAGTATTTGAAAAAACAATTTTTTCATTAAATTGATAGCGATTTTCCAATAGTAAGATCAGGTCTGATAAAGCAGGGACGACAAGCTTAGAAGATCTCCTTCCAATTGTATAGACAGGATGACCTTCTTCATCTATTCCATGAAAGATGATTCTTCCTGCATCCTCTTTTTTTAATTTATTAAAGTAGGGAACAGCTAAAATTTCTTCTTTTGTTAGTATTCTTGAAGATGGTGTTAGGAGTTTTAAATGGTAGGCAGCTGCCAGTGAAGTAGTATGTGTACCACCAAAATCATTGTAAATATAAATCATCGGTACCTCCATCTGCATGACATGTTAGTGTTAACATTTCCCTATCCAGCAAGATATTATGTATAGACAGATGGAATTTAAAGAGGATGGTTACATTAAGGGCTATCTTGACTAATGTTTTAAATATTGCCTTCTCTCCTCTTTTTATAATCGAGCTTCGTTTCATACCACTTTAATAGCTGTGTCATTATAGAAAAGACTAGAAAGAAATTCATTGCCCAAATCGCAATAAAGTCTGCTATTCCACTATATTCAATCGTATGATATCCTTTTATCTTCATAACAATCATTGATTCAATAATAAGAAGAAGCAAACCAAGTAGACCTGCCGAAACGGTTCTAATCATATTCCTCACCCTCCATAAGTAGTCTCTCTTGATCAAAAGCCCACACCAATCTCTAGCAGTTTCACACTTTAATTTTGACAATTTTGTGAACTCCTCTATTAATCTTATTATATTTGAAAATAGACAAAAATAAAAGCATTCGATGTTAACTTATTTTACATAAATGCAAAAAAAAGGATAAAAATTCAAGAATGAAATGATATGTTCAATTTTTTATTGTATATTTGTTAAATTGTGAGCAAACTTTCATTTTAAGTGATGGAATTTGGTATATTTTCGTTGTACTAATAAAAATAAATGTAAATCATTAAGGAGTGTTTCAAATGGTCGTAAAATAGTTAAGAGAAAGTTCAGTTGCTGCGGGGATTTTAACTGCTATTCGCTTATTTATGGGATATTCTTGGCTTACAGCAGGCTGGGGAAAATTAACTGGTGAATTTGATGCTTCTGGTTATTTACAAAATGCGATCGATAACCCGGTTATGGGCCCTATGGCAACGCTGTTTATAGCTGGTATGTGTCATTTTTAGAAGGCTTTGCCCTACCAAACGTTACTCTATTCAATACACTCGTACCTCTTGGTGAATTTTTAGTAGGTTTAGGACTTATTTTAGGATGCTTTACAGCAGCTGCTATTTTCTTTGGTCTTGTCATGAACTTCTCATTCTTTATGGCTGGAACTGTTTCTCATATCCCAACAGATCTTTTTTTGGAGCAATCGGTTTGTTCGCAGGCTTTAATGCAGGTAAATACGGTTTAGACAGATGGGTTATCCCATTTATTCAAAAGGCTGCTTTCGATAAAAAGAAATTAGCTGAGCGTTAAGGCAAGACTTATCGGACTTTTACGGCCGTTATCCCCTTCAGAATTCTGAAGGGGTTTATTTTTTAGACAAATAAAAAATATTTCTATCTAGTAGCTAAACTGAACCAGTTCTCTCGACGAGTTTCTTTTTTCATACAACGACAGTTAGTAATCTATCTTTTGCTATTACATTCGTTTTATTTGTTAACTCAATAGTAAGGTATTGACTAGTATTGGTGATGACAATTGATTAATCGTGAACAAACGGGAATTTTCACTTTGAGCATTTCATTTTCTTAGCCCTTTTTATAGAACGGTGTTTTGACAACAACTGCATCGACTTTTTTATTACGGATTTCTACTTTAAGCTTCGTTCCAACTTCAGAATGCTGTGCTGACAGCAATGCAAGACCTAAACTTTTCTTTAACGTTGGTGAATGTGTTCCTGATGTAATATATCCAATCTCCTTGCCATCTTCTGAAAACACGTTATACCCATGACGTGGAATGCCTCTCCCAGTTACTTCGATTCCAACTATTTTTCGCTGGATTCCATTTTCCTTTTGTTTTTTCAATACTGATTTACCGATAAACTCATTTTCTTTGTTTGTTTTGACAGCAAAACCTATTCCTGCTTCGAGCGGACTGATTTCTCTAGTAAGTTCTTGTCCATAGAGCACTAGACGTGCTTCAAAACGTAGGGTATCACGGGCACCAAGTCCACATAGCTTTAAGCCATCATCCTTACCTGCTTCTAGAAGCTTCTCACATAACAAGACGACTTGTTCTGCTTCTAAATAGAGTTCGAATCCGTCTTCCCCTGTATAACCTGTTCGAGATACGAGGACATTATTGATGCCAGCGAGGTTAACATTTGGAGCAAAGTTGAAAGATTTTATTTCTGACAATGGTGTTTCGGTTAACTTTTGTAAAATTGCTTCTGCTTTTAGACCTTGAATGGCAAGCTGAGCAACGTTACTTGAAATATTTTTAATTGAGACACTACCTCTTTCATTCTGCATCATCCACTCGTAATCTTTGTCGATGTTAGATGCGTTAATGACGAGTAAGTATTTTTCATTTTCCAACTTGTAAACTAATAAGTCATCCACTATGCCTCCATTTGGATAACACATCGCCGTATATTGCGCTTGATTGATTTTCAATTTCGTCACATCGTTTGTTAAAAGATAATTAAGATAGCTTTCTGCATCTTCCCCTTCAATAAGCACTTCTCCCATATGTGAAACATCAAAAAGTCCTGCTTCTTTTCTAACAGCCTCATGCTCTTCTAAAATACTAGAAAATTGCACTGCCATTTCCCAGCCACCAAAATCAATGACTTTTGCCCCGTATTTTTCATAGATTTCAAAAAGTGGTGTTCGTTTTAAGTCGATTGTTTTACTCATTTTCTCCACCTCAGCCCTAAGATTTTTTACAAAATAAGCGTTCCTTCACCTTTATGCCTGTATTCGTCACTGCTACCCAAGCAATTGGGGTCTCCCATTTGTGCATTCCTGCTAGCGAATAAGTCATTGCATCACAATTAAAAAGCTCTGAACTATATTTTTATAGACATTTCCTCCTTTAATTTTCACCCGCAAAAAAGGACAGAAGAAAGGCAAATTGGCTATTCTACCTTTCCTCTGTCCTTTTTACCTGAGAGATTACCTTCTGTCTGAACGAGTAAGAATCACCGCTCAGACAGAAGTGTTCCCCTTTGGTGGCTTATTAGCTCTCTCCAGAGGTGCGTCCGATTGAAGTCCTTTTACCTGAGAGTTTTAATCCCAAGGCTTTTTTGGGGTCTTGCTCCTTCGGTGTCGATCTGATTTTATCGATCTCTCCTACAATCTTCATCCGCTTCTATCCAATTTTGCAACCAATTTATCGTAACAATTTAAAAAGCTCTTCACCTATGTCATCTTCATTTGACGGTTTCTAATCGCTCGCTATCTTTCCCTCTAGGAGGCATAACATCTTCTGGAATTCCAGGCTTATATTGTTTTGTTAGTGTGCTTTGCTTAAATTCTGCCTGTGCTTTTTCAATAAGATTAGGAGTAGTCAACAGATCATAAACAGATAGTGCCATTGTTTTAGCTGCTAAATGCATGCCTTTAAAACCAATCGTCGAACCGAATGAAGCAGTCGCTTGCCAAGAGTGTAATTGTACACCTATTGGTGCGCACGTTGTCATGACTTGCCCCACTGATGTAATCCAGCTTACGTCACCTACATCAGTAGAGCCTCCCATAGTTGTCCCCTTTAAGTGCCGATGAAACTGTATATTTGTAGGTAGGATGTCTTCACTATTATTCTTTGCGATTGCTGGATTAATTGATTCTATTAACCCTTTTGCAAAAGTAACTTCTTCTTCTGTAAAGATCTGCGAATCTGTAAGTTTCATATTTTCATATAAGATTTCATTTAAAACATCATTTGTCAGTGTTTCAAAGGGATATGCTAATATTTCAGAGTCTACTTCAGTCTCAGTCATCATCGCCGCCCCTTTTGCAATTTTCTGTACTCTCGTTAGTATATCTTCAACTTGCTCTTTTGTTGCAGCTCTTAAGTAATACCAGACTGATGCGTGTTCTGGGACTATATTCGGAGCCATTCCACCATTTGTAATCACATAATGGATTCGCGAGCCATCTAGTACGTGCTCTCGCAAATAATTTGCCCCAGTATTCATCAGTTCAACGGCATCAAGTGCACTTCTGCCTGCATGAGGTGCCGCCGCTGCATGAGCTGTAATCCCTTTAAAATGAAACTTGATCGAAACCATTGATTGCATACTTGTCGTTGCGATCGAATTTGCTGTCCAAGGATGCCATGTTAACGCACTATCAAGATCATCAAATACACCAGCTCTAGCCATAAATGTTTTGCCTGAGAGAACTTCCTCTGCAGGACAACCATAATAACGAATCGTACCACCTAATCCATGAGTATCCATCGCCTCTTTAACTGCAATGACCGCCTCCACTCCCGCAGTCCCTAGCAAATTATGCCCACAGCCGTGTCCTGGTCCGTTTGGAACCACTTCATTTTGAATAGAGCTCACAGTTTGTGACAATCCTGGTAAGGCATCATATTCTCCTAAAATTCCAATGGTTGGATGACCAGAACCATATTCAGCGATAAAGGCTGTCTGTACTCCGCCGATATTTGTTTGAATCGTAAAGCCAGCTTCTTCTAACATCTTAATCTGTAAATTGGATGCATACGTCTCCTCATAAGCTACCTGAGGGTTTTCCCAAATTTTTCGAGCCATTTCTGTAAATAAATCTTGATTACCGTTCACCCAATCTAAAATCGTTTCTTTACTCAATTCAAAACAACTCCTCTATGATTTTTTGTTCGAGGGAAAGATTACAGTGATTCCGCCCTTTTTCACTTGTTTATTCAGCGTGTACTTTTTTCGTTTTCACTTTTTCCAAATAGATACAAATTACGATTGTCAGGGTGATACAAATAACACCTTTAAAAAACATCATGATTGGTAACAGGTTGACAGCTAGTCCAATTATCATCGCAATGATGCCATATAACGGTTTCTTCATTGCAAATTGCGCCATTATTCCGCCAAAAATAGCTGGAATGATATATTGAAATGTATTTTGAATCTGCGGAGGTATGATCGAAATAATATATGATCCTCCTGCAATAATGACAGCAAGTATTGCAATATTGACTAAAGAGGCGGCTGAAATGGCTAAAGCAGCAACAATTTCTCCTTTTTTTGTTCCTGGTTCCACCCCTAATGCATTTTGTGCAGAGGCAGCAGATGGAAGACACATACTAGATATATTCCCTGTTAAAAATGCAAGATATGTTCCGGAAACTCCAAGAGTTGGATAATATGAAATTGGCTCAATTACCCATGCATATCCTACTAGAGTGGCAAATGCTAAGAACCCCGCGATTATTGGTGTCCAGCCTGGATGGTAGCCAAGCACAAATGAAAGATACAAAGGCAATGCTAAGGTTAAAATGATGACCATCCACATCGTCAAACGGCCCCAAAAGTGAGATTTCCGATGAAATTCTTCCATTCCTAGACTAGAATTTTCAACTAGAACTTCTGTCACTTCTAACGGAGCAACCGCCGTATTTTTATTCACATTCATTTTAAAACCTCCCGATTATGATTGTTTAAAGAGTGATAAAGTAACTGACTGTTAACGATACTAAAATCGATAGTCCTAGTGACCATTCCTTAATCCAATTCATTTTTAACTTATTTGAGAGAGAAAACAAAACAAACATTGTGATTGCAGCGGTTAAAATAACTCCTGTATGCGTAATCCCCTTTAACACCTCACCAGTTGTGAAGTTCCCAAATACCCCCAACATTGCTGCACTTGAGATGATCGCCATAAGATTTCCCTTTTTAGCATTGTTGTTATTTACTACTTTTTGTTCCACTTTACTTAGTGATTTAATAAATAAGACAACAAAGAATAACCAACCTAATCCTCCTAAGCATAAGGTCCAAACGACTGTTGTAAATGCTTGTTCATTAAAGCCTACAGAGCCTAATTCCGTCCCATAAGCCTGTGCTGCAAGACTTGCACCGACAGACTCGATCGCAGAGGAACCAATAACTGCAGACCGCATTAATGTGAGCGGCTCTCCGAGGAATGTAATTAATGATACCGCGATAATCATACTGCCCATCGCAGGACCAATGGCCGAAATCCCTCCAACTTTGATCGCACTTTTCACTTCGCTATTCGTCAGCCCTACACTCTGACTTGTTTTCGTTGCAAGTCTCATAAAGACAATCGCTTGAAAAATAACAACACCTAAAATAATCAGGGCTATAATCCACATAGGAAAACTCGTCGCTAACCTCATTGCACTCTCCATACACTTCCTCCTCTTTTCTCTTCAATATTGTTGAACGGTTGAAATTTTCACCACATCATTCAATTTGATAAAGACAAAAAAGGACAGAGTAAGGTAGAGCTTTCTACCTTCCCTGTCCTTTTTACCTGAGAGTTTGTCACGCTTTAAAACAGCGTGTCCCCTTTGGTGGCATATATAACAACATGCACTCTCCAGAGCTACGTCCTGTTATAGTCCTTTTACCTGAGAGTTTTGTTTATAAGGTATTTTTATAAACTTTCTCCTTCGGTGACGGATTTACCGCTCTCTCCCATAACAATCAACCGTTAACTATATAGAATTGTAAGTATATTCTGAATATTAACCCGATAATTTCGGTTGTTCAATTTACTTGTTAGATTCTCTTACATATTTTTTAAAATTCAACATGTATGCGATCTCTGCTTCACTTAGAAGAAGAGACAACATCTTATGTAGCTGCACTACCTTCTTAATCTATGTACTAGTTACCATTTGCCTTCTACCTCCACTTATTTAACGAATGACGAGCTTCAGTTAGTCATAGATGAAAATTTTTTTGAACCATGCACACAAAATCTTCTAATTTCATCCAAAATTCGTTGTCAATCCACTGAGGTAAAACGCATAATTGTAAGCGATTTCATATTTGTTCATAAAAAATAACTTATATTCACTATTCTAGAATAACGACATCACCTCCTTATCTTTCACATATATTACCACCGTAAAAAAAACGTGTCAATGCGATTTTGGGGAATAAAACAAAATATTTTAAATATTCAAACAGTTAAAAGCCATTTACAAAGATGAAATCAAAGAAAAATAACAAGTTTTTTATCACTTAACAAAAAAAAAAAAAAAACAGAAGTTGATAAGCTGTCATCAACTTCTGTTTTTCCTTTAAAGCTTAGAAAACTCTTCAACAAGCTCGCTAAACCGGCTTAGAGCATTTTCAATTGGAGTTGGTGTTGTCAAATTTACTCCTGTCTTTTTTAACAATTCTAGTGGATAATCCGAACTACCACTCTTTAAAAATTTTAGATATGCATCTAATGTCTTTTGGTCGCCTTCCAAAATCTTAGTTGCTAGATGGATTGCTGAGGCAAAGCCAGTTGCATATTTGTAAACATAAAATGGTCGATAAAAATGAGGAATTCTTGACCATCCATATTTCACCTCGTCATCGAAGACAATTTCATCCCCATTATACTCTCTAAAGAGCGTCTCATATGTTTGATTAAACACATCAACATTTAAAGGCTGGCCATTTTCAGCCATTTCATGGATTTTCTGTTCAAATTCAGCAAACATCACCTGTGTAAAAAATGTCCCCTTAAATTGATCGATGAAATGGTTAAGAAGATGCTTCCGGACTTGTGAGTCTTGCTCATTGTTTAATAAATAATTAATTAATAGGACCTCATTGACTGTCGAAGCGACTTCTGCAACAAAAATACTATATCGCGCTGTAATTTGTGGTTGATGCTGCGAGCTTAGCTTACTGTGAACTCCATGGCCACATTCATGAACAAGTGTGAATAAGCTATCCAAATCATCCTGATGGTTTAAGAGGATAAATGGATGAACGCCGTACACTCCGAGATTGTATGCGCCTGATCGTTTACCAGGTGTTTCTCTCACATCAATGTAACGACCATTTTTAAATTCATGTAAAATCTCAATATACTCTTTCCCAAGTGGTGCAAGAGCCTTACACATAATATCAAAAGCCTCATCATAAGAAATGACTTGTTTTACACCACCTACGAGCGGAACACTCAAGTCATATTGATGAAGTTCATCCAGCTTCAGCTTTTCCTTACGAATCTGAGTGTATAGATGGAGTGGAGCAATATTTTTTTTCGTTGTGAGGATCAGATTTTCATAAACCTCTTTTGGAACCTGATCACCAAATAACGCTTTTTCTAGGCTTGAGGGATATTGACGAATTCTAGCTAGTGTCACATTATTTTTAATGGCTGCTGAAAGTGTCGAAGCAATCGAATTTTTTAATTGGACGTATGGCTGATAATAGGCTTTATACGCTTCCTTTCGCTTTTCACGATCCTCGTCCTCAATCAATTTTGCATACATTCCTCTTGTAAGCTCAACAGCTTCACCATTTTTACCAGTAACTTCCCCAAACTTAATATCAGCATTATTCAACATACCGAAAGTTTGACTTGGTACCGAGAGCGCCTCACCTAATTGAGAGAGAACCCCCTCTTGCTCCTTACTTAACACATGTTGCTTGTATCGAAAAGAGTCGAATAAATCCTCCTCAAAATAAGCTAATCGTTCTTCTGTTGATATGTACCCTTTTAACGTATCCTCATCCAAGCTCAGTAAATATGGCATGAAGAAGGAGGTAGCAGAACTAACCTTTACACTAAGCTGTTTTGCACGATCTAATAATGACTGCGCGGTCGTTTCTCGTGTATCCTCATCAACATATAACATCGCATAGGCATACAATTTGTTGAATAAAAAGGATAACTCTTCTCTTTGTTTCAAATAGTGATACAAGGATTGGCCATCATGAATTTCCCCATCAAATCCCTTTAGGTCATTCGCTATTTTTTCAATTTCCAGATAGTCCTCATCCCATTTGCTTTGTTCAGAATATAAATCAGTCAAATCCCATTTTTCGTGTAATGGTACTTCGGCTCTCGTCTTGTATGTTGTCATCTCAAAACTCCTTTTCCAATCGATTGATTTTCATGATTCTCTCTCAACTAGCATTAACTATTTATTCTAGCTCACTTATCACATCCCCTTTTAAAACATACGTTCTATATGAATTATACTAATTGATCTCGAAACTTTCTATCGTTACCTATTTTTTAACACCTTTGCTAAAAAGAAAATAGAGCAGGGAAGCCTTGAAAAAGGTGCACCCTACTCTATTCTTTACCTTATATTTATGTTGTTACATCCTTTTATAATACCTTATGTCGGTCATCGTCACTAGCTTCTTCATTCTCAAGCTCCGCTTCAATGTGAGAGGTAGCTGAGGACTCACTCATGCGCCAGTAAACAAGGAAACTAACTGCAATACAAGCAGCTACATAGAAATAAAAGAGCGACTCAGCGCCAATATTCTTGAGCCATAACGCGACGAACTCCGCCGTACCACCAAACACGGCCACAGTAAGAGCATAGGGGAATCCTACGCCAAGGGCACGGATTGCTGTCGGGAAAAGCTCAGCCTTCACGATCGCATTAATAGACGTATAACCAGTAACAATGATCAGACCTGCCAGCATGAGCAGGAAAGCAGCGATAGGACTCTTCGTCTGCTCCATAATCAAAAATAGTGGTACCGTCAGCACCATTCCCAAAATACCGAAACTCATTAATAAAGGACGTCGTCCGATTTTGTCAGACAGCATACCAGCGAGAGGCTGAAGAACAATGAATACGAGCAGGGCACTGAAATTGATCCAGCTGACGATTTCCTTAGGAAGACCTACAGTATTCACCATGAACTTCTGTAAATAGGTTGTGTATGTATAAAAAGCAACAGTACCACCGAGTGTTAGACCGACCACTGTTAGCACCGCTTTAGGATGCTGCATCAAAGCTCGAAGGGTTCCAGCACTCTCACGGCTTTCAGAATCCATTTTTGAGAACTGTTCGGATTCGTCCATTGTGCGGCGCAGCCACAGCACAGCTAATGCTCCTAGCGCTCCGATGACAAAAGGAATGCGCCAGCCCCAGGACATCATAGCAGCTTCACTGAGTATTTGTTGAAGAATAATCTGAACAGCCAATGCAATCAGCTGTCCGCCAATTAGTGTAACATACTGAAAGCTTGAATAAAATCCGCGGCGACCGCTGCTGGCCATCTCAGACAAGTACGTTGCCGAGGTTCCATACTCGCCACCTAATGACAACCCTTGAAGTAAGCGTGCCAGAACGAGAAGAATAGGCGCCAGAATGCCAATTTGATCATAACCTGGGATACAAGCTATGATGAGAGAGCCACTGGCCATAATCGTAATGGAAAGTGTAAGTGCAGCACGGCGACCATGACGATCAGCATAGCGTCCCATCAACAGACTCCCTAATGGGCGCATGAGGAATCCTGCAGCGAAGATTGCCGCCGTGTTAAGCAGTTGGCTAGTTGAATCTCCCTGAGGAAAAAACTGAGACGAGAAATACACTGCAAAAGCAGCATATACATACCAGTCGTAATATTCGATTAAATTTCCGACCGAACCTTTAAAAATGTTTCCTGTAATACGTCGCGTCTTTGCGCGATCTATAGATTGAGCCATAGTAAATCCCCCTTTTAAAATACTGATGTTAAAAGTACCTTTATTTTGCTCTTGTCATTACTCGATAATTCAATAACTACCGAACGTTCTTTTTCAAATGATATCGTTTATCCTTTCTTAAGACCGTTTAGAAGGTTTCGTCATTTGTTGATTGCGGTATAAAAAAATAATCAAGTTTAGGCATATTAATCGTTGTTTTCTTTTTATGAAAGGCAGGCTATGAAATCAAGCACAGCAATGACCGCTATTTATGCGTCTCTTCCTTTTCGTTTAGAACGCCTTTTTCTTTATAATATTTTTCTGCCCCAGGGTGTAGTGGCACTGGTAGGTTTTGTATGGCTTTTTCTAGTTGGATGTTCTTAGCTGAGCTATGTGCATTGCGAAGATTTTCCAGATGATTAAATAATGTTTTTGTCAGTTCATATACTTCTTCTTCCAGCATCTCTTCATTTGTAATCAGAAGATTATTCACCATAACCGTTTCCCGATTCTCTTTTACACCTTTATACGTGTTAGCTGGAATGATTCCACTATCAAAAGCGGAATCATTTTTCTTTAATTTCTCTGTCAGTTCTTTCGGTACCTGAATCATTTCAACTTCGTTGGTTGCTGCTAATTCCATAATTCCCAAATTGGGATAACCTGAGGAAAGAAAGGCTACGTCTATTGTACCGTTTTTAATCCCTTCGATTCCTTCTGCAAAAGATAGATAGTTCACGTTCAGATCGGCATATGTAATACCGGCCGCATTCAAAATATGCTTGGCCATCATTTCTGTGCCGCTAGCCATCTCTCCGATTGCAATGCTTTTCCCCTTCAAGTCCTGTAGTGTCTGAATTTTTGCCGACTTAAGTGCTACAATCTGCATATAGTTTGGATATAGCGAAGCAACCGCTCTTACATTCGATAGCGCTCCATCTTTAGCGAAGTTTCCTTCTCCGTTGTAAGCGTCTGCAACAGCGACAACAACCGCAAATCCCAGCTCCGCTTGATTCTGTGAAATTTTGTTGATATTTTCTTCAGAAGCCCCAGTTGTTTGCACGCTTGCCTTGGCATCTAGCTTCTCTCCATAAATTTGGGCCAGAGCCTGACCAAGTTGGAAGTAAACGCCAGATGTTCCTCCTGTCAAAATCGTGACTGGTTTTCCAGCAAGTTCTCCATGGGTCTGCGCTTCAGACTTGGAATCTTTTGCACTCTCTTCATCAGAAGAGGCTTGATTTCTACATGCCACGTTCATAATAAGCAATAAACATAATACAAATGCCAAGCTTGTATATTTTTTCATATCCTCACCCCTATTTTCACTTTCATAAGAGCTTACACTATTAATATGCAAATTTCGTGCCATTAAAAAATCATCATAATAACGAAAGAAATCGCTGGACAAGCGGCAAAAAATGCCGGGTAGTAACGGCAAATTTTTCCCCACCCGGCATTTATTTCCCTCTATTATTAATCTTGACGGTATAGATTCAGTTTATTACGGAGATTTCGTTCGCTAATCCCAAGCATATTGGCGGTTTTCCTCCTATTTCCCTCACATTGTAAAAGCACAGACTCGATAATCAACCGCTCTGCTTCCTTCATAGTAGAGTTGATCGGAATTTCAATGACCTTCTTCTCACAAACGAACTCAGCAGGTATTAACGAGGAATCTTCCTGCTCATTTTGTATGGCAATTGGCAAGTCCTGCTCCAAGATAATGCTGCCTTTAGCCATCGCAACAGCATATTCAAGAATATTGCCTAGCTGCCTAATATTCCCCGGATAGTCATAGGTCTGCAACTTTTTATATGCTTCTTGCGAAAGGGAAGGAAGTGGTTTTTGCATTTCTTCCGCATATTTATTTAGGAAATACGGAATGAGCAGTGCTAAATCTTCTTTCCGTTCACGGAGCGACGGTAATTCAATCGGAATGACATTCAAGCGAAAATATAAGTCTTCACGGAAAGAGCCCTCTTCTACCATGCGCAGTAGCTCTTTATTTGTCGCGCTAATAATACGAACATCAACCTTTTTCTCTTCCGTTGAACCAAGTGGTGTTATTTCTTTTTCCTGCAAAATACGAAGCATTTTCGCCTGCAAGGAAGGAGGCATCTCTCCAATCTCATCTAGAAAGAGCGTTCCTCCGTCAGCGGCAGCAATTTTGCCAATTTGGTTACGCACTGCCCCTGTAAAAGCGCCTTTTGCAAAACCAAACAGCTCACTTTCCAAAAGGGCCTCTGGAATGGCGGCGCAATTAACAGAGATAAACGGTCCGTTTGCTCTCTTTCCCTGCCTATGGATTCCTCGTGCTACAAGCTCTTTCCCTGTTCCACTTTCACCGAACACGAGCACACTTGAATCAATATCTTTCACTTTATCAATGATCGAAAAAACTTGCCTCATAACTTGGCTTTTGCCGATCATTTGATCATATCCTTTTATTTTCTCAATCGTTTCGTTTAATTGACGAATTTTGTTATGAAGCTCCTGATGCTCCAATGTTTTTTGGATTAAAATATGTAACTCATCGATATCAAGTGGTTTTGTGATGTAATGATAGGCGCCCCGCTTCATCGCTTCAACCGAAGACTCAATTGTGCCATAGGCAGTCATCATAATAATGGATGTTTGCGGCTGGATTTCTTTCATTTTAGTCAATACTTCCAGCCCGTTATATTCACCGAGTCTCCAGTCCAGCAAAATAACATCTATTCGCTGTTTACTAAGAAGCTCATAGGCTTCTGGTATATGTGTGGTGGCGGTCACGTCATAGTCGGTTTCTAAGGCAAAACGAAGAGATGAACCGATAGCGGGTTCATCATCAACAATTAGTACAGCTGGATTCATGTTCATGACCCTCCTTTTCTTTCGTGATAGGTAAAGTGAGAATGAAAGTTGTCCCATCCCCTATTTTCGTTTCGATATTAATTTCCCCGTTATTCTCCTGAATCCATTGGTAGCATAACGCTAGACCAAGACCCACGCCTTGTTTTTTCGTTGTATAAAACGGTTCTAAAATATGCGGAAGCTCCTCCTCCTCGATACCACTACCTGTATCAGTGACACGGATAAAGCCCGTTCCATTTTCTGTTTCAGCCTGAATGAGCAGCTTTTTTTGAGCACTGACTTCCATTGCATCAAGCGCATTTAAAATCAAATTCAGCATGACTTGCTTTATCTGATTAGGATCACTATACAACTGCATACTAGGCTCGATTTCCAAGCATAGGCTAACTCCCTGTTTTTTCAATGTAGGCTCGATGATAGTCACGAGGGAGTGGATAAACGACTCTACATCAAAAGATGCTTTTTGCGGATATTTAGGACGTGCATAATCAAGTAAACTCTCCACAATACGATTCATTCTTTTGAGCTCTTCCGGTACATGCTTAAGCATTTCTTTCCGAAAAGCTGGATCCTCATATTTCCTCGGCAGCAAATCAATAAAAGCTTTTACTGATGTAAGTGGGTTACGAACCTCATGTGCTACCCCCGCAACAAGCTGCCCAAGAGCCCGCATCTTTTCCTGAGTTGCCAGCTTTTTCTCAAGCATACGCTCTTCAGAACGATCCGCAAGCGTCATTAAATATCCGTTCGTTTGATCCTGATCCTCATGAAGTGGAATCACTCGAGAGATGACAAAGCGAGATTCGCCATCTTGTTTATATTCAATCTCTTCCATAAATCGAAACGGCCCACTTTTTTTCTTCTTTGCTGTTTCATACGTTTGAAAAATTTGACGCATAAGCGGGTGATGCTGAATGTCTGCTGTTTGAATAGACTGTACCTCTGTAAGACAAAGCATTTCCTTCGCCCGCTCGTTCAGGCTTGTCAGATGAAGGTGATCATCAAAGGTAAGAATCCCGTAGTACATATGGTTAATAATTTGCGTCTTAAAAGCATGAACCCGCGAAGTCTCCCGTTGCTGAGCCGCGAGCTCCCTGTTTGCATCAGCAAGAGCAAATGTCCGCTTTTCTACTTCCTTCTTCAATCGCTTATTCCAACTATAAATGACTACTAAGCTAGCAAACGTCAATCCAACCGCAACAAGAAGCACGATAATCCAATTGCGCATTTCCCTCAACCTCTCTTCAGAAGAAGGAGCAAACCACTTCGTGTATAAGCTTTGATATTCACCGCTTGCCTGCATACTAGCAAACGAATCATTGATCATTGCGAGGAGCTCTGTATCCTCTGGTTGAGTTGCCACCACGAACTCCGAAGGTACTCCTAATTCATCAAGCACAGTATATTGACCTTTGTTCTGTGATTGCTCAAGATAGAACTCAGCTGTCCACTTATTAGAAAGATAAGCATCAGCCCGTCCTAAAAACAAAAGATGAAGCGCATCCTCAGGGTTCAGCGCCACTTGAAATTCAATGCGTCTTACATTCATTAGCAACTCAAAGGAAGCAGGATCCTCTCGCAGTGCTACTGTTTTGCCTCGTAAGTCAGTTAAAGATGTAACGGAAGATTTCAAGTGATTTGGAATAATAACAACGTCTGTCATTGTAAAATACGGCTCAGAAAACTGAAAAATTCGATTTTGCTCCGCAGAATATTTCAATCCCATAATGGCGTTGATTTCTCCCTCTTGG
Source organism: Metabacillus rhizolycopersici (assembly GCF_020075705.1). The sequence goes on along the minus strand of NZ_JAIQUM010000006.1, from coordinate 39,985 downwards.
AGTGCACGTGTCGCTTGGTAAAGCTCCATCGGAATATATTCAAATTCTACATTTTCTTTTTCGGCAATAGCATCAAAAATATCGATGCTAAAGCCTGTGAACTCTCCGTTTTTATTGATATAAGAAAAAGGCGCAAGATGCTTTTCACCAGCGATGCGATACACCTTTTTCTCTCCTATAGAATCCGACTTCCCTACTGCCTGCTTCTCTCCCTCTGCAAAAGCAACGACAGGATGATAAGGAATAAGCAAAAGGATACATAGGAAAAAATAGAAGATACGTAATTGTACATACATAGAGTGAACCGATCCCCTCTTTAAAATGTTACCAATATTGCAAAGTTAGTCGATTTGTATTTGACATCACTTACGATTCCGTAGTTTTAAAAATTTGTTTAGGAATAGCTTGAAAAACTCGTAACTCGTTTTAAGGTACATTGTCTGAGACAAAAAAACACCTTATTCATTTTATTTTACCTGTTTTCTTCTTCATATTCTTTCTTAAATCTCGATTTTAGTATAGAAAAAAAGAACTTATCCAACCTAGTCTAGCCTTTTCAAACAAACAACAATTTAGCACACAAAGAGATTACCACGAGAGGATTCTCTTTGCGTGTATCAGAATTAAAGATGGCAGACATCTATTTTAGAAAAATTTATTAATTGATAGTGTAGAAAATATTGGTCATGAACAACAAAAATGACAAAAGCATGCGAGATGATCGTTTTATCGGTACGAATCTCTAAACAATATGGTATAGTATCGTTAGTACTAAATCTAATCTTATTTCATTTAACGGGAGGATAAGAGTTATTGTGACAAAAAGTAATAATGATTCAAGTAGAATAAAAATATTATGGAAGTTAACCCGCCCTCATACGTTAACAGCATCATTTGTACCTGTTTTAATTGGTACGATTTTATCGATGTTTTATGTAGATCTTCATTTCTGGCTGTTTATAGCTATGCTATTTTCATGCCTTTGGATTCAAATTGCAACGAATCTATTTAATGAATACTATGATTTTAAACGTGGATTGGATACGGAAGATTCTGTTGGGATTGGCGGAGCAATCGTACGTCACGGGATGAAACCGAAAACTGTTTTAATGATGGCATTAAGCTCCTATGGGATTGCTCTGGTACTAGGACTTTATATATGCATGAATAGTAGTTGGTGGTTGGCTTTGGTTGGTGTGATCGGAATGGCGATTGGGTACTTATATACAGGCGGACCTTTCCCTATTGCTTATACTCCATTTGGTGAACTGTTTTCTGGATTATGTATGGGATCCTTCTTTATTTTAATTTCATTTTTTATCCAAACGGGTACATTAAATGTTCAAAGCATACTTTTATCGATTCCGATTGCGATTCTTGTTGGTGCGATAAATTTATCTAATAATATTCGCGATATTGAAGAGGATATTAAAGGTGGTCGTAAGACATTAGCTATATTAGTTGGTTCAGAACGTGCTGTTTACATTTTAGGAGCAATGTTTATCATCGCTTATATATGGGTGCTTGGTTTAGTGATTTTCGGAACAATAAATCCTTGGATACTCCTTGTATTTTTAAGCATTCCTAAACCAATCCAAGCCATGAATGGGTTTTTAGGGCAAAAAATACCTGTAAAGACAATCATGGCAATGAAAGCCACTGCTCAAACAAACACCGTGTTTGGCTTATTATTATCACTCGGTTTACTTATTAGCTACGGCTTAAGATAAAGCGAGACATCTGTCAGTAGTATTATAGATTGTGTGATCGTTCCTTATTAGCTAAAAACCTTGGACTATCCCCTTTTTAGTCCAAGGTTTTATCGATTATTCTTTTTGAAAAATGAGTAATTGCTGTCCCCGGGTAATAAAATTGCAGAATTTCCTCATATGTCTTACCCGAATCTCCCATAATACTAGCTCCCCATTGACTCATTCCTACCCCATGACCGAACCCTTTTCCTTTCATCGTGTACATATCTCTATCATATTCGAGGGAATCAATAAGATAACTTTTGAACAGATTTCCACCAATCATTGGCCGTATCTTATTTAACTTGACATCGTTAAGATCTAGTTGCTCAAATAAAATCGTACCATCAATTAAACGATGCAAAAACTCAACCGTAATGGATCCCTTCTCCGTACGTTTTGAATCAAGTTGTTGCTTTGAAAGCTCAAATCGAGGAATGGCAATTATTTTAACATCACCAGGGTAACCATTTTCTTGCATCCAATTTTTCATAGCATGAATGATTTTTTCGTCCTTTTCCTTAGATTCCTCCCACCAATTCGGATTATTCCAATCGATCTCATCTAGATCTATTTGCGTTTTATGTATCGTATACTGCCATGGCTCAGTCGGGTCATATGGATCCCTTTTCACTGGAAAATACGACATTGCTTCCCCCCCCCATACATGAGCGTTATTCTCTGTGATGCCACCATTACTTGCTGAGTATAACGCATCAATGAGTTGATGTTGAAAGGTAATCACCTCGTTCGTTGTTTGTTCAACCGCTTTCGTCGTATTTTCATTCCAAGTAAATCCGCCATATACTTGATATTTTATTGTATCGTCCATTTCCTCGTTTAAATGAGAAAAGGCATAAGTGCGTGCTGCCAATGCCTGTGCTTTCAGTGTTTCAAGCCCCCAAGTAGGATAAACCTCAAAAGGGACTACCCCCTTTAAATAATCTTCTAATGGTAGCTGATTGATCGGACGGATGTACTTATTTTCTTCCAATTCAATTTCCATAGCACCTAAATAAGATCTCTTATTCATTGTAACACTATGATCAATATCATAGGTTTCAGGGATGAGAACAAGCGATCCATCAATCCTCTGCTTCATTCCTTCTCCACTCAAATACATCGTTCCTTTTTTAACTGATAAAGTATAATTCACTCCTTCTTTTAATAGTAGAGTTGGATCAAGGGTGGAATAAGCTCCTTCTAATTGAAGATCAATGTGGTCCGTTTCGCCGATGTAATTAACGAGTCTTATTTTGACCATTTCTTCAGCATTCGATTTTTCTGGAAAAATGGATAAAATGATGAACAAAAAACAACTTAGATAAAGGTATCTCATATACCTATCGTTCCGTGTAGCTTAGGCATTTATTCATTTGCGATTGGAATAACTTTAAAGAACTATTTTTATTCTCTTTACCATTTTGGTTATTATGTAAAATTACAATATCGAATTCAGAACCTACAGATAGAATAACCCCTTCATTTGCCGTTTTTTTAAAATCAGTTTTAATACCAAGGGAGTAGTCTGTCTAAAAATGGGGATTTCAAGTTCCTTATTTTGGGATTTTTTTGATAGTAACATGAACAAAGTTCTTTAAAAAGATTACAAATGGATTTGTTTTTTGACTAAATGCATGACCTTAGAGAAGGTATGAATAATTCACGTATACTTTTGTTAATTTGTCGTGGCTTCCCCTACTCACTTACAGCAATAGTCCCACCTATTACTGTAAATGAATTGATTTTTTCAATAACTTCATTTCAACGGTTTCCCTATCAATCCTTCTGGTTAGTAAACTCTTGTCAACATAAAGAGAAACACCTCCATAACGTTTAGATAACTAATACGATACAGGGGTGTTTTTTCTTTGACTCAATTTACAGGGTCACACTATTAAGTGTACCATTTCCGAAGGTGTTTTATATTGTGTCACTATTTTAGGTTAGTCCACTACCATTTTGTCTTCTTCCAGCTGTTTTTATTGAAATAAAGCTTCTACTGCTTTGTTTGGAAGGGCGATTTCTCCTCCAATAATATAATACATAGAAACGTAATCTGCGTATGCAGCTACCGTATCTTTCGTCGTTTGCTTTGCTTCAGACGGATTTGTTAGGATCAATGGGCTTCCATACACCGCTGCCAATGCAGATCCTGAAAGGGCATCCGGATAATTTTCACCGGTAGCAATGAATGGAGTCGACATGTCCAGAATGTCTGAGAAATAATCAATGACCATGCTGTTTGTCTCATAGCGAGTCTTTCCGCTTAGACGCTCATAATTAGGGAAGAGTTCAGCTGCTTTATTCGACACGGCTTGCTCTCCTCCAATGACATACGAAACCTCAATTGCACTTGATTTGACATAATCACGGATAGAATCAGGAACCTTATCTTTATTCGTTAATAGTATCGGCATCTCCAGAGTAGAAGCAATCGGTGCGATCGAAAGGGCATCTGCATACCCATTGCCGTTTGCAACCACTGCTCCAAACACTTCACCTAATTCTTCCGCAATTTTCACACTTGTTTCAAAGCGGTCTTTCCCGCTAATGCGTGTGATCGTTTTAATTCCAAGACTCTTAAGCTCTTTTTCTACGTTAGGTGTAATAACTGATGTACCGCCAATGACAACAACCTTAGACACGTTTAAGCGCTCAAGCTCTTCTTTCACAGTTGCAGGGACTTTATTTGTATCTGTCAGCAATAATGGTGCATTGTAACGGTATGCAAGCGGTGTTGCGCTTAATGCATCCGGATAATTATGTCCGGTTGCAAGAACTGCCACTTCTGATTCTTCCCAGCCATTTTTAGACAAGCTGACAGCTGTTTCAAAACGGTCTGAGCCTGCAATTCGTTCCATTGTGATTTCATTTGCCTTATTAATTGCCAAAATGGCTTGAGGAGCATTTAATCTTCCCCAGCCAGATACGTTGTCGTAGTCTGAAGCCGGCTCTTCATCGTAAGAGGCCCCATTCATTGAGTTGTCCTCTTCCTCGAGCTTAACATCCTGTGCAGATTTCGTCAGGATCTTTTCAACTTCCTTCGGTGTTAAATCAGGATTATGGGAAAGAATCAATCCTGCAACTGCAGCAACGTGCGGTGCTGCCATCGATGTTCCCGTCATATATGTGACATTACCGTCCGGCAATAAGCTTGGAATATCTGTACCAGGAGCTACAAGGTCAATTCCTCTTCCATAGTTTGAAAAATCGGATACGATATCCAAACGGTTAGTAGCACCTACAGCAGTCGCATATTTAGATGAAGCAGGATAGGAAACTTCCTCAAAGCCATCGTTCCCCGAAGCTGCAACTACAGTTACCCCGTGTTCATTTGCATATTTCAATGAATATTCAATCGTACGGCTATAAGGACCTCCAAGGCTGAGATTAATGACTTTTGCTCCATGATCAACTGCGTAAATAATACCAAAGGCAATCGATTCAGTATCACCGCTTCCGTTTGCATCCAGTACCTTGACCGGCAGGATTTTCGAATGGCTATTGATTCCTGCCATCGAGTAATGATTGTCAGCTTTAGCTGCGATAATTCCTGACACATGTGTCCCATGGCCATTGTCATCCATGGTGTCATTGTTATTAGCTATATAGTTGTAGCCCTTATCTGCTAGTACTTTTCCATTTAAATCAGCAAGTGTATGGTCTACCCCAGTATCCACAACTGCGATGACCGTATCATTAAGCTTTTTATCTTTCAGCAACTCCTGAAGTTCTTCATATTGAATATCGGCTCCTTCTTTACCGCCATCTCTACCTTCATTTTCTAGGGACCACTGGTAAGAAAATTGAGAATCTACTGTCAGAGATTTGTATTCCTGAACAGGCTCTACGAACTCAACCTCTGGTAGTTTTGAGATCTGACCCTTTACCATTTTAGAAGCAGAAGTATTGCTGTTCGTTTCAACAACATACGTGTTCGGCAGCGCGGTTGGCTTCACATCAAGCTTGTCTACCGACTGGATGCCGTATGATTTTATTTTGGATTGAATGGCACTCAATTTTTTGCCTTCCTTAAGTTTTACAATCAGTCGGCTGCTATCACTTGCTTTTGGCAGGGCAAGTCCTGCTTTTTTCAAAATTGCTTCGACAGTGGAATTGGTTAAATTCGAAATGCCAGTCTGCTTTCCTGTCTTCTCCATTTCCTTTTTTAAATAGGCAGGAACGGAATCAAGTGCAGATGCGTATAAACGATTAATCGCTTCCTGATCTTTAGAAGTAATTTTGTAGGTACTGACGCTTCCATTTTTAGCTACATCTGCAAATAGCGGCTTCAGTTGAACGAGATCTTGGTAAACCTGATCTTTAAGGGATTTACTTAAGACCATTTTTGCACTCAGGAAAGGAGCCATTTTGTAGTACATAGCAGTTATTTCTTTCCCTTTATCTGTTTTTGCAAGTACATCCTCGCGAATCGTTCTTAAATCTATTAAAATGTTTTTACCATTTTTTCTTTCCTTCGTACTCAGCTCAGCTGGGCATTCCTCTCCAATTACTCCATCAGAAGGCGGCAGCGTTACTCCGTCATAGCCAATTGTATAAACAGGTGCCGGTATTTCGCCCTCTTCTTCCAGAACAGGTGGTTCTTCTCCAGCAAAATGCTCAACCTTTATATAATAAGGGCCTTCCCAGCCAATTGGAAAATCGATCATAGCTTCTTCATTCTGGAATGAATATCCCATGTAACGCTCGAATGCAATATTATCCACTGCATTTTCCAGACTTGAGTACACTGTCACATTCATTTCCTGTTCAGATTGAAACTTTATACGGTAGTGCGTGAAATCTTCCATTTCTTTTTCTTTCAACTCAATTGTGTACCAGTGTACCTGTTCATTGCTTTCAAACTGACCTTGGACTGGTTTGGAAATTGTAAGTATTTTTTCTACTTCTGGTATATTCGCAGTTTGAGCTTCTGTCTGATAAGGCGTAAGCAGCCCGACCAAAAATGTAAACAAAACTACTAAAATAAACGTAAAGCGAATCGAACATTTTCTCATGTAGAACCTCCAATATGTAAATTAGCAAACCTTCTAACACTTTCTATTAAACCATAAATCTACGAAACTGGAAATTGTTTCTATCACCTGAATTATTCACAGATTTTCTGAAATAGGCAAATATCTCCTAATGAATAATTCAGGTGATAGTATACTTTTTGTTACTATATGATTTTAAAGTGCCTACTTCTGTTATATAACCTGAAAATGTATAATAATGGTGAAAAGAATAAAATTTATCATTTACAAAGGGAGCGAATAAATTTATGAAATTACAGTTAGCACTAGATCTTGTAAATATACCAGAAGCAATCGAAGTTGTGAAAGAAGTACAAGACCATATTGATGTTGTCGAAATCGGAACACCTGTTGTGATTAACGAAGGACTTCGCGCAGTTAACGAAGTAAAAAAAGCTTTCCCAAATTTAACAGTTCTTGCTGACTTAAAAATTATGGACGCCGCAGGTTATGAGGTTATGAAAGCAACTGAAGCTGGTGCAGATATCATTACAATTCTTGGCGCTGCAGAAGATGCTTCAATTAAAGGTGCAGTTGAAGAAGCTAAAAAACTAGGTAAACAAATTTTAGTGGATATGATCGCTGTAAAGGATCTTAAAGGCCGTGCTCAAGAATTAGACGCACTTGGCGTAGATTATATTTGTGTTCATACTGGATATGACTTACAAGCAGAAGGTCAAAACCCATTTGAAGCTCTACGTATCATTAAAAGTGTTGTAAAAAATGCAAAAACAGCAGTTGCTGGTGGAATCAAACTTGAAACACTTCCTGAAGTTATTCAAGCAAATCCTGACCTTGTCATTGTTGGCGGTGGTATTACGAGCAAAGAAGACAAAAAAGCTACTGCAGCTGAAATGCAAAAACTTATTAAAGAAGCGGTTACTGCGTAATCATGCTGACTACTCAATATACTACAGAAATCTTGAAAGAACTGCAGCGTACTGCAGAGTTGATTTCTGATAATGAAACTGAAGAACTTGTCAATGGCATATTAGAAGCGAAAAAGGTATTTGTTGCAGGTGCCGGACGATCTGGTTTCATGGGCAAATCGTTTGCCATGCGAATGATGCATATGGGACTTGACCCGTATGTTGTTGGTGAAACGGTAACACCAAATTTGGAGCAAGGTGATATTTTTATCATCGGCTCCGGCTCTGGTGAGACACAAAGCCTAGTTGCTATGGCTGAAAAAGCAAAAAACATTGGTGCAACGCTTGCAGCGATAACGATTTTCCCAGAATCCACGATCGGGAAACTTGCAGATATCACAATTCAAGTGCCCGCTCAAGCAAAATCAGGAGAAGACGTAGGAAATAAATCCATCCAACCGATGGGTTCCCTATTTGAACAAAGTCTCCTATTGATTTATGATTCTGTCATATTACGGTTCATGGAAAGAAAAGGAATGAATTCTGAAACAATGTATGGTAGACATGCTAATTTAGAATAGTTCTACATCCTTTCCGAAATGCAAAAAGTCCTGAGTCTACTATTAGTAAACTCAGGACTTTTTGCATTTCGGAAATTAGTTAAAGTCTATTAATCTTCCAACGCTTGTTTTAAATCATCAATTAAATCTTCAGCATCTTCAAGACCAACTGAAATTCTAATCAAGCCGTCTGTAATCCCCAATTCGTTACGTCTTTCTACTGGGATTGAAGCGTGGGTCATCAACGCAGGAATCGAAATTAAACTTTCAACTGCCCCTAGACTCTCTGCCAATGTAAAATAGTTTACACTAGTAAGTACCTTCTCTGCTTTCTCAGTACTTCCGACATCAAATGAAACCATTCCCCCAAATCCACGCGCTTGCCTTTTCGCGATTTCGTGATTTGGATGTGTTTCTATTCCAGGATAATATACGTTCGTAATCCCGTCATGCTGTAATAAAAAATCCACGATTTGCTTGGTATTTTGCTCGTGTTCCTCCATTCGAATTCCAAGTGTTTTAATCCCTCTTATTAATAACCATGCATCCTGAGGACCAAGAACCCCGCCTGTGGAATTTTGGATAAAGTGGAGATCGTTACCTAACTTTTCATCATTAACAACTGCAAGCCCTGCCACAACATCACTATGACCACCAATGTATTTTGTTGCACTGTGTAGCACGATATCAGCACCAAGATTCAATGGATTCTGCCAGTATGGTGTGCTAAACGTATTATCAACAATCGTTAACATTCCATTCGCTTTGGCAATTTTTACAGCACCTTCAATGTCGGTAATTTTTAATAATGGATTCGTTGGAGACTCAATGAAAAGAGCCTTAGTGTTTTCTTTGATTTCCTTTTCAATATTGCTTACATCACTTGTATCAATGAAGGTTGCCTCAAGACCAAAACGATTTAGTACCTTTGTCATAACTCGAAAAGATCCCCCGTATACATCATCAGTAAGTAAAATATGGTCTCCTGCACTAAATAGCATCATGATAGCAGTCATTGCCGCCATACCTGATCCGAAAGCAAATCCACGTTTTCCTTCCTCAATAACCTTGATTAGCTCTTCTAAAGCATGCCTGGTAGGATTTCCAGTCCTAGAATATTCATATCCTTTATGTTTCCCAGGTCCTTCTTGCTTGTAAGTACTTACCTGGTAGATAGGTACGGAAACTGCTCCTGTATGTTCATCTCCCATAATTCCCCCATGAATAAGTTGAGTTTTCTTTTTCACATCAGCTACCTCCACTGTATATATTTTGACTTAAATATCTTTCACTTGAATCCGGAAAAATGACGACAATATTTGTACCAGGTTGTGCATGTTCTGCTTCTTTTAGCGAGGCGCAAAATGCAGAGCCAGAGGAGCTTCCAACAAGCAAACCTTCCTTCACGGCAAGTTCTTTTACGCTTGAAAATGCTTCACTATCACTAATTGTATGAATAGCATCAAAGTAGCTCTTATCCATGTAAGATGGCAAAAACTCCATGCCAATGCCTTCCGTTTTGTGTGGTCTCGATTTCCCGCCGTTTAAGATCGACCCATTCGGTTCAACAATAACTGTTTTAATGCTTTGGTTTTTTTCTTTTAAATATTTTGCTGTTCCCATAAACGTACCACCAGTACCCGCCCCTGCAACAAATATATTCACTTTTCCGTCAAGCTGATTCCAGATTTCAGGAGCAAGCGTTTTATAATATGTGTCAGGATTCGATTGATTGGAAAATTGCTGCGGGCTAAATGACCCAGGAATTTCATTCAGCAATTCTTTCGCCTTCTTGATTGCTCCTGCCATTCCTAGATTTGTCGGTGTATTGACCACTTCAGCACCGAGGGCTTTCATTATCTCCTGTTTTTCTATACTAAATTTTTGCGGAACACAAAAGATCACTTTTATCCCACTATTTATTGCAGCAAGTGCTAAACCGATCCCTGTATTGCCAGCGGTGGGTTCGATTAATGTCCCGCCCGTCATCAAATCTCCATTGCGGAAAGCTACCTGCAACAGCTCCCGGCCAAGGCGGTCCTTCACACTTCCTCCAGGATTATAAAATTCTAGTTTTGCAAAAATACGGACACCTTTTGGAAGAGGGAACTGTGTGATTTCTAGCATAGGGGTATCACCGATTAATTCATGAATGCTCTGGACTACTTTCAATAGATTCACCCCTCTTTTTAAAATTTTTCAATGTTTTGTAGCAGAGGTTACTGTCCGTTCATCTGAGATAAAAAGAGACTAACTTTAATCTCTACTGGCAGTTATCCGCTCTTTTGTCTTGAATCTAAAACTAGGAGCTTTACTGCATATTGCATATAAAGAGTGGGATATACTAGAACCAATTCATTAACGAATATCTCCCTAATTTTTCACAGCCTCCATAATCCAGACAAAACGATTGCAACGGAAAAAGGTAACTTTAAAGTCATTCGCTTCAAGCATGCTTTGTAAGTAAGGCATGGTCGTGTAATATTCTGTTTCTAAATCATTTGCTAGCGAAAGGAAGTTTTCCTTTTTTGCATCGTCTATTGCTTGTAAATACGCTTCTTTCGATGGATACATCGTGTCTGCAAATACAATTTTCCCACCACTATTTAACAGATCTCGGTAAATTGCAATTGCTTTTGCCTTTTCTACATCTGTCAAATGATGAAATGCGTACGTACTAACAATTGAATCAACTGATTCAGTTATAGGAAAGTCTAGAAAATCTCCATCAATAATTTCCACGTCACCAGTTAATTTTTCATTTGCTATCTTTCTCATTTCAGAAGACGGTTCAATTGCAGTAACTGTATATCCTAGGGCCAGTAGTTTTTCCGTCAAATTTCCTGTGCCCGCCCCAAATTCCACAACATGGCCATTCGCCAAGACCGCAACTTGTTCAAGAATCTGTTGATAGTCCTTAAATACTTCACGATATTCAAGGTCATTTCCTAGCACAGTTTCATCATAGGTTGCTGACCAGCTTTCAAACAAATCTATAAATTCTCTTCCCATTCGCTTCACCTTTTTGTTTAAAGTTTACAATTCATATAGATATAGTATGGATTATATTAGCGAACTGTTCATGTTTTATAACATGTATGGCTAACTCCATCAAAAAAGCGAGATTTCCGACATTAAGGGTTTTCTTTATCGCAATGGACGGCTTGTAGGGCTTACCTTAATCTTTTTGGAATATTTTTACTCTCGAGAACAAAAGCGCAAGCGCCTTGATCAGCCTCGGGCAAATAAGACGATCAGGAATAGAAGGTGTTTTTTACCTTCAATTCCTGATTGGCTGTAGACCCAAGAGGCAGTCAAGAACGCGACGTCCTGTGCTTCGGGGCCGGACGCTTACGCTGGATGTCTTGCGCTTATCTACAGTATAAGAATTTTATAGGTTCCTGGTAAAACGATAAAAAAGACTTCACGAACAAGAGAGAAATTGCTCGTAAAGTCCTCGGATGCACACTGGACTGAACCTTATCGTAAACCGTTAACAAGTTGAACGTACATTCAAAGTCCATCTGATTATTTTGATCCATTTAGTGTATTTTAAGGAGGGTTTAAGCATGCTATTTTTGTATAACAACAAATGAGGGTATTAATTTCGTTTTTCCTTACGTATATTTCTGGCGAATTGAATAGAATTGATTCTGATATTTATTTGGTTAAAGCGAGTGTATTGGCACTTATCATAAAGGCAAGTTCATTTTCACATGTTAGTTACCATTTACACTTCTAAGCTTCTCATTGCTTTTTTTCAAGGCAAAACGATATTTTTCACCTTTCTCTATTTGTGTTACTTGGGAATCATGGACAGTTATTTGAACAGTACCAAATTCGATATTTTCCAAAAGGCTAATAATTTTATCGATTACATCTTGATCAATTTTATGCTTTGAAGACATCTAGCTTCTCCCCTTCCAATAAGTTGATTCGGTTTAATAGTAAATCTTCAAGTGTCGTTCGTTCGAGAACAGCAGCAATTGTATCTCGAACTAATGACCATAGTGGTTTCAATTGACATCCTGCTTCTAAAGGACAAGGTTCATATTTGGTGATTGATGCACAGCCCATAGGTGATAATGGCCCCTCTAAGTTTCGGATGACTTCCCCAATATTTATTTCATTTGTGTCTTTGTGAAGCAAATACCCACCTTTTGCTCCCCGTTTACTTTGTACATAGTCAAATTTTTTTAACTGAAGTAACAATTGTTCAAGGTAGCTATTTGTTACAAGAGTTTTTTCTGATATTTCTTGAATGGTCATGACCTTCCCTTGATTTTTCCCTAACGCTAATAATGCCCGTAATGCGTATTCTCCTTTACTTGAGACCTTCATCTTTTCCTCCTAGTTAAAGTCGAGTATTTCAGTCGACTTTATTACATCATTTCAACGTTTGATTATATGATCGTTCTACTTTAAATACCGACAAATTAGATAGGTTATATTGGTTTTTTGTTTATCATAGTACGGAATTATTGGTAAATCAATCATTAAAATGAAAAAAAAACAAATTATTTTTAAAATAGGAAATTGTTCATAGAGAAGGTCACAAATCAAATGGGAATATTGAAAAACTCCTTAGCTTTTACGTTTTCGATTGGCTATTTCATCCTCATTTCATTTTCATATTCCGATTCAATCTCTGATAATGTTAATTCATACAAATGTTTATTATCCTTTTTATAAACTCCTCGTGTAATTAACTTTTTTATTAATTTTTCCTTTCTTCGAAATATCGCTTCACGTAACTGGTTCATTTACTATTACTCCCTTTTTATTGTTACTATTTCATTAGAACTTGTCGACTATCACTTCACACAAACAAAGGCTTATTCCAATATGGAAATATGATATAGAACTGTTTTGATGTTGCTATTTGCTATTTGACATTTGTATTTTTTGGTCTCCAAACTGATGATCAAATAAAACATCTAAATGAAAATACTTTGGAGAGATCATTTCCGTTTCCTTGATTTTGATCTTATGAATTAAAATCAATTGGTTTTGAATTTTTATTGTTTACTATTTTCGTTATTGAAAAGATAATTGCTCCAATCCATAGCAGGGCAATGCCGATATAAATAAATGGATAAGTCGATGAGTCATCTATCCAAGTTGTAAGTAATGTTCTAGCATTAACTAAAATAATAAATCCTCCTACAAGAACTCCCATTAATTGTGGATGTATTTTACGAACTAACCATGCAGCAATCGGTGCTGCAATAATGCCGCCGATCATTAATGCACCAACCCATAACCAGTTCACTTCTTCCCATCCTAAAGAGATAAAAAATCCGAGCGTAGCAGAAACTGCAATTGCAAATTCACTTGTATCCACTGTACCAACCACTTTACGTGCGCTCATTCCTTTTCTCGATAACAAAACAGGCGTGGCGATTGGTCCCCATCCTCCTCCTCCTGTTGCATCAGCAAAACCTGCGATTAACCCTAACGGAATCGATTGTTTCCTAGTTAAATTAAGTCCTTTGCCTTCTTCTTGTGGCTTAAATTGGAACAGAAATCGAATGAGTACGTATACACCTAACAGAAGTAAAAAAATAGATATATATGGTTTTGCTAAATCTCCAGGTATATTACTAAGAAATGTTGCACCTAAAAAAGCACCAATTGATCCTGGAATAATAAGGCGATATACTGTTTGCTTATCGACATTTCCAAACTTAATATGTGAGACTCCGGATGCCGCAGTCGTCACAACCTCAGCCAAATGTACCGATGCTGATGCAACAGCTGGAGCAATTCCAAAAGCTAACAAGAGCGAGGTAGAGGTTACCCCATAAGCCATTCCTAAAGAACCATCAATTAACTGTGCTAACAAACCAATTAGAGCAAAAATGATTAATTTTTTCATACAATCCACCCCAAAATCACTTTATTTTATAAAAATGTAAAAGCGAGACTTACCTTAATCTTTTCAGCCACGGATCCCTACCCCTCTTTAGTCTTTAAGCAACGGTTTTGGTGGCAATTAAGAATTAGACAAAAAGAGACCTAACCCTACAGAAGATATAAGGTTAGGCCTTCGGTTTTCCGATCGGCGAATTTATTACTAATTAATCAAATTATATATCCCATTATTCCGACCTGTCAACTATAATTTGTAGAAAAAAATGGTTTTATTCTTGTTTTTCAAACATAAAATGACTGTTCCCCCTTAATCATTCCAAAAAACGAAATCAGCCCATTATTTTCCACAAAAAAGGCGATTCATATCAAATAAAGAATCGCCTTTTTACTCTTACAAGATCTAATTTTCAAACGAATCTCTTAATTTCTTACTCTCACTTTAACACTTTTTCTTCCCCAATTTAATGCTGACGTTTCATTCGCGAAAAATAGATCAAGTTCATTTCCGTTAATGCCTCCACCTACATCTGCCGCTACTGCCGTACCATATCCTTCTACTTCGACTGTTGATCCTAATGGAATGACGTTTGGATCTACAGCTACTACTTTACCATCTGGATATTTTCTTAAATCAATACCTAATTTCGTTATCCCTGAACAACCGTCGCAATATGCTGTATATGCTGTACTTTCAACCGTTAATTCCTTCGTTGAATTAGCTACTTCGGTTGCTTTATCGTTTAGCTTGTTGAATGTTTGTGGACCTGCGATGCCATCAGCAGTTAGACTCATTTTCTTTTGAAATTGAATCACAGCATTTTTTGTTCCACTTCCATAAATACCATCAATCGTTCCATTATAATGACCCCATGATTTTAATAATCGTTGCAGCTTGATAATGGGCATTCCCATATCTCCGGAACGAAGTACTTTTAATTTGTTATTCGTTTGTGGCCCAGCAATTCCATCAACTTTTAATCTTTTCTTTTTCTGAAATTCTTTTACTGCCTCCACGGTTATATCTCCGAAGTAACCTGTTGCTGTATGATATGGAAACTCCCCTTTTGCTAGTAAATACTCTTGTAATTCCTTTACATCGTTATGTACCATTCCTTTTTTTAATGTTCGATCCCCAAGTGTTGCCTCACCGATTGAGGGAAAGAACAACCCGATACCAGTTATCGTTAATACAACTAGTACTAAGCCCCATTTCTTTTTCATCAAACTCTTACCTCCTTATTTATATCCATCAAACAATACGGAGGTTTAGTTAAAATTCTAAGGTAGAGACCGATTTTTACGTGTTTAGACCTAATTATATGAAAAAATTGCCAACTAATAGGTATGCTAAAATGTCCTTTTTTTTAGATTACAAAAAAACACCGTGTCGGATTTACTAATCTTCACGGTGTTTAACAAACTAATCTATTCTATTAACTTCCCATTTTTCTACGTGTATTACTCGTCTTTTTCGATTGCTGGCTTTTCATCTTTTGATTAGGTGCCAATCCCTTATTTGACTGTTGACCATTTTGTTGCGCTTGTTTTTTATTTGCAAGTTGCTGTTTCATTAGCTCCTGTAAGCTAACCTTCTTTTTTTCATTTGATTGCGTATTTTGTTCATTATTATTTTCTGTATTAGACATTCGTTTATCTCCTTCAATGATTGAATCATAATTTATTTTTTTAAGCATGCTAAGCCATTATAATACATCGGCTAAAATAAAACATCTTGCGAACGAAAGTTATACGTTATTCTTGAGACAATATTAATGGTCAGATTACGTTTTAAACTCCGCTCCGAAATGAATGATAGTAGATGATCTCATTTTTATTAGACAAATCCTTTTTATTCGGTTTTTCCTTAGCATAGCCCAAACCTAAAATTGTTAAAACTCTTCTGTCATCTGGAATGTTCAAAGCTTCTTTTACATACGTTTCTCTCTGCTTAGATTCTATTTCATCTACAGCATTAAATACTGCACCATAAGCACAACCTAATCCTGCGTTGACAGCTGCTAACCAGATATATCCACTTGCAATGGATGAATCCTGCAACCAATACTTACTTATAGTAGGTCGTGCTGTGATTACAATTGCGTAGTTTGCTTGTTTTAACCACTGGACATATGGGGTTGTGCTTGCAAGATGATCTAACATCATTCTTTCATTTACAACGATAAACTCTCTCGAAGGTAAATTATTACCAGTAGGTGCTAACCATGCCGTTTCTAAGATCTCTTCGATTATTTCATCGGAAATTCGTTGGTTTAGAAAACTTGTCGTCTCACGTCTACTTCTTACCACATCGTTAAACTCCATTCTATTTCCCCCAATCTTTCAAATAAATAGTTAGAGATCTTCTCTCACTTTAACAAATAATGACAAATCCAACACTTTTACTTTTTAGGTCAGAGCATTTCTTTCTCAAACTGAGTTTTTTCTTTCAGACATGAATGGCAAAATAGGATTTTTTCTTCTGTTATCACTCCATCTAAAAAGCCGTCCAAACAATAGATTGTTTTCTTACAACAAACGCACGTTCCTACTTTTTCTTCCATTACTTGCACCCTCCCTGTGGATTTAATTCTTTTCTCTCAATCTGATTCCCTAGAATATATCGTCAATCACTACTATTTATTCACTCCTCGTACATGATAACGAGTACCCATTAGCTTAACGAGGCAATTAGACATACGAAAAACAGGGCAAACAATAAATTGTTTTTTTTGCAATTTGCACAAGTTCCAACTTTCTTTTTCACGATTGATTCCTCCCTAAGGACTTATTTCACTCTAAAACTTTGTTTTTCTAAATTTTTTAGAAAATACTCTCGTTTATTCGATGGTTGAAAATTTCAGCCCTTTTTCAATCAAATGATAAATATTGTACACCTCTACAAGCAATTTTTTTCATTCAGCATTTTATAGTACTAGGGGTCTCGAGCCACATTTTATCCAAAATACACTTTGAGAAAATTTCACCACATACAAACGTAAAAATATGTGTGATACCTTTGCTAGATTTATTTAAGAAAGGGGGTTTCAAAATGAGTTTAGATAAAAATCATGATGCTGAAACAGAAAATGTCTTTGTCGAAAATGACGGGGAACGAATCGTTGCTAGATTTCCGATATCTGATAAAACTAAAATAGTACTTATTATTAACAACCAGTTCACCAGTGCACCAAATACCACGCAAATTGCAAGTGGGGCTGGGCGAAATAGTGCAGCAGGGAATAACGCTGCCATCGATTCGTCTAATACAGAACAGCAACAGAGTGTGGGAGCTGAGGGGGAAGCCAAAAACTTTGGTATGAATGGTAATCAATATGAGCCGCACGAAAAGCATGGAAATTGTGACGATGACGATGAAATTGTTATTGTCATCAATAATCAGATTAATCAAGCTGGAGAAGTCTCGTCTGCTACACAAGTAGCAAGTGGTGGCGGAACCGACAGTGCTGGTGGAACTAATGCTGCCATTGCAAGTTCAAATACTAAACAGCAACATGCTGTTGGCGGAGACGGTGTTGCAGTAAATGATGGTGAGAGCGGCAACCAAGAAGAAGTTTAATTCGCTCCAACAAAAGGAAATTTCTGTTTAGTTTTATTGCAGTAGAATGTAGCATAGATTTTTAAAGATTATAAAGAGGCTGTCGTACTTTTGAGACAGCCTCTCTTTCGTGTGAATTTTACAATAATCAAAATTTATCGGTAGTATTGTCTAGTTTGTGCTTTCTTGTATCAGATAAATATTTAGCATATAGTATCGTATTTCTAGCTACATCTAATTCAAGTTTATATATAACAGGCGGACCTGGTCTCCAATTTACTTCAAACAACCATAGTTTTTGGTTCTCATCGATTCCGACATCAATTCCTAATTCATCCAATGAAACACTGTCATATAAAGAATCAAAATGGTTTGAAAAGCTTAACGCAAACTGTTCAAGATACCTCTTCATATCATACCAGGAATCATCAAACTCTATTTTTAAAAATGAATCTAAATAAGTGCTATAACCACCACTACCCATATTTGCTGTAATACTCCCAAAACGCCCTATCCTTGGAAAGATAGAAGTAATAACCCATTTTCCTTCCCCATTTTTTTGTAGGTGCAATCTGAAATCAAAAACATGACCAGATTTTATTTGACATGAAATAAACTGTTGAACTAAGTAACCTTTTTCTTTTATTTTAAGAGATATAAAGTCGACCAATTGTTTTTTATTAATTATTGATCTTACCCCTGTCTCATTAATTTTGTAATGATTTTCTCCATATTCTTCAATGAAAACGATGCCCCCGCCTTGATGTCCAGACAACGGTTTAATAATCACTTTGCCATACAGTTTTATCATGTGAAATACAATCTGAACGTCAGTTATTTTATAAAAAGGAATAAGGTATTGTTCAAATTCTTTCGCTTGATTAATTCTATTATAAACAGATAATTTATCTCCAATTGAATGACTTGTAAACGGGATCATATCAGACAAATAATCAAAGATTTGCTCAGCTTTATCACCTACAGGATAACTTGCATTATATATGGCGTCAGGAAAGGGAAATTCCTTTTCGATCCACTCACCGTTTTCATAGGCTTTCCCTAAAATTTTTTGCTCTTTAATATTTACTTTCCTTGGAGTAAAGTAAAAAAAATCTATACCTTCTGCTTTTGCTACAGCAGCATATGCATATGATTTTTTTACATTTTTGGGGTCTTCACGATGATGAAGCATTCCAATTAGGGTCATGATATTTTTATTCCACCTCTCTCTATAATCCACTACGAAATTAAAATCACTCTCTATTAATGAATATCATTCAAAATTTTCAGAATGGATCAAGATGAAAACGTACTTTACTGGCTGTTTCTCTGGCGATTCTTTTCGCTTCCTCTTTATCATCTGATGTTGCCAAGATGTATCCGCAACGGTCTCCCATTGATAAAGGGGGACGTAATATCTGTCCTTTACGGGGTCTAATAAATACCTCTTCTACACCAGGATATTGAGAGCTGTGATTTTTCCCTGTCACCTTCATTAGCTTTCCTCTCTTGTCAACAGTTAAATAATGTACATATACGTATTTACTTTGTTTTTTAGTGAGGCAAGGTTCATTTCCTAAATGTAATTGAATGGTTTCTTCTACCAAATTAATTCCATATCCAACTTCAATGATTCGATTCATCGCACCACCTGAAATTCTCGGGTTGATTTCAATTAATTTCAATGTTCCTTGTACTAAGCGCATTTCTAGGTGACATGTACCATTTTTCATTTGAAAAGCTTGTAAGATAGAACTTACTGTCTCATAGATTTTATCGTATAAGGCATGATTGATTTCTGTTAAAAGACAATATCCAGTTACGATAAAGCGTTTTACAAACGTAATCTCTTGTTCGATGATTGCAATAATATGAACTTTTCCATTGTATACGAAAGCTTCGATCAAATATTGAGGCCCTGATAAATACTCCTCAAGTAAAATCTTTTCATTGTCTTTTTTCTTTAGTAATTCTTGCATTGATTGCCTTAAATCGTTCTCATCATTTGCTAGAAGGACATCTTTCGATCCGGTAGATAAGGGGGATTTTACAATAAGGGGTAAAAATTCCTTTTGTTTTTGGATAAAATCCTCTAAGGAATCATCTGGTGAATAAATAACATGATGAGGTGACATTGGGAGGTCTTTTAGTAGCTCACGAGTTAAAACCTTATCTTCCATTTTTAGAATTGGATCAGTGAAGACAACATTAGGACAAAATGCTTCAGATAGGGCTGCTGCTAAATGAACAAAAGGATCTATAAAACTCAAAATCGCTTTTATTCGTTTCCCTTGTTTTTGTAGCCTGATGATGGTTTCTTTTAATTTAGCATCATCGAATCTTTGCATAAAAATCATTTGATGTACATCGGGAAATTCTGTTCGTTGAGAAATGAAGTTTTGTTTAGTCGTTAATAACACGGTAAAAAAGCCAAGTCGTTCTGCCGCTTTGATTGCTTCTCTACTCGATCCAGATTTATTCGTTTCAATAAAAACAATGGTTCTCATTAGCTTATGACATCCTATCTTTGATGATTTTCATAAAGAATTAGCTCCTTCCTTTGTATAATATAAAAGCACCAAAAAGGTTGTTCTACATGCTTTAACTAATTTACAAAATTAAAATCTAATATAAATGTTTGATTGAAGTATGAAAAGCACATGCGACTTGGTCAGTCTAGGGCGAATATGACATTCATGTGTAGAAAAGGTTTGCTTAGCATTTAATAGAAAAGGGCACTCTGGACATGAACAAAAGCGCTTACGCTTGCTGTCGTGCGCTTATCCACAGTACAAGAATTTTATAGTTTCCTATAACAAAATAAAACTCCTTGTCAACCAAGGAGTTTTAAACAGATTGTCGAGAAATCCTTTTAATTCTCGGCAACTTGAACGGTTTTCATATAAACTAGTGAAAAATAGTTGAAATAAAAGAAAAAACGATCCGGAATAGTCCTCCATCCCATCTTTTTGGTGAGATGGAGGGCTATTTTTTCATATTTTGACAGGTAAGAACTCACCTAAACTCAAAGAAAGGCTGTCGAGAAAATCTCGGAATCTTTTTTACAATCATTTTGGCACTATATATCGTGGTGTCAAACTCATTCTTTATACTATATATTGTACCTGAAATATTAAAAAAACCTTTTCTCAACTATACTTTTCTGAAAGGGGGTTCCCAACAAGCTGAAAAATACTCAGAGTCTTACAAAACTCTGAGCATTTTTATAAGGTCTATTTTTTAATCAACCCCGTTCGTTAAAAAATGATTATAAAAAGTAAAAGACTGCAGAAATAAAGATCCCGGTAATTAACATAATAATCAAGCCATACCCCATGATATCTTTTGCTTTTAAACCAGCAATCGCTAATGCTGGCAATGCATAGAACGGTTGAATCATATTCGTCCAAGCATCTCCCCATGCAACAGCCATCGCTGTTTTTGGTAAGGAAACGTTCAGTGCTTCAGCAGCCTCTAACATAACAGGAGCTTGAACAGCCCATTGCCCTCCGCCCGAAGGTACGAAAAAGTTTACAAGTCCCGCACTCCATAACGTAAACATGTGGAATGTATTCTCATTTGAAATCGCGATAAACGCATTGGATAATATTCCTGCAAGCCCTGAAGCCGTTACAATTCCCATTAGCCCTGCGTAAAATGGAAACTGAATAATAATTCCGCTTGCACTTTTGACTGAGCCTGCAATTGCTTCTAAAAATAGCTTCGGTGTTTTATGTAAGATAATTCCGATGAATAAAAACAGAAAGTTAATGATATTAAGATTAATAGCAAGTCCGTTCGTAACGATGTAATATCCTAAAAAGGAAAGACCCAATAAACCAATAAGTAAGGATAGAAGCTTACTGTTTTCCAAACGATCGGCAGGTGTCATTTCAATCTGCTCAGCTGTACTCGCTAGCATATCATCTGATTCTTCCAATAGTTTACGATCGATTAAAAAAGCTTGTTCTTTCGGTGGAATCATAAATCGGTTGATAATAGGCACTAAAATGATTAAACCGATTACAATAACTAGATTGAATGATGAAAAAAGAGTTTCACTTGTTGGAACAACTCCTATGAGCTTTTCAGTAAAGTGACCAGGAGTGGCAATCGTTAATGCGACAGAGGAAGAAAGCCCTCCACTCCATATAATAAATCCACTATAAGCGCTCGCAATTAACAATCGATAGTCGACACCCTCTACCTTCTTAGCAATCTCTTTTGCAAACAACGCTCCAATAATCAGACCAAATCCCCAATTGACCCAGCATGCAATTAGAGCTACAAGAGTTACAAGGATAATCGCTTGACCCGGTGACTTTGGTATATTTGCTAAGTTTCCTAAAATTTTTTTGAAAAATGGACTACTCGCCATAACATGTCCTGTTACAACGATCAAGACCATTTGCATAGAGAATTCTAAGAGGTTCCAGAAACCGTCTCCCCAAAAACCCAAGATTTGAACTGGAGTACTATCTGTCAAAAAAACGGCAAGGCCAATCACAAAAAAAGTCAGTACAATTACAAGTAAAAACGGATCAGGCATATACCTTTGCATCAATCTGTTTGAAAATGAAATCATTGCCTTCAAAACATTCTCCTCCTTTTTCAAATGGCTGTTTTCGCAAACTTTGTTACTATTGTCATATAGAACGCCATCAACAGTGACCGGTTTGGCTCTTTTTCCTTGATTCGGGCTTCTAGCCCATCAAAAAACAACAATCATTTTGAAAACAGCCTTTTTAACCAAACAAAAAGATAGCGCTTACAAAAAGAAAAGATATGAACCATGTTCTTAAAACACAAAAATATTAAATTAATTGCGAATGCTTAATTTTTGGAATTTTAAATCAATTAAAAGTATACCGTCTTAGATTCCATAAGTGAAATAAATAAAAAGAATAATATCTATGAAAAATTCGAATAAAAAGGATTGTTAAATGGATTTTCAACACTTAAAATGCTATATAGCAGTAACTATTTCATTTGGAAAACTGCACCCTAAAATTCAATTGAAATTATTTGAGTTAAGTGGAAAGGTATAACAATATTAGTAGATGGAGAAAATTTGATTTAGTTATCATGGTTCTCCCGATTAAAATAGAAAAGTCTATCATACATCTATTAAATTCCTTTTTTCATCACCCATAAAGATTTGTAAAAGAAACAGTCCAATTCATCTGCGGATGAATTGGACTGTTTCTTTACTCTCTATTAAACTTATTTTAGCACCTTATGTGATTTCACCGAAAAGGCAAGTACTTTGTCGTATCTACAAAAGAAAAGACCAATTTTATACTGTGCTGTCTTTACCTATTGCTTCTACATCCACACGTCCCGAGAAAAACGCAGCGCCTCCACCCATATCCGCAGCTCGATCTGGTGTTAAGGCATTCACTAATTGTTTTTTTCCTGGCATGTCTGACCAAAGCCCTTGACTTACGACAACACCCGGTAGGACATGATCACCAACGGAAACGGTAAGCTCACATTCCCCACGATCATTCCAGATACGGACAGTTGTACCATTTTCAATTCCTCGAAGATCTGCGTCCTGTTGATTCATAAATAATTTAGGTTCTTTTTCAAGCTTTATGTGCTTCTCATTATTAGAGAACGTAGAGTTTAAGAAGTTATGATTCGGTCCAGGTACAAATAAAAATGGATAATCTTCTTCTTCCACTAGTGGTGTATACGTAGGAAGTGGCGAATAGCCGTCTTGTTCCATCTTTTTCGAATATAATTCAATCTTTCCACTAGGTGTATTAAGATAGTTCAAAAAGTTATTTGTATTACTTGCTTTAATATAGCGTTGCTCTTTTAATTTTTCATATGTTAAATCAGGCAAAAACGGATTCGATAAATCACTTAGCGCTTGTTTAATTAATTCTTCGTCGTTATCTTTCAGTGCTTGCTCTTCAAATCCTAATGCTTTCGCAAGTAATCGGAATACCTCTGTGTTCGATTTACTTTCTCCATATGGCCCAATGACAGGTTCATGTAAATGAATATGATTATGCCAGTAACACGTATAAAAATCCGTATTTTCAAAGGCTGATGTAGCAGGCAAGACAATATCTGCATACATAGCTGTTTCCGTCAAAAATAAATCATGAACAACGGTAAATAAATCTTGTCGAGCTAATCCCTCTCTTACTTTATTAGCCTCGGGAGCAACAACAGCTGGGTTACTACTGTAAATAAACAAAGAGCGAATTGGATCCTTCGTTTCAAGTAACGCTTTGCCGATTTGATTCATATTGATTGTTCTCGTCTTCGTTTTTTGAAGGTCTGGGCGTTGCAGTGCTTGTTTATTAAATTCTAAGAAACCAGAATTCGATTTAACAGCACCTCCCCCCTTCACTAACCACTGTCCTACTAAAGCAGGTAAACAGACGATCGTCCTTGTGATCATCCCGCCATTGTCATGATGTTGGAGACCATTTCCAATTCGGATTAATGAAGGAGAAGTCGTCCCATACATCCGAGCTAATTTATAAATGTCATCTACAGGAACTCCTGTGATCTCCGAAACCATTTGTGGATGATATTGCTCGATATGTTTTTCTAGCTCATCAGAACCAACTGTATATTCTGCTAAAAACTTACGATCAACTAAGTTTTCTTTGTAAAGAATATGCATGAGTCCTAATGCGAGCGCACCATCGGTACCAGGAAAAATCGGAATAAACCAATCTGCCATCCGTCCAGTTTGATTTTTATGAACGTCTATGACGACCATTTTCGCCCCGTTTTTTCTTGCCTTTTGTGCGATCGTTATTTGGTGCATATTCGTACTCACGGCGTTAATTCCCCACAGAATAAACAACTTAGTTTCAGTTGTGTCTTCTGGATCTGTACCAAAGCTTCCACCCATTGTATAGCTATAGCCTACTGAACCAGCGGCTGAACAGATGGTACGGTCAAGTTGACTTGATCCAAGACGGCTAAAGAACCGACGATCCATTCCTTCTGCACTAAGATTCCCCATATTTCCATAGAAGCTATAAGGAAGAATCGATTCAGGTCCTTCCTCTTCAATTAAATTATTCCATTTTGTGGTGATTGTATCAATCGCTTCATCCCAGCTAATTGGTACAAACTTTCCTTCACCTTTTTCACCAACGCGCTTCAAAGGCGTTTTCACACGCTTTTGATCATAAATTCGTTCTCCCATATTCCGAACCTTATTACAGATATTCCCTTTCGTTATTGGATGATCTGGATCACCAGTAACTTTCACGATTTTCCCTTCTTCTTTGTGAATGAGTAATCCACATTGATCTGGACAATCAAGAGAACAAACGGACGGAACAACACCATTCTCTATATCAATATATGATTTCATGCTTAATATCCTTTCGTAATAAATTGTAGATTTCAACAATTGTAGTTTTCTATTTACTCTACTGAATAGAGTGTATTATGGAGCTTTTCGTTAGTCTACGATTTTCTAACCATTATAGCTAGTTTATCACTTGCTTAGACCCCATTGTATCCGCTAAATCTTTGACGATAGAAACTTACTATCAGTTAATCAGTGATCAAAAATCCATTCTGATTATACCATATTAAATCAATCTTTCTAAAAGTTTAGAAAATAGATTGACATTTTTTCTAAATTTATATAATATTTAATTTATTCTTTAACACTTAGACAATTTAATTAAAATAAATCTTGTAATTTTTTCTATCAAGAGAGGTGGAGGGACTGGCCCTACGAAACCTCGGCAACATTATTGTGCCAATTCCAGCAAGCAGAGCTTGAAAGATAGAAAGAGTTGACCTTTTATTTTATTGTTTTTAGGACGATATTATGAAGTCATTATCTCTTTCCGTTTTTTCGGGAAGAGATTTTTTGTTTTATTAGCTCAAAAATGGATTGTAAAGTGTATAACACAACAGGGAGAGAAAGAAAATGAACATTCTTGTTACAGCACCCTATAACGATACGGGTCTTTCAGAATTAAAAGAATTATTTGGCGATGTAACCTATCGCCCTTGGAAAGAACATGGTCAGGCATTTAACGAATTAGAGTTAATCTCTCTATTAAAAGAAGAAAATGCTGAAGGATTAATTGCTGAGTTAGATAAAGTAACGGAAAACGTATTTGCTGAAGTACCAGAATTGAAATTTGTAGGTGTATGTCGTGGCATGCCTTCAAATGTTGAGGTTGAAGCAGCTAGCAAAAGAGGAATTCCTGTCTTTTTTACGCCAGCACGAAATGCTCAAGCGGTTGCTGAACTGTTCGTCGGAAACCTCATTACATTTCTAAGACATACCATTCCTTCTTCCGAATGGTTGATGCAAGAAAAATGGGATGGCGACTACTTGCAAGCCTATTTAAAGTTTAAAGGAAATGAGATTAGCGGAAAAACTATTGGCATGGTTGGTTTTGGAGCTGTTGGCAGACGAATCGCAACTGTTCTTGAAGGGTTCCAATGCACCATTCAATATTATGATCCTTATGTAGAAAGTCAAAATCCTAACCATATTCAAGCTTCTTTGGAAGAGGTTTTTTCAACTAGTGATGTTGTCTCTATTCATCTCCCTCGAACTGAAGAAACAATCGGGATGATTGATGAACATTATTTAGGACTCATGAAAAAAGATGCAATCTTAGTCAATACGTCAAGAGCTGTAGTCGTAGAAAGAAATGCTCTTGTTCACGTTTTAAAAGAACAAAAAATTCGTGGAGCCATTTTAGATGTATTTTACAATGAGCCACCTGACCATAGTGACTATGAAATAATCAAACTACCAAATGTGTTAGCTACACCTCACCTTGCCGGCGCAAGTTTTGAGGTTGAAGACCATCACGTATCAATTATGAATCAAGCATTAACGAAGTGGTTTACACAACATACACTTGATATCCCTACCCTTTTTAATCGTAAAAACCTAGAAGAAAAGTCATAAGAAGGAGGTGCTAGATGTGGCGATAAAAGATGGTTATTTAGTATTTGATATTGGTACTGGTAATGCAAGAGTGGCAATCATTACGACGTCAGGTGAGATCTTAGCTTTGGAACGAGAAGATATTCATTATGAAATAGAACCACTTTATCCTGACAGTCGTTACTTTTCACCTGATTTGCTTTGGGAACAGCTTGTTCAGTTAGCAAAAAAAGCGCTAGCAAGTGTACCTCATGTTGCAATCAAGGCAATCACATCGACAAGTCAACGACAAGGTATTGTTCTATTAGATGTAGAAAATCACTCATTTTTAGGCTTACCAAATATTGATAATAGAGGCCGGGAATGGGAGCGTATGTTGCCAGATTCAGAATTGATTTTTCAAACTACTGGTCGCTCACCTTCTACTTTGTTTTCAGCATTAAAGCTAGTTGCCTTAAAAAAGAAGCAACCCCACCTCTGGGACAAGCTAGCAACGTTTACTAGTCTTAGTGATTGGGTTACATATAAATTAAGTGATGTTCTCGTTTATGAGCCATCACAAGCAACTGAAACGTTACTCTATGATGTGCAGAAAAATGATTGGTCTGAAGTGGTGTGTGAGCAATTTGGACTCGCTCTAGATTCATTACCAGAACTGAAATGGTCTGGGACAATCCTTGGACAAATTACACCTGCAATGGCCAGGGAGCTAGGATTAACCAATGACGTGTTGATCATTGTCGGTGGCGGTGATACACAGTTAGCAATTGAAAGTACATTTGCCGAGAATAACGATGTCGTCATTGTGTCTGGTACGACCACACCGATTTGTAAAATAATCGATCATTGTCAAGTAGATCACGAAAAACGCGCATGGACAAATTCTCATACGCATAAAAACCGCTGGCTCCTAGAAACAAATCCAGGTATCACTGGACTTAATTATCAGAAATTAAAAAATATTTTCTACAAAAATGAAAGCTATCAACAAATGGAAGATGAATTGAGTAAGCTTGAGGGCTTTGATTGTGTATCAGCATTAGGTATGTATCTTAGTGATGAGAAAAATGCCACTAAAAAGGGCGGATTCATTTTTAATGTTCCATTAGACCAACACTTAAGTCGTGCTCATTTTGTTGCATCAGCACTTTGGGAAATCGCTTGCTCTATTAAATGGAATTTTGACAGATTATGTGAAGTAACTTCTATTGAATTACCATATGTATGGGCATGTGGCGGCGGTTTTCAAAGTAAAACCTTAACTAAATTTATCGCCAACCTCTTGCAAAAGGAAGTTCGCATTCGTCAAGGATTCAATCAGGCCTCCGTTGTCGGTGCTGCTGCAATATGTAATCAGTCATTAGGATTAACTGATGCTTTATCAGGCGATATCAAAGTGATTACTCCTGATAATAGGAAAGATAACGTCAAGTATGATGAATGGTTAAGAGGACAACATTTCTTTTTAGAAATGAATGAAAATACGTGCAATTAAAAATTAATGATAGAGATGGATGGAGAGAATGCAATGTTAGATAAAATCGGAATACCAAAAAGTTTAAGTTGGGGTTTTTTGGGTGTTATGCTTTTTATGATGGGAGACGGGCTTGAAGCCGGCTGGTTAAGTCCATTCCTAATCGAAAGCGGATTGACTGTTCAGCAGTCAGCGGCTATTTTTACTGTATACGGAATTTCTATTGCACTTTCGTCATGGTTTTCAGGCGTTTGTTTAGATGTATTCGGTCCAAAACGTACGATGTCAATGGGACTATTATTTTATGTCATTGGAACTGCAGGGTTTATCTCTTTTGGTTTTGAAACGATGAATTACCCGGTTATGCTACTCACATATTTTATTAAAGGGTTTGGCTATCCTCTATTTGTTTATTCTTTTTTAACATGGGTCATTTATCGAACACCTCAAAAGAAATTAAGTTCTGCTGTCGGTTGGTTCTGGTTTGCTTATTGCGCAGGTATGATGGTACTTGGTGCTTGGTATTCAAGCTACGCGATTCAATATTTAGGTTATGTCAATACATTATGGACCTCTATTTTCTGGGTATGTATCGGTACGTTTTTTGCTTTAGTTTTAAACAAAGATAAATTTGAAAAGAAACAAATAAATAGCACAAAAGAAAAAGTTCAAGAATTATTAAAAGGAATCACCATTTTGAAGTCGAATCCACGTGTAGCTGCCGGTGGAGTTGTCAGAATTATCAATAGTCTTGGATCATACGGATTCCCGGTATTCTTACCAATGCACATGGCTGAACATGGGATTGAAACAACAGTTTGGTTGCAATTATGGGGTACGATCTTCATAGGAAATATTATTTTCAATTTAGTGTTTGGCGTAGTTGGCGATAAATTCGGTTGGAAAAACACAATCATTTGGTTCGGTGGAGTCGGATGTGCTGTTTTCAGTCTTCTACTCTACTATACTCCAGTTCTTACAAACGGAAATCTTGTTATAACAAGCATCGTTGGCTTTATTTGGGGTGCGATGTTAGCCGCTTACGTTCCAATCGGTGCACTAGTTCCATCTGTTGCTGGCGAGAATAAAGGTGCTGCAATGTCAATCTTAAATTTCGCTGCTGGTTTATCTACATTCGTTGCACCAGCAATCGCAATGATCTTTATTGGTTCAGTCGGTGCTGAAGGCGTTGTTTGGATTTTTGCAGTGCTCTATCTAGCTAGTTCAATTATTACAAAATTCATTCGTGTACCAGAAGAAGAAGAAATGCGGAAAGAAAAAACTTCACTAGTTTCATAACAAATAGTAAAGGGTGACCCAAAAGATCGCGTAATGTGATTATTTGGGTCACCTTTTTCATACCAAACAAAAACGCTTGGATAAACTAATAATCCAAGCGTTTACTATTTAGTCTTTTACCTTTTTTCTTTGATTAAACGATTGAAAATGGTTCAGAATACTTCACAATACCATGAACGTTTCTCAGGAGAGTTTGGTATCAATTCAATGATCATAAATGCTTCACTTGGCATTTCAAATGAAACTATAATTCCCTTTTCATAGGCTGTCATAAATCCGAATTTCGGATAATATTCACTATGTCCTAAAACGACAATCGATTTATACGCCAATTCCTTACATCTTAAATTCTAGATTAACATATCTTCTCGACTTTCCTGAATCGTAAAATGAACAAAAAATGTTGTACCCTCGTTACTTGTTTTTATCTTTATTGCTGCATTGTGCTCGGAAACTATTTTTTTACAAATGGATAGACCAAGACCAGTGCCATTTTTCTTTGTACTAAAAAAAGGTGTACCAATTTTATCGATGATCTCTTGCTTTATTCCATTACCTTCATCTTGTATCGCTAAAACGACTTCATTATCTTGCTGATATGTTTTGATCGTCAGTCTGCCTCCTGAAGTCATTGCATCTAAACCGTTCATGGTAAGGTTTAAGATTAATTGTCGGATTTCCCGTTCATTTATTTCCAAAACAGGACAATTATCTAAATCAAGATGTACATAATGATCAGCGTACATCGCTTTTGCCTGGATAAGCGGAAACAAGTTATTGATAATCTCATTTAAATCCTTCCATATTCGAGCTGAGCTATCCATTTTTGAAACAGAAAGAAATTCAGTAATGATACTATGAGCTCTATCTAACTCTTCAATCATAATATCAATAAATTCAGCGGAAGGAAAATCCTTGGACATTTGTAAAAATCCACGTATCGTTGTCATCGGATTCCGTACTTCGTGGACAATTCCTGACGCCATCTCACCGACCAGGTTTAAGCGGTCTAACCTTGCCATTTCATTTTCGACTAATACCCTATCTGTAATATCAGTAATAACAGATAAAACGCAATCCTCCCCATGAATATCCATAAATTCAGTCGACAATAATCCTTCTCGTAATTCTCCGGATTTGTTTAAATACTTAATTCTACTGCTTTGAACGGGATGGAGGAGATCTTTCGTCTCGACAATCGTTTCGCTACTATCTTCTGAATGAAAGATGTATTTTAAAGATTCCGATGAATGATTAATGACTTCATCATAGTGATTATACCCTGAGTGAGTCAACCAACTCTTATTTACATTGATATAGCTCCAGTCTTTTACCGATTGCAACGACACAAGACAAGGTGTTGCTTCAAATATTTTACGAAAACGTTCTTCCTCTATTAGCTTTCGTTTAGTGACATCTCGGATTGAACATATATAAACACGCTTTCCTTCAATTTTTGCTTCTCCTATTTGAATGTCAGCAGGAAAGCTGTTCATATTCTTTCGAAAAGCAAAGGTTTCTATAATCTTTCCTATGTTTTTAGGTTCCGATAAATAACCAGTTAGATCAGGAACAATAAGGTCAATTGGCTGATCGATTAATTCCTCTACTGTATAGCCAAACATTTTGATTATTGCTGGGTTAATTGTTAACATCTTCCCTGTTTCATCTAATGTAACTAGTGTATCAACCAATGTTTCACCAGTAACTTTCAATACTTCATTTTGCAACTTAATTTGTTCTTGATATTGATAGATTTTTATGAAAGCTTCGATTTTCATCTTCAATGTTTCAGGGTGAAAAGGTTTAAATATATAATCGATAGCACCTGCGTGATAACCTTCTTTAACATGTTCTAAAGCCTGACTAATGGCTGTTAAGAAAATAATAGGAATTTGTTTTGATTTCTCACGAGATTTTATCAATCTTGCTGTTTCAAAGCCATCCATTCCTGGCATTTGTACATCAAGTAAAATAACAGCAATCTCATCCAATAGCACTTGCTTTAATGCCTCTTCTCCTGAATTAACACTGATTAAATGAAAGTCTGGTGAGGAAAGTATACTTTCAAGTGCAAGTAAATTTTCAGGACGATCATCTACTAATAATATTTTTATCTTCTTTTCAGGATTACCCCATTTTTCGATATCGATTATCATAGAACCCATCTCCTCATATGATCTATCTGTACAACCACACCTGAATTAATGAGATAAGCTGATCGATAAATACAGGTTTGCTTATGTAATCAGACGCACCAGCTTCAATACACTTATTTTTATCCATTTTCATAGCTTTTGCCGTCAATGCAATAATAGGTAAATCTACATATTCAGGCATTTTTCGAATTGCACTTATTGTTTCATAGCCATCCATTTCAGGCATCATAATATCCATTAGAATTAAATCAACATCAGGGTTCTTCATTAAAACATTGATTCCATTCTTTCCATTCTCAGCAAATACAATTTTCATATTCTTACTTTCTAGTATCGTCGTTATAGCAAAAATGTTACGCATATCATCATCCACTATAAGGATTTTTTTTCCATTTAATAGAGAGTCCACTTTATGTAATGAAATTACCTCCTGCTCGTTTTCATTTATCATCTCAAGTCCAGTTGCCGCTTCCTCTCTTAATGAAACTGCTTCTTGCAAATTATTTTTTTCATAGATTGGCAAATATAAAGTGAAAGTACTTCCTTTTCCTGGAACACTTTCGACTTCTATCTCACCACCTAATAATTGTGCATTTTCTCTACTAATCGATAGACCTAAACCAGTACCTCCATACTTACGACTTGTAGTTCCATCCCCTTGCTGGAAGGCTTGAAAAATTAACGTTTGTTTTTCCTTCGAAATTCCAATTCCGGTATCTTTTATTGAAAAGGCTACTATTGTTTTAATGTTTTTAGTAGAAGGATGAGTTGCGATTTTTGCATGATGAACATGCATCGTGATTTCACCTTTTTCAGTAAATTTTATAGCGTTTGATAGTAAATTACTTATTACTTGTTGTAAACGGAGTTGATCTGTCCATAAATATTCCGGAAGTTTGTCATCGATTTCAATTGAAAATTTTAGCTCTTTCTGCTTAGCAAGTGGCCGAAATTGACGTTCGGCAAACAGACATACATTCTTCAAGTTGACTTTCTCAAGATTGATGTCAATCTTTCCTGATTCTATTTTCGATAAATCTAACACTTCATTAATAAGCTGTAACAAATCATTCCCAGATTTAAAAATCGTGTCAGCAAATATGACTTGTTGCTCTGTAAGATTTCCTTCCTTATTTTCAGCGAGCAAGTTGGCAAGAATAAGTAAGCTGTTCAATGGTGAACGTAACTCATGAGACATGTTGGCAAGGAATTCAGACTTATACTTCGAATTAAGTTCCAATTGTTTGGCATTTTCTTCGAGTTCCATTTTTGTCTCATTTAACTCTATGGTTTTTTGCTCAGAGCTTTTATACTGTTCTTCAAGTTTTTCATTCATTTTTGTTAGTTCTTCATGCTGAAGCTGCAATTCTTCAGATTGACTTTGTAATTCTTCCGTTAATGCTTTCGATTCTATTAGGAGATTTTCAATCTGCATGCGCCCGCTAACACTCTTTACCGTTATCCCAATTTGGTTGGATAGTTGTTTCATTAATGTTACTTGGATTGGTTTAAATTTTTTAAGCGACGCTAGTTCTATAACAACTGAAACTTCTCCCTCAAATTCCACCGGTATGACCATAAGGCTTACTGGTGAAGCTGCCCCAACACCAGAAGTAATTTGTATATAATTTTCAGGAAGATCCGTTAGATGAATCGTCCGCTTTTCAAGTGCTGCTTGTCCTACAATTCCTTCCCCGTAACGAAATCCACATTCACCCATCTCGCGTCCGTTATATGCATAGGCAGCAATGCTATGAAATCTCTGTTCAGAAGTGCCATGTTTAACATAAAAAACACCGTAATTCGCACCGACCAACGGTGTGACTTTATTAATAAATTGTTGACCCAGTGTTTGAAGGTCATGAATTCCTTGATACATGGTGGCCATTTCGGCAACGCTTGTTTCCAGCCAGCTGTTTTCCTTTATAGAATGTGCCATATTATTAAATGCCTGTGCAATATCATATATTTCATCTTTTGTGTTGACCTCGATCTGAGGTATTTCCATAATGTTATTGGGCTCAGATGTCATTTTATTTATTACTTTTGTCAATTTAGATAGATTATTTGTTATATTCCTTGAGATGATAAGTCCGATGATAATATTTAATAGTATTGCTAGTACACTGAATAAGACTAACATTCGTTCCATTTGATTTACTTGTTTAGTATTTTCCACTCTTGCTGCATCCATCAAAATCTGCTGTCGTTCAGCAAGAGACGTTGTTAGTGAGGATAACTCTGTCCCAATTGGAAGCAGTTCATTGATAAAATAATCAGTTGCGGCTTCTTGCTCAAAATCCCCTTCGAAATTCTCTAGTAGTTCTTCATAATTCGTATGAAATTCTCGATTAAGTTCCCCTAACTTGATAACGACCGCTTCCTGTTCAGATTCGGTGACTAGTTTACTAGTTTCATCAATTAACTTATTCATATCAGTATTTTCAGCCTTTAGATCGATCATAAACTCAAGATTTTCCGTTAAAAGATACCCTCGTAAACTACTCGTTTGCTTGTAAGCTAATACTTGTATATATTTCACATTGTTTAAAATAATGGCCCGTCGATCCATTATTTCTGAGTAGGAATCATTTACCTTACTTAAGTAATAAAAAAATGCTCCACTAGTTCCTCCGAAGAAAAGGGCTACTGACAGAAATCCTACGATCATTTTTTTACTGATTGTAAACCTCACAAAATCCTCCTCTCATATAATTAATCTCGTTTAATTACTAATTGATTGAAAAAAATTTTTTCTGAACTATAAATTAAATTATAAACTATACAAGTAAGAAAATATAACATTATTTGTTATGTTTTCTACAAAAGTAAATTTTTCATAAAAATACAACGCTTAAATCCCTCAATTTACATGTAACATGTAAAAATAACACATTTTAGACACATTTTTCAAACCTATTTCGACATACATATTCAGTTTCACTGCCTTATACTTAACCATATTGTTTCTAATGTAACCAAAAATAACATTTATCAAGGTTACATTAGATGAAAATTCAAGGAATAAACCCATTTGGAGGAATAAAAAAGTGACGGTGCTAACAGTGAAAAAAAAACAACTATTTTCTGATTATCCTAAACATTCGTTTTATGATGAGATGTTTTCTCAAGATGGGAAAGTCAGGGAATCGTACGAAAAACTTTTCCAACAGTTTTCAAAAATGGGAACAGAGGAGTTAACAGACAGAAACTTGTCAATGCAGTCGCAAATGATTAAACAGGGTATCACATTTACGCTATATGATGGAAATTATGATGATACCTATACTGAACGGACAATACCTTTCGACATGATCCCAAGAATTATTACCTCTGATGAATGGGAACTGCTAGAGCGAGGTTTGAAACAAAGAGTTCGTGCCCTAAATATGTTCATTAAAGATGTGTACCACGAACAAAACATTCTTAAGGAAGATATTATTCCAAGAAAGATGATTATTACAAACCCGTACTTTCTTCCAGAGATGGTCGGTATGGATATCCCTAACGACAATTATATCCCTCTGTCTGGAATTGATTTAATCCGGAGTGAAACTGGAGAGTATTATGTATTAGAAGACAATTTAAGAAATCCTTCGGGGCTGTCCTATGTATATAAAAACCGTTCTTTGATGATGTATCGTTTTCCAGAATTATTTTTTGAATACCAGGTCCGCGATATTTATCAAGGTTTAAATGATTTACTTGGTAGCTTACGAAGTTTAGCACCAGATAACAAACAGGATCCTCTAGTCGTCTTGTTGACTCCTGGCGTACATAACTCCGCCTACTATGACCATACCTTTCTTGCCCAAGAAATGGGAATTGAGCTTGTAGAAGGAAGAGACTTAACAGTCATTGATCAAAAAGTTTATCTAAAAGGCATTCAAGGCCTTAGCCAAGTTGATGTCATTTATCGACGAATCGATGATGATTTCCTAGACCCACTAGCTTTTAATCCTAATACCTTGTTAGGTGTGCCAGGTTTAATGAATGCTTATCGTGCTGGAAATGTCGCCTTGGCAAATGCACCTGGTACTGGTATAGCTGATGATAAAGCAGTCTATGCTTACGTACCTAATATGATTCGTTATTATTTGAAAGAAGAACCAATTTTAAAAAATGTTCCTACTTATATCCTTTCAAAACAGGAAGAAAAAAAATTCGTGCTCGCAAATCTTCCAGAAATGGTTGTAAAAGAGCGGACACTTTCCGGTGGATATGGCATGTTAATAGGACCAACCGCTTCTGAAGCAGAGATTAAGGAGTTTGCAAAAAAAATCAAACAACATCCAGATCGTTATATCGCACAACCGACGATTAAGCTTTCCTGCTCACCATCAATAACGAATCACGGAAAGGTAGCACCACGTCACATTGACTTACGTGCATTTGTATTCATGGGTGAGGAAGTTCAACTTGCTCCTGGAGGTCTCACAAGAGTTGCATTGAAAGAAGGGTCACTTGTGGTCAACTCATCTCAGGGCGGCGGTACAAAAGATACTTGGGTTCTTTAAAAGAATACTAATAATGAGGTGATATTGAAAATGATGAATCGTAGTGCTGAATTACTATTTTGGGTAGGACGCTATATTGAAAGAATCGAAAATCATACAAGATTAATCGATGTAAACTATCATCTTCGACATGAATTAAAAAGAAATGAAACTGAAACAGACTGTATGTGGGAACGGCTCGTTAGTGCAATTGGACATGTGCAAACATTTAATAAAAAGTATGAAACTACCAACGAAAGAACGATTATCCAATTTTTAACATTCGATAAAACAAACGCTAATTCTATTTGTTCTTGTGTATATCAAACGAGAACAAATATGCGTGCTTTGCGACAATTGCTCCCTGATGATTTGTGGGATATTACGAATTCTTTTTACCTGTGGATTAAGGAGCAGGATTTACAATCTGTTATGAAACAATCCCCATATCTTTTCTATCAACGGATTAGAGAGTGGTTGGCAACTTTTAACGGCACAGCAGATTCGATCATGGTCCGTGATCAAGAATGGAACTTCCTTCAAGCAGGGAAGTATTTGGAACGGACGGAAAATATTCTCAGAATACTCTCATCGATTTATCTTAATTTTTTGGAGGATGGTACCCTATCACAAGATAAGAACAATTATAATCGAATGATCGTCCTATTAAAGTCTGTCGGTGGTTATGAGGGCTTCCGTAAATTTCATGCAAATAATGTGACGTTTGAAAAAGTATTTGAGTTTATGATGCTTCATCCTGCTTTTCCACGTTCTGTTCATTCAGCTTTAACATCATTAGAAACAAGTTTACAAAGTATTAAACAACAAGATTATAATTTTGCGCTTTTATCAGACCAAGCGCTTGATCTGACAGTAAAAATAAAAGAAATTCTTGCTGGATTACACGGAGAACTTCATGGATTAGATTTGCTATATAAAATGTTGGAATCTTGTCATCAGCTTGGTGGTTCAATTTCGAAAACTTTTTTTCAGGAGGAGTTTGTTGAAGCGTGAAATTTCAAATTACCCATCTCACAAAATACACTTATCAGGAACCAGTAGTTGACAGTATTAATGAGCTTCGTCTCACACCAAGAACTGATGAACGTCAGTCTTGCTGTGAACATTCCATATTAATTGAACCAAAAGTAGCAATATTTTCATATAAGGACTATTTCGGAAATACTGTACATCATTTTACAATTCCGTCCCCCCATCAGGAGCTTTTAATCGAATCACGTTCCATTGTTGAAACAGATGAGAATGATGGAAATAAGAATACACACCATTTGCCTTACGTGACAGAATGCGAAATATTAGCTAGCGAATCATTTCAAAACGAGTTTGCAGAATATCTAATGGAAACAGAATATACTAGGATGACTCCAGAATTACAAACGTTTTGTAATGGAACTGTCCATACATATAAGGTGGAAAGTATATACCAACTGCTTGAACATGTTTCAACTTTACTTTACTTAAGTCTTACCTATGATACAGAAGCTACCCATGTTCATACAACAGTTGAAGAAACATTACGTTTGAAAAGAGGTGTTTGTCAAGATTATGCCCATTTAATGATTGCCATTTGCCGCATGTTTAACATACCTTCAAGGTATGTTAGCGGATATCAATTTATTGGAGATATTCATGACAATCAGACAAATATTCAACACGCCTCCCACGCATGGATCGAAGCCTATATTCCTATTTTAGGTTGGATTGGTTTCGACCCGACAAATAATGGTAAAATCGATTGGCGCTATGTCAAAATCGGTCATGGTCGAAATTACAGGGATATTGTTCCCGTTAAAGGTGTTTATCAAGGTTTAGGTGAACAGCGGTTGAACGTGGCGGTTGATGTGAAAATCTTAAATAATGCAATATAATAAATTATTTAAAAAACCAACAAAATATTTGAATCTCATTATACCTTGCTAGGTATTCGCTGTAATATCCTAGAAGGACATCCCAGTGCTAGAGAACAGTCAATTTTGATTTTGCTGAAAAGAGAAAATTTATACTCATGGATATAGCCCCTTACTGACTTCAGCTTTTGAACAATTAATGAGTGAAAAGTAGTCTTAGACTACTTTTCAACCTGAGTATTTGAATTCCTTCTTTTCAGTAATATTTATGGAAAAGCATTGAGGCTTACTCTTTTATAACTCCTGACACTAAATATTATAGTCCCCCACATCTGAATTGTTGGTATTTTTCTTCATCTGAAATTTCTGTTTTTCTACTGCCTCTTTTGAAACTGATTCTAATCCATAACCAGTTGAACTGATTTCAAGAACTTCTTCATGATTTGTTAAATGTACTTGGGAATCTTCAAATTGATCTTTTTCCATCAATAATAACCTCACTTGTTTTTTACTACTATCCCTCTAATTTACGTTAATTATTTATGGAATTTCGATTGTTTCCGAATAAAATTACGTACCAAGCGAAAGAAGATTCTTATTTGCCCTCAGTTACCGTTTTAATTTTAAAAATAAAATAATAATATTTATATCCAACAATAAAGATCAGTACGATTCTAATAAACACATTATCCGACAAGATAAATGGAATTGCAATCATACAATCTGCAAATAAATTTAACGTAACTTTCTGCCGTAATGTCATCACTTTGTTTTTGATAAATCCTTCTAAGTGCCTCTTATAGACATTCGTACCTTTAAACCAGACTTCAAACTTCTTGGAACCTCTGACAAAACAGAAAGAAGCTAAAAGCAATAATGGAGTTGTCGGCAGCAACGGCAAAATAATTCCAATAATGCCTAGAGCCATAAATATAAAACCAGAAAATAAATAGAGATATTTTTTTATACTTTTTATTATGTTCACATTCTTTCTTAACATTATTCATGTAAATCTATGATTATTTTCAATCATATCATGTTTCATAGGTGGTTTCTTGTGCAGTAAATCATATTCTGACCGATCGGTATTTCTAGTCATATTCGATATGTGATATAGTAAAATGTAAACAATTAATGAAGGAGGTTTTTTTATTGACTAATCATAATTTACCACCAAAAACATGCTCTGTTGATCGACTTGTAACGAAGGAAGAAGATGTAATGAAAGTACTTGAGGGTAAAAAAACTGCAACACGCCGGAATGGAAGGTATGCTGATGTTGGAGAAATCATGGTATTAAAGGATAAAAAATTCAGAGTAGAACAGGTTTATTCTCAGTCTTTAGGCGAATTAACTGATGAACATGCAAAACAAGAAGGGTATGAGACGGTTGAAGCATATAAGCAATCTATTTTGTCCTATCACCCGGGAATGCCATGGCTTCCTCAAATGCGAGTGTGGGTGCATGAGTTTAGCCTAGTTCATGAGTAACAGCCGAAAGAAATGGAATATTTATTTTACCGAATTCTAATTTATATTCATGTTCTGAGTGCAATTGTTTCAATCGGTCCGTTCTTTATTCTTTTCCCGCTTGTTAAAAAACTGCAAGTGTCAAACGATACAGAATTAGATGCCTATTTACATACATTCAGATTTGTTGTCAGACTCGCGAAGCATTCAGGTCATGTACTGGTTGTATCAGGAATCTTGCTTGTTGTTTCTGGCCCCTGGACTTGGGGAACACCATGGATTATTATGACCCTTATTATCCTGTTTTGTTCATTGCTCTTTCTTGCCCGTGCGTTTTCGCCGACTCTTCGTAAGTTTCATGAAGAAAACCAAAATAGAGAAGAACTTGCCGCAAAGCTTAACCGTTCGATTTGGATTTATATTATCCTATTATTGGCGATGCTTTGGTTTATGGTTGGTAAGCCTGTTTTATGGTAATACTTATTATTTTAAATAGACTATGCTATCTTTTAAAAACCTTGTCATTCGTTGAATGACAAGGTTACACTTTGTTGAAAAAAGATTATGTCAATGAAAATGCCACAAATTTTTTGTGGCATTTTCATGATTATCATTTGTTTTATCAAACAGATTCTTCTATAATTTCATATGTTAGGTGTAGACCAATT
>NZ_JAIQUM010000005.1 GCF_020075705.1 Metabacillus rhizolycopersici | reverse complement strand
ATAGTAAATCTAATTTCATTGGACCTGCCCCATTATCACAAGTACGTCTATTTAATGCACATCCAACGGGCGAGATGAATAAATCTGAGCGACTTGAAACAATTATGGGCGATGGTGGCTTAGCTAATTGTGGAAACTCGCAAAACTGCGTGCAATCGTGTCCAAAAGGTATTCCTTTAACAACATCTATTGCAGCATTAAACCGTGATACAACAATTCAATCTTTCCGTAGCTTCTTCGGTAGTGACCAAGGCTAAGATTGTTCCATGAGAAAAAAGACTGACTTTAAAATAAAGTCGGTCTTTTTTTTGTGAGGATGAAAATACGCATTTTTGTTAAAAAAAGGCTGTTTTCGCAAACTTTGTTGCTATTGTCATTTAGAGTACGACCAACAGTGACCGGTTCGTCTCCATATTTCAGGAATTGGGTAAGTAACTCCAATAAAGTTGCCCGCTTTTGCTCTTTTTCCTTGATTCGGGCTTCTACCCCATCAAAAAACAACAATCATTTAGAAAATAGCCTAAAAAAGATGAATTGTTTAAAAAAATTTAAGAAAGTGATTGCTGCATTGACATTATAAAAAAATTTTCATTCTCTCTTTCAAAAAATTAGATTTTATAACACAGAATTACATGGCCATGTGAACAAAATGGATTCATTTACATACTTTGAAGCAGGTGGGATCTCATTTTTTATATTTTAGCGTACTATAAAATTCTTGTACTGTGGATAAGTGCATGACATCCAGCGCAAGCGTCCGACCCCTCTTGGGTCTAAGCCAATCAGGAATAGAAGGTAAAAAACACCTTCTATTCCTGATCGTCTTATGCTTGCCTTAGGCTGATCAAGGCGCTTGCGCTTTTGTTCTCGAAAACTAATCGCTAAATCTCCCTTCCTAATTCGTAAGCTAAA
Source organism: Metabacillus rhizolycopersici (assembly GCF_020075705.1). Next base: position 142,945 of record NZ_JAIQUM010000005.1, on the reverse strand, counting down.
ATCAAGTGAGTTTTGAACATGAAATCACATCGATTGTGAAAGAAAATCGAATTAGAACAACTTCAGTAATTTCCATGATTCACTTGGTGTACCAAGGGTGCTTTTTGCAGATTGAGGAACGACTGCTCAAGCATAAAGCGAGACTTTCGTCATTGGGCGTTTTATTAAATGTGATAAATGCAGTCAAAAAAGTTACATGATTTAAAAGTACGGCATTGTCCCAAAAGTAAAATAGACGTAGTTTACTATATTTTCTTTCATCTTTCTGTCACAGTAGCCCTTAGGTACACATAGGATATGTTGACTAAATATATACGCATCCGATAGACCAGCTCTCACCTTAGCAAGGAGGGTTACAATACTTGAAAGAGAAAGAGTTTCAAACAAAGCCATTACTCACGAAAAGAGAGAGAGAAGTATTCGAATTGTTAGTTCAAGATAAGACAACAAAGGAGATTGCTAGCGAGCTCTTCATAAGCGAAAAAACGGTTCGAAACCATATCTCGAATGCGATGCAAAAGCTTGGTGTTAAGGGACGTTCTCAAGCGGTTGTTGAGCTCCTTCGAATGGGTGAATTAGAGCTCTAACCACTACCGGCTAACCTTTTTAGTAAGGGAGCCGGTTATTATTATTCTTTTTCAATTATATGTAATGGAACGGCCCTTAGATGAAAAAACTAGTGAATATATGAAAATATGCTACTTGCAATTTTTGAAAAAAACATGGAAAATAATATGATCATATGACTTAGTAAGAAATGTTGTAACAATGCTAAATTAGTGAAGATTTCAATGTCATGATTCATCATGCAAATGATATCGAACATTTCATAGCTGATTTAGAAAAAGAACTACATCAGCTTTCAAGTTGTAAGAAGCAAAATGGTCGGGAAATACTCAGTGATTAGTATCCACTCACTTTGTTTTTTATAAAGATCTTTTGAGAATACGAATTAACAAATGATGAACGTTCAAATTAACTGTATGATTTTGCATGTAGCCCTTCAACTGATTTCATCAATTGGCTGGAAAATAAACAATTAGCTAGTAGTTTAATAAACCCAAAAGATTGATGAGTTGTGCGAATCCTTTTATGAACAGGAAGCGAGTGCTTCATTGTGAAAGTCATTTTTAAACGCCAACAAATACTTAATGAATATGCTCGTTTATCAAGATAAGATGGAATAATACACATTGAAACAGTCGTTAATTAAGCTGCTTTATGAATTGAGAAAAGAATGAGGCGAATTATTTGAAAAGTCCAATCGGTGTCATTGATTCTGGCGTCGGCGGTTTAACAGTCGCAAAAGAAATCATGAGACAATTACCAAAAGAAGAAATTATCTACTTAGGCGATACAGCAAGATGTCCATACGGGCCTAGACCTGCCGATGAGGTACGTCGTTTCACTTGGGAGATGACGAATTACTTATTAGACAATCATCATATAAAAATGCTAGTCATTGCATGTAATACTGCAACAGCTATAGCCCTACAGGAAATCCAAGAAAACATTAAAATACCAGTTATTGGGGTTATCTTTCCAGGAGCAAGAACAGCTGTTAAAGTATCGAAAAACGATCATATCGGTGTTATTGGAACAGTCAATACGATTAAAAGCGCTGCTTATGATAAAGCGCTAAAAACGCTAAATAATAGTCTAACCGTTGAGAGTTTAGCTTGTCCGAATTTTGTACCAATCGTTGAAAGTGGTGAATTCGAAGGTGAGGTAGCAAAAGCGATTGTTGAAGAATCGCTATCTCCTATTAAGAATCGAAACATTGATACATTAATTCTTGGATGTACACATTATCCAATTCTTCAACCGCAAATCGAAGAGTTTATGGGACAAGCAGTAAAAATTATTTGCTCTGGTGATGAAACGGCAAGAGAGGTAAGTACAATCCTATCCTATAAAAAAACGTTAAACCAGGCTTCTGGGGAAAAGAACCATCTGTTCTTAACGACTGGTTCAGAACAATTATTTAAAAAAATTGCATCTAAATGGTTTGAGCATCCAATTGAAAATGTGCGCTCAATTTCATTGGATAATGTTGAAAACTTAAAATTTTAATAGAAATTGTTTAAAACACGATGTACATGGACATCGTGTTTTAATTTTGGTGTCAAGTGCGACCCCCGAGTCCATTTTCCAAACGATGATCGAAGGCAAAAAATACCTTCTAATATGAGGCATTTTATGCTACTTAGGGTAAAACGATAGGCTTCCATGTTCCAAAAAGTTTGTACAAAAAAGCGGTCTAAAACAAAGACTAGCCCGTATACATAGTAGTACAAACTACCTTTGGGGGGATTTTAATGTTTAAATACAACAAACAGATTGCAATTACTGTTATTGCTTCATCTATGATGCTACTCTCTGGTTGTGGTTTATTCAATACAGACCAAGCTACAAAAGAAATTGATCCACCTCAGGATGAGGCATTAACTGAGGATGGGAAATCGTTGGACACAGAGGGTAAATCAGGTGCAGAGAGCTCGAGTAAAGATATTACCGGTGAAGAAGCAGAAAAAACAACGGCAAGTCAATTATTTTTAATCGATAAAAGTGGATTTGTTGTCCCATATACAATGAATCTACCAGAAACAGACAGTATTGCTAAGCAATCATTAGAGTATTTAGTAGAAGGTGGCCCAGTTTCTAATATGCTACCTAATGGTTTTAGGGCAGTACTTCCTCAAGATACTCAAGTGTTAGGGGTAAATATTAAAGATGGAACTGCAATTGCAGACTTCTCAAAGGAATTCAACAACTATAAAAAGGAAGATGAGGCAAAGATCCTCCAAGCTATTACATGGACATTAACTCAGTTTGATTCGGTTGAAACTGTGAAGATTTGGGTGAACGGACATGAACAAACGGAAATGCCTGTAAATAGTACACCAATTCCAGATGGTGCTAGTAGAATGGATGGAATTAACCATGACTCAAGTGAGGTAGTTGATATTACTAATACACAACCTCTAACAGTATATTATATGGCGGAAGCAGACGAGCAACAGTATTTTGTACCTGTTACAAAGCGTATAGACAATAAGGAAACAGATCCGATTGTTTCTGCAGTAGAAGAACTTGTTAAAGGTCCTGCACTATCTTCAGGTCTATTAAATGATTTTCAAGATGGAGTTAAACTGTTAAGCGCACCTAAGTATGAAGATGGAAAGGTTACATTAGATTTTAACGATGCGATTTATGGAAGCTTTGATGAAAAGCAAAAAATTATATCATCTTCGGTTCTCCAATCACTTGTTTTAACATTAACTGAGCAGCAAGGAATTGATAGTGTAGCGATAACTGTAAATGGTAAAGCGGATTTAATTAATGAAAATGGCGAAAAGCTAACTGAGCCAGTAACAAGGCCTTCAAAAGTTAACACAGGTAGTTTTTAGTAATCAGTTTTTGATATACTAGATAAAGAATAGAGAGAGGTATGCTAAAAGATAGCTACCTCTTCTTTATCGTACATACATAACTATCGAAAGAACAAAAGTAGTATTCGATCTTTCATTGGAGGGAAATAAAGCATGAGACATGATGGTCGTGAAGTTGATCAGTTAAGGAAAGTAGATATAGTCAGAGACTTTGTCATCCATCCAGAGGGTTCAGTATTGATCAATGTAGGTGGAACAAAGGTCATTTGTAGTGCAAGTATTGAAGAAAGGGTACCTCATTTTATGCGGGGATCTGGAAAGGGCTGGATTACAGCAGAGTATTCAATGCTACCAAGGGCAACAGAGCAGCGGACAGTCAGAGAATCATCAAAAGGGAAAATCACAGGTCGCACAATGGAAATCCAGCGATTGATCGGTAGAGCATTACGTGCAGTAGTGAATCTAAAAGAATTAGGTGAAAGAACAATTTGGATTGATTGTGATGTCATACAAGCCGATGGTGGAACGAGAACAGCATCCATTACAGGTGCGTTTGTAGCGATGACAATTGCACTTGGGAAATTAGTAAATGAAGGTAAGCTTAAAGTATTGCCAATTACAGACTTTCTTGCCGCTGTCTCAGTTGGTATTGATAAGGAACACGGGGAAATTTTAGATTTGAATTATCTAGAAGATTCCAGTGCACAAGTTGATATGAATGTCATCATGACATCACAAGGCAATTTTGTTGAAGTACAAGGTACTGGTGAAGAAGCAACATTCTCAAGAAAACAATTGAACAGTATGCTTGATTTAGCTGAGATTGGAGTTCAATCACTCATCAAACTCCAAAAAGAAACACTTGGAGACTTAACGCAATTGGTGGAGGAAAATATTAAAAGGTAGGTTGGTTCAACATGAAGGAAATCATTATTGCAACAAAAAATAAAGGAAAAGTTAAGGAATTCGAAGCATTATTAGCTCCTTTAGGCTATCTTGTTCAATCACTTTTGGATTACCCAGATTCAATTGATGTAGAAGAAACAGGGACTACCTTCGAGGAAAATGCAATCTTAAAAGCCGAAGCAATTTCAACGCATTATCAACGAATGACGATTGCAGATGATTCTGGTTTAGCAATCGACTATCTTGATGGTAAGCCAGGCATTTTTTCTGCACGTTATGCAGGTCTTGCAAAAGATGACCAAGCAAATATAAATAAGGTGCTTGAAGATTTAACTGGAGTTGATGAACTAGAATCTCGTTCAGCACGATTTATTTGTGCTTTAGCCCTATCTATTCCAGGAGGAAAAACAAAAACCGTTGAAGGAACGTGTGAAGGGTATATTGCGATGAAGCAACAGGGGGAGAATGGTTTTGGCTATGACCCAATTTTTATCGTTAAAAATCTAAACAAAACAATGGCTACCTTGTCAAAAGAGGAAAAAAACCGAATTAGTCATCGTGCAGAAGCATTAGAAAAATTAATCGACATAATTGATCAATCTTAAAATGGGGCGTTGAATATCATGAAAGTATTAATAATGAGTGATAGTCATGGATTAACTACTGAAATAGATGAGATTACAAATAGACATCTGGATGAAACGAAACTAATGTTTCATTGTGGAGATTCGGAATTATCAAAAGAGCACTCGGGATTAAGGTTATTTAAAGGTGTGAAAGGAAATTGTGATTTAGATTCAGAGTTGCCTAATGAACTCATTGAGGATCTGAATGGGAAAACATTGTACATGACTCATGGGCATTTATTTAATGTAAAAGCATCACTCATGAATTTAAAATACCGAGCTTTAGAAGTAAATGCTAATATAGTTTGCTTTGGGCATTCACACATTGCGGGCGCTGAAATGATTGATGGTATTTTATTTATCAATCCAGGAAGCATCAGACTTCCAATACTGAGAAAACAGAAAACATATGCTATACTAGATTTAAAAGAAAGAATAGCAAAAGTAACGTTTTTTGACGTTAATGGACAAATAATTGAGGAACTTTCGCAGCAATTTATACTTGAATAATAGAAGAGAGGAAGATCTTCCTCTCTTCTATAAAAATAATAAAAAATGTTGACTTTTATTATAGATGAGAATAAAATAATAATTGTCGTTGGTTGAAAACACCAAACGATACAAATAATGTCCCAGTAGCTCAGCTGGATAGAGCATACGCCTTCTAAGCGTACGGTCGGGAGTTCGAATCTCTCCTGGGACGCCATCTAATTGTACATAACAAACCTTCCATTTAACAGTGGGAGGTTTTTTTGTGTGAAATAATTGATCTCTTCACGTGTGGATAGGTGATGTGACTGGAATTCAAAAGTGCATTGGGGAAATTAACCTCTATATAATGCGAGAAAATAGGATAGATTTTCTAACAAATTAGTACCATCAGCAAGATTGAGTGTGTATGATAGTGAGGTGAAGAGAGCAATTACATTTTTTTACGATAAGGAGTATATCCACTATTAAAATTCTTATAATTTTGTAAACTATAAATCGTCAAAAGTTTACAAAGTTTGACGTTTTATTTATGCAGAACACCCATATCGATTGCGGATTTTATTTTTCTCCTAAAAAATTTTAAAATAGAAATTTCAATGATATCAATAATGAAAGCGGATACATGTATATTCGATAAGTCCCAATTATCAAATAATTCATAAAACACTGTTGACACTTGCATTTATAGAGCGTAATATAAGTTCAAATAAAAGTTAATTGAACATTTAAAGAAATGTAGAAAATTATACAAAATTTCAACTACTCTATTCATTGAAAATGTTCAATTAATTAGTAAACTATTTTAAATAGCAAATTAGAATTGTGGTTTATCCATGATGAAAATAGTTTTGTTGATATTGCGTATAGAAATAACACTAGGAGGATAATCTAACTCCTAGATATATATGTACATTTGAAAGAATAACTCTTTAAATTGGCTGAAAATTTGCATAATATAAAATGTTGAAGAGGATAAGTAGTCTTTGGAAAAGCATCTACAGAGAACCGGGGTAGCTGGAAGCCGGTGATGCAACCAAATGATGAACTCACCTCTGAGTGTTAATCTGAACTTAAGTAAGGTTAGCCGAGTCCCATTCTTCGGTACTCGTTATCAAAGTGAACAGTGAATCTGTTCGTAAGGTGGTTAATGTGTTTTAACCATGAAGAAGGGTGGTACCGCGAAAAAGTTTATTAACCTTTTTGCCCCTTTGACACACAATTGTTTGTGGAGTCTTATGAGGGGCGAGAAGGTTTTTTTTATATGCATTTTTTAGTCGGAATATTTGAAAAATAAAAGGAAGGCCTAAGAAGCTTGGAAAGGGAGGAATGGAAATGAGTACAAATGTAGAGTTGAATAGCTCGACTGCTAAATGTACGAACACAATGTCGGGGGCATTGATGTTCATTGAAGCACTTAAACAGGAAAATGTAGAAGTCATTTTCGGATATCCTGGTGGTGCAGTGTTACCTATTTACAATAGTCTTTATGATTCAGGTTTGTTCCACGTATTGCCTCGACATGAACAAGGTGGTATTCACGCGGCAGAGGGATATGCCCGTGTCTCTGGTAAGCCCGGTGTTGTCCTCGCAACATCTGGACCAGGTGCGACTAACTTAATAACTGGTTTAGCAGATGCAATGATTGACTCCCTGCCATTAGTTGTCTTTACAGGGCAGGTTGCTACTTCAGTTATCGGATCCGATGCGTTCCAGGAAGCTGATATCATCGGAGTAACGACGCCAATTACGAAGCATAACTACCAAGTTCGTAAAGTGAGTGATCTGCCAAGAATCATAAAAGAAGCATTTCACATTGCAACAACAGGTAGACCAGGTCCTGTCTTAATTGATATCCCTAAGGACATTGCAATCGTCGAGGGAGAATTCACTTATGATCAGCCAGTTAGTTTACCGGGTTATCAACCTACAAGTGAACCTAATTATTTACAAGTACGTAAATTGGTTGAAGCAGTGAGTAGTGCAAAAAAGCCCGTTATTTTAGCTGGTGCAGGCGTTTTACATGCGAAAGCATCAGAAGAATTAATAAAATTTGTGGAACAACAGCAAATCCCAGTGGTGAATACACTTCTTGGTTTAGGAGGGTTCCCATCAGATCATCCGCTATTTTTAGGTATGGCTGGTATGCATGGTACGTATACAGCAAACACAGCATTGTATGACTGTGATCTACTAATTAGTGTTGGAGCCAGATTTGATGACCGTGTTACTGGCAACCTAGAGCATTTTGCGAAAAAGGCTGTCGTTGCTCATATTGATATTGACCCTGCTGAAATTGGGAAAAATGTACCAACTCAAATTCCAATTGTAGGTGACGCCAAAAATGTGTTGGAGCAACTCTTAAAACAAAATGGTAAACAAGGAGATAATAAAGAATGGAATGAACTACTTGCTAAAAATAAGCAAGAATTTCCATTAGTTTATCAAAAGAGTGATACAGAGCTAAAGCCGCAACATATTTTAGAGCTAATCCACGAATGGACAAATGGTGAAGCAATTGTTGCTACTGATGTCGGACAACACCAAATGTGGGCAGCGCAATATTATAATTTAAGAAAACCAAATCGTTGGGTGACATCAGGTGGACTAGGGACAATGGGCTTTGGTTTACCTGCAGCAATAGGCGCATCAATCGCAGACAGAGAATCAACAGTCGTTGCTGTTTTAGGTGATGGAGGATTCCAGATGAATCTCCAAGAGCTATCTGTTATTCATGAATTAAACTTACCGATAAAAGTTGTCATCATTAATAATGGTGCTCTAGGTATGGTAAGACAGTGGCAGGAATTATTTTATGAAGAACGATATTCTCATTCGAAATTTGTCTCGCAGCCTGATTTTGTAAAATTATCGGAAGCGTATGGTATTAAAGGAATTCGAATTGAAAATAGTAAGGGTTGGGAAGAAAAATTAAAAGAGGCTATTACTTCAAATGAACCAGTCTTATTAGATATTCATGTAAGTAAGGATGAAAATGTTTATCCGATGGTAGCTACTGGAAAAGGTTTGCATGAAATGGTAGGTGTGAAGCTGTGAAAAGAATTATCTCATTAACTGTTCTTAACCAAGCTGGTGTATTAAACAGAATTACAGGCCTCTTTTCAAAAAGAGACTTTAATATTGAAAGTATTACAGTAGGTCAAACTGAAACAGAAGGTGTTTCACGGATGACACTTATTGTAAATGTGCAACAGGAAAATGAAGTAGAGCAAATTACAAAGCAATTGAATAAGCAAATAGATGTGTTAAAGGTTACAGATATTACGGCACAATCAATTGTGTCAAGAGAGCTTGCTTTAATAAAAGTTATGTCGACTCCAGCTACTAGAATGGAGATCCAAGGGCTCATTCAACCTTTCCGTGCGACTGTCATTGATGTAAGTCGTGAAAGTGTTGTCGTTCAAGTAACAGGTGAATCAGAGAAAATTGAGGTTTTAATTGATTTATTAAAGCCTTATGGTCTAAAAGAAATCGCTCGTACAGGAACAACGGCATTTACTCGTGGGACACAAAGAAGCTCAAAGGAAACACCTATTTCAATTGTATAACAATGTTAGGAATCTTATCTGTATGACAGATCAAGGTTTATATAAATAGCAATAAATTCAACTTTATTCTTACTAATAATTTGAGGGAGAGATTAATTATGACAAAAGTATATTATAACGGTGACGTAAACGAAGCAGTATTACAAGGTAAAAAGGTAGCAATTATTGGATATGGTTCACAGGGTCATGCACATGCATTAAACTTAAAAGAAAGCGGAGTAGACGTTGTTGTTGGTGTTCGTCAAGGCCGTTCATTCGATAAAGCAGTAGAAGATGGTCATCAAGTAGTTTCTGTTGCTGAGGCAGCAAAACTTGGTGATTTAGTAATGGTATTATTACCAGATGAGCAACAAGCAAAAGTATATGAAGAAGAAATTAAACCAGGTTTAGTAGCAGGGAATTCATTAGTATTTGCTCACGGATTTAACGTACACTTCAGCCAAATCGTTCCACCTGCAGATGTTGATGTATTCTTAGTTGCTCCTAAAGGACCTGGACATTTAGTAAGAAGAACATATGCAGAAGGTGCTGGAGTACCTGCATTATTCGCAGTTTATCAAGATGTATCTGGTAATGCACAAGAAAAAGCACTTGCATATGCAAAAGGTGTTGGCTCAGCACGTGCAGGAGTTTTAGAAACAACATTCAAAGAAGAAACAGAAACAGACTTATTCGGAGAGCAAGCAGTACTTTGTGGTGGTATGACATCATTAGTAAAAGCTGGATTTGAAACATTGGTAGAAGCTGGATACCAACCAGAGGTTGCTTACTTCGAATGTTTACATGAATTAAAATTAATCGTTGACTTAATGTATGAAGATGGTATGGCTGGAATGAGATATTCTATCTCTGATACTGCACAATGGGGAGACTTCGTTTCAGGTCCACGTGTTGTAGATGGTCGCTCTAAAGAAGCAATGAAAGAAGTACTTAAAGATATTCAAACAGGTAAATTTGCAAAAGAATGGATCTTAGAAAACCAAGCTAACCGTCCACAATTCAATGCAATCAACAGCAATGAAAGTGAGCACCAAATTGAAGTAGTTGGTAAAAAACTACGTGCAATGATGCCGTTTGTAAAATCTAAACAAATTCAGAAAGAAGCGGTGAGTGTGAGTGCGAAAAATTAACCTATTTGATACAACGCTCCGTGACGGTGAACAATCTCCAGGTGTAAATTTGAATGTGAAAGAAAAGCTAGAGATTGCAAAACAACTAGAAAGACTCGGAATGGACGTTATTGAAGCAGGTTTTCCTGCTTCATCAAATGGTGATTTATTAGCAGTTCAAGAAATCGCAAAGACAGTTAAAAATAGCTCTGTTACAGGGCTTGCACGAACGTTGAAAAGCGATATTGATGCAGCATGGGAAGCGTTGAAATATGGAGCAGAGCCTAGGTTACACGTGTTTTTAGCAACTTCTCCAATTCATAGAGAATATAAGCTAAAAAAGACGAAAGAACAGGTGATTCAAACAGCCGTTGATGCCGTTAAATATGCTGCCGGGTTTTTCCCGATTATTCAATGGTCTGCAGAAGACGCTTGTCGTACTGAATTACCGTTCCTAGCTGAAATCGTTGAAAAGGTGATTGAAGCAGGGGCACAGGTCATTAACATTCCTGATACGGTTGGTTATATTACGCCAAAGGAATATGGTGAGATTTTCAGTTATTTACGAGAAAACGTAAAAGGGATCGATAACATTATTTTATCAGCACACTGCCATGATGATTTAGGCATGGCAGTTGCGAACTCCCTTTCTGCAATTGAACATGGTGCAGGTCAAATTGAAGGTACAATTAACGGAATTGGAGAGAGAGCTGGAAATGCTGCATTAGAGGAAGTTGCAGTTGCTCTTCATATCCGAAGCGATTACTATAAAGCGAAAACTGGCTTGTATTTAAAAGAAACAAAACGTTCTAGTGATCTTATTAGCAGTCTTACTGGGATGGTTGTACCTGGAAATAAAGCTGTTGTCGGTAAGAATGCTTTTGCTCACGAGTCAGGCATCCATCAGGACGGTGTGTTGAAAGAAAAAACAACATATGAAATTATTTCTCCTGAGCTTGTAGGTGTTTCAACTAATTCAATGGTACTTGGGAAACACTCTGGACGTCATGCATTTAAATCTAGATTGCAAGAGTTAGGATATGAAATCTCTGATGAAGAGGTTAATAAACTATTCGCAGCATTTAAAGAATTAACAGAAAAGAAAAAAGAAATCTCTGATGATGATTTAAAAGCCTTGCTTATTGAGGAAAAGGTAGCGAGTAAAGAAACAGCTTACGAATTAAAAGCATTACAAGTTCAATATGGCACAACCCAAGTTCCTACAGCAACTATCTCGTTATTGAATCCAGATAATGAGTTGATCCAAGAAGCTGCAACAGGAGCTGGAAGCGTTGATGCGATTTACAATACGTTAGAACGCTGTGTTGGAAAGTCAATTAAACTCATTGATTATCGGATCCAATCTAATAGCAGTGGGCGCGATGCACTTGCACAAGTGTATGTGAAAATTAAAATTGGCGATAACGAAGCGAGTGGTAGGGGTATGGCGCATGATGTGTTAGAAGCATCTGCTAAAGCGTATATCAATGCAGTTAATCGTATGTTATTACTTTCCGAACTACCTATTACATCCTTTGAAACAAGTCTACTAAATTAAACCACATAAAGGGGGATAGAACATGAAAAAATCAATTGCATTATTACCAGGTGATGGTATTGGGAAAGAAGTCGTTGAAGCAACGGTTGAAATATTAAAAGCGATTGGTGAACAATTCAATCATCAATTTCAATTTAATTATGGACTAATCGGTGGAGACGCGATTGACCAAAAAGGCAATCCACTACCTGAAGAAACAATTGCTATTTGTAAGGAATCTGACGCAATCATTCTAGGTGCTGTTGGTGGACCGAAATGGGATCACAATCCTGTTGAACTTCGTCCAGAGCGTGGGCTATTAGCATTGCGTAAAGAACTTGATTTATTTGCAAATTTACGTCCAATTAAAACATTTGAAAGTTTATTAGACTCTTCCCCTTTAAAGAAAGAGTATGTTGATGGAGTAGATTTTGTTATTGTTCGTGAGTTAACAGGTGGTTTGTATTTCGGTAAGCCGAGTGAACGGATTGTACGTGATGGCGAAGATGCTGTAGTCGATACATTGCTTTATAAACGGTATGAAATCGAACGAATTCTTGTTTCTGCATTTGAAATTGCCCAGAAGCGTCGTAAGCATGTCACATCTGTAGACAAAGCGAACGTATTAGAATCAAGTCGCGTATGGCGAGAAGTGGCAGAAGAGGTAGCAGCAAGATATCCTGATGTCACTTTAGAGCATATGCTTGTTGATAATGCGGCAATGCAGTTAATTCGCTCGCCAAGACAATTTGATGTCATTGCAACAGAAAACATGTTCGGTGATATTTTAAGTGATGAAGCATCGATGATCACGGGTTCTCTTGGAATGCTGTCATCTGCAAGTTTATCTTCTGGTGGGTTACATTTATATGAACCAGTTCATGGTTCAGCACCAGATATCGCGGGGCAAAATATTGCCAATCCAATTGCGACAATTCTTTCAGCAGCGACATTGCTCCGTCAATCGTTTGGACTGGAAGAAGAAGCAAAAGCAATTGAAAAAGCTGTTGAAAATGTATTGAATTCTGGTAAGCGTACTGCTGATCTTGCTGAAGGTGGCAAAAGTATTTCCACTAAGCAAATGAGCGAAGAAATTATAAACGCGCTTGCGGATGACCAAGATATTATTAATATTATAGAAACTTATTCATAAATCATAAGAATAAGAGGACAGACCTATTTTTGAGATTTGTCCTAACTATTAATGACCAATATAAAGTGTTATCTCAAAGATGATAATCATTTAAATTGAGTTTGAGGGGTCTGACACATACAATTGTCGGCCCCTCATTTTCCATCTATAGAAGGGGGTAAACGATGATGAAGCCAAGAACGATTATTGAAAAGATATATGAAGAGCATGTAGTTCAACGAGAACAGGGGAAGCCTGATCTTTTATATATCGACTTACACTTAATACATGAAGTTACATCCCCTCAGGCATTTGAGGGATTACGTGAAAAAAATCGTAAAGTGAGAAGACCAGACAGAACGTTTGCGACGATGGACCATAATATTCCTACTGTAAATCGCTTTGTGATTAATGACGAGGTTGCTAAACTTCAAATTGGTGCATTAGAAAAAAACTGTAAAGAATTTGGTGTTCGATTAGCGGATCTTGACAGTGAAGATCAAGGGATTGTCCATGTTATTGGACCTGAATTAGGATTAACATTACCAGGTAAGACAATCGTCTGTGGTGATAGCCATACTTCAACACATGGAGCATTCGGTGCCATTGCATTTGGAATTGGTACAAGTGAAGTTGAACACGTTCTTGCAACACAAACAATCTGGAGACAACCACCAAAAACATTAAACATTCATATTCCTGGTAAACTACAAAACGGTGTAACAGCAAAAGATGTTATTTTAGCTGTAATTGGGAAATACGGAGTGCGTTTTGGCACAGGATTTATCATCGAGTACACTGGCGAGGTTATTGAAGGCTTATCAATGGATGAGCGAATGACGATTTGTAATATGTCAATTGAAGCCGGAGCAAGAGCAGGACTAATTGCACCAGATGAAACGACATTCTCTTATATTAAAGGTAGAAAATATGCTCCTAAAGGCGAAGAGTTTGACAAAGCGGTCGAATATTGGAAATCATTAAAAACAGATGAAGGTGCAGAGTATGACCAAGTAATTACATTACAAGGTGAAGATATTGCTCCGATGGTTACTTGGGGTACGAACCCTGGAATGGCTGTTGGTGTCGATGAAAAGACTCCTGATTTAAATGGTTTTGACAATGAGGAAGAAGTGGATGAAGCAAAACGCGCATTCGATTACATGGGATTACAACCAAACATGAAAATTGAAGACATTTCAATTGAACATGTCTTTATCGGATCCTGTACAAATTCACGTTTAACAGATTTAAGACAAGCGGCAGAAGTGATTAAAGGGTTTAAAGGACAAAAGGTTGCTCCAACCGTTCGAGCAATTGTTGTTCCTGGATCGCAAACTGTTAAAAAAGTAGCTGAAGAAGAAGGATTAGACGTCATCTTTAAAGAAGCAGGTTTTGAATGGAGAGAGTCAGGCTGTAGCATGTGTTTAAGTATGAATAATGACGTCGTTCCAGAGGGCGAGCGTTGTGCTTCAACGTCTAACCGTAACTTCGAAGGTAGACAGGGGAAAGGCGCAAGAACACATTTAGTAAGTCCAGCAATGGCAGCAGCAGCAGCCCTTCACGGAAAATTTGTCGATGTTCGCCATATTCAGAAGGAGAAAATTCAATCATAATAGGAGGATCACTATGAAACCATTTACGACACTCACAGGGAAAATAGCTGTTTTAAATAGATCAAATGTTGATACAGATCAAATTATTCCTAAACAATTTCTTAAACGAATCGAAAAATCAGGTTACGGAAGATTCGCCTTTTTTGACTGGAGATATCTCCCAGATGGTTCTGAAAACCCAGAATTTGAGTTAAATCAAGAGAAAAGTAGAGGCGCATCTATTTTACTAGCTGGTGAAAATTTTGGATGTGGATCTTCTCGAGAGCACGCACCTTGGGCCCTATCAGATTATGGCTTTCAAGTTATACTAGCACCTTCATATGCAGATATTTTTCATCAAAACTGTCTTAAAAATGGTTTATTGCCAATTTCCCTAGAACAGTCTGTTTTAGATGATATTCGTCAAAAATCAAATGCAGATGGCTATGAGTTAACAATTAATCTAGAAGAACAAAAAATTACTGACAATGCTTCCTTATCAGAGTCATTTACAGTTGATCCGTATTGGAAGGATATGCTTTTACACGGGAAAGACGAAATAGATTTAACCTTTCATTACAACGATCAAATCACAGAATTTGAAGAAAGAAGAGCGACATTCTTATAATGTGCGCTCTTTTTTTTGTTTAGGAATTTATAAAATTCTTGTACTGTGGATAAGCGCACGATATCCAGCGCAAGCGTCCAGCCCTCTTGGGTCTAAGCCACGGCTGATCAAGGCGCTTACGCTTTTTTTTGTGAAAGTGACCGTAAATTAGCCGATTTTTTATTCAGATCCGCTTGTTTTCCAAGAGTTGGATTGATAAACTTGGTAACAAAGATAGGGTGCTGGAGTTGACTAAATATGAATGAAAAAAAACGTTCGAATGTTATTCCTATTCCTAATTTAAAGGAACGATACTTAGATATGGGAACGGCATTATTAAAAAATAAAAAATACCAAGAAGCACTTGAAATGTTTTCCGAAGCAAAGAAATTAAATGAAGATAAAGCAGAAATTTATTTAGGTATGGCCATTTGCTTAATGGAGCTTGGAGAGTTAGTAGAAGCAAAAGAAATATGCAAAAAAATGCTTCTCGAAGATATCGGACATTACTTTACCGTTTTGCAAATTTACTTAACTATCTTAATCCAACTTCGTGAATACCTCGAGGTGCAAGCAACAATAGAGGCTGTATTAGAAGAAAATCACCTCCCAGCTGAAAGTGCAGAGCATTTTTATAAATTATTAGAATTTAGTCGGAAAATGACGCAAAATGATATGACCTTCATTGAAGATGATGAAATGGGAGATGAAGCTATTCAATCATTCTATTTAGAAGACATTCTAGAAGATCCGACAAAACAGATTGATTATATTCAATCGTTAAGAGATCGTAATTTAAGTAAACATTTTTCAGCTCTTAAAATTTTATTAGAGAATCCAACTACTCATCCAATGGTTAAATCAATGATTCTTCATATAATGATTGAGAATGAAGTTGAAAAGGAAGTAACGGTGTATAAATTTGGTGAATCGATCACCATCATACCAGCAGAGTTAGAGGATATTTCTGAACTACCCTTTACAAAAAAGGTTTTAACTGTTTTAGATGATACGCTTGGAAATGAAAACCCAACCCTTTTTGAAGCGGTTAAAGAGCTTTGGATCAGACATTTATATGTTCTTTTCCCTTTTCTTCCCCAACCAGCAGATGCAAACTTATGGGCGGCAGCACTTCATCTAGTAGGATATGAAATGCATGGAATTACAATAGACACTAAAGAGGTTCAGGACAGTTATGAGGTCTCTCTTCGGTTACTTAATGAAGCATGTAAAAAAATATATCAAATAGAAGAAATTTCTTATATGCAAATATGAGGCTATCGGTTGAAAGCAACGTTTTCTATGTTATAATAAGATGGTTGCAAAATAGTGATTATCCTATGTAAGATTTTTGTAGGCAAAATAGGTCTTACTTTTTAAACTATTGTCTCAAAAGCCTTCAATTTGAAATGATAATTGGAATGCGTAAACAATAGGGACAAGATAGGTGAAACGAACGATTAAGTGTGGATAAGAGAAACCTCATTAAAGGGAGTTTTACTTTATGCGAAATCTGGGCACGGTTTGAAATCGGCTCTTTTTAACGTACATAAATCAGGTATATCATCGTGGATGATTGTGTAAACTTAGACAAGCAACCACAATTTACCAATCACTTATTCGCACAATCATAATAGATTTTTGGAGGGAATAACATATGTCAGTAAAATGGGAAAAATTAGAGGGGAACGAAGGCGTTCTTACGGTTGAAGTTTCTGCAGAAGAATTTACAAAAGCACTTGATGAAGCATTTAAAAAAGTAGTTAAACAGGTTTCAGTACCTGGTTTCCGTAAAGGGAAAATTCCACGTGGAATGTTTGAACAACGCTTTGGTGTAGAATCTCTTTATCAAGATGCATTAGATATTATTTTACCAACAGTATATCCAAATGCTATTGATGAAGCTGGAATTGACCCAGTAGATCGCCCTGAAATCGATGTTGAACAAATCGAAAAAGGTAAAAATTTAATCTTTACAGCAAAAGTTACTGTTAAGCCTGAAGTAAAATTAGGCGAGTATAAAGGTCTAGAAGTAGAAAAATTAGATGAAACTGTAACTGATGAAGAAGTTGATAATGAATTAAAACAACTTCAAGAGCGTCATGCAGAATTAGCTGTTAAAGAAGAAGGTACAATTGAAAATGGTGATACTGTAATCATCGACTTTGATGGTTATGTAGATGGTGAGGCATTCGAAGGTGGAGCGGCTGATAACTACTCACTAGAAATTGGTTCTGGTTCTTTCATCCCTGGTTTTGAAGAACAACTTGTTGGCTTAGAAACAGGTGCAGAGAAAGATGTAGAAGTAACATTCCCTGAAGAATATCACGCTGAAAACCTTGCAGGTAAGCCAGCAGTATTCAAAGTGAAAGTCCATGAAATTAAATCAAAAGAGCTTCCAGCTTTAGATGATGAATTTGCAAAAGATGTTAACGATGAGGTTGAAACACTTGAAGAGCTAAAAGCTCAAACAAGAACTCGTCTTGAAGAAGCTAAAAAGTCAGAAGCTGAAAATAACTTACGTGACACATTAGTTGAAAAGGCTGCTGAAGGTGTGGAAGTAGACATTCCTAATGCACTTATTGAAAATGAAATTTCTCGCATGATGCAAGAATTCGAGCAACGCCTTCAAATGCAAGGTATGAATCTTGAGCTATACTTCCAATTCTCAGGTCAAGATGAAGCAGCATTAAAAGCGCAAATGCAAGAAGATGCTGAAAAACGCGTAAAATACAATTTAACTCTTGAAGCAATTGTTAAAGCAGAAAACATCGATGTTTCTGATGAAGATGTAGAAGCTGAATTAACAAAAATGGCTGAAATGTACAATATGCCTGTTGAAAATATTAAACAAGCATTAGGTGGTTCAGCTGACGGACTTAAAGAAGATTTAAAAGTTCGTAAAGCAATTGATTTTCTTGTAGAAAATAGCAAAGTTGTTGCATAATAATAATTAAAGAACAAGGCGCGAGTGAATCGTGCCTTGTTTTATACAATCATGTTTTATTTAAATTAGTTTGGGAATGATATAAGAAAGCCAAAACATACATACACATGAAGTAACTAGAAGCACAAAGCAAGATGGAAAGAGCTGCACATAAATAGAGAAATTAGGAAATGTGAACATATAATCGACATTTTCTTTTTGGTGAACTCTATAACTTTTTCCAAATTGGAGTGGTATTATTACCTACCTTTGAGCTACCTATGGTAAAATGCAATACATACATGTTTTAAAATTAGTATTTAAGCTTAAAAAAGAGCACCTACCTTCTAGAGCCTGCAAAGGTGAAGAAAAATAGATATTTTATTAGGGTGGGGGAAAAATCAATTAGATTGAGATAAAGATACAAGGGGTGAAACAATGTTTAAATTTAACGACGAAAAAGGACAATTGAAATGTTCGTTCTGTGGTAAAACCCAAGATCAAGTTCGTAAACTTGTAGCTGGACCTGGAGTATACATATGTGATGAGTGTATTGAGCTTTGTACAGAAATTGTTGAGGAAGAGCTTGGTACTGAAGAAGAAGTTGAATTTAAAGATGTTCCAAAGCCAAAAGAAATTAACGAAATTCTAGATGAGTATGTCATCGGTCAAGATCAAGCTAAGAAATCATTGGCTGTTGCTGTGTACAATCATTATAAACGGATAAATTCGAACAGTAAGATCGATGATGTTGAGCTTTCAAAGAGTAATATTTCGATGATAGGTCCAACTGGAAGCGGTAAAACGTTGCTAGCACAAACATTAGCACGTATTTTAAATGTACCTTTTGCTATTGCTGATGCAACATCTTTAACAGAAGCTGGTTATGTCGGAGAAGATGTAGAAAACATTTTATTAAAGCTTATTCAAGCAGCTGACTATGACGTAGAAAAAGCGGAAAAGGGTATTATTTATATCGATGAAATTGATAAAGTTGCTCGTAAATCTGAGAATCCTTCCATTACACGTGATGTTTCTGGTGAAGGTGTTCAGCAGGCGCTACTTAAAATTCTTGAAGGGACAGTCGCAAGTGTTCCTCCACAAGGTGGAAGAAAGCATCCACATCAAGAATTCATCCAAATCGATACAACGAACATCCTATTCATATGTGGTGGAGCGTTTGATGGTATTGAACAAATTATTAAACGTCGTCTAGGTAAAAAAGTTATCGGCTTTGGTTCAGACAACAAGAATGCAGAATTAGATAAAAAAGCACTACTTTCACAAGTATTGCCTGAGGATTTACTAAGATATGGTTTAATACCAGAATTTATTGGTCGTTTACCTGTTATTGCAAGCTTAGAGCCTCTTGATGAAGATGCATTAGTTGAAATCTTAACAAAGCCTAAAAATGCTCTTGTTAAACAATATCAAAAAATGCTGGATTTAGACGGTGTAGAACTTGAATTTGAAGATGGAGCCCTCTTGGAGATTGCGAAAAAAGCGATCGAGAGAAAAACAGGTGCCCGTGGTCTTCGTTCAATTATTGAAGGTATTATGCTTGATATGATGTTTGATTTACCGTCTCGAGATGATATTGCGAAAACAATTATAACTGCGGATGCTGTTATTGGTAATACACTGCCAAAACTCGTCTTAATTGATGGAACTGTCATTCAAGAGGATAAGAAAACATCTGCTTAATAGTTGAACCTAGTTTTTTATAAGTTTTTATGTTGAAAGCTAACATTTTTCTGATAACTTCATCATCAGGATACAAATACTGGATAGCACAAAAAGGAAGCTGATACAATTTCAGCTTCCTTTTTGTGTATCTTTTACAAAAAAGAAGTAAAGGTTCTATTCATATTAATGACGTAGGAGCTTGCTCATTTCAATACTAGGAGAGTCTTGCAATCGGTGTTTACATTCGTGTCAAGCAATGAAGAAGAGGGCGTCATAAATGTATTTTCATTCCACGCTAAGCACTAAGTCATGAATTTATTTGACTAAACTCCATGAAGTTTCCTCTATAGAAAAGATGTTTATTCTTACCTATCCTCGGAGATACTAGCTATAATTAACCGCTTCATTCAAAATGAATCAACCCTATATTATGTAAATACGATTAGGCAAGTAGTTGTTGCCTTTATGTGAGCAGACCCCCTTTATACATAAAATTCATGTCCATGTATTTATCCCGCATTAACGGGCAGTAATACCCCCTCCTAAGCTTAAGTGATACAAAGAGCGAAGGTTGGGGATAACTGCCCGTAAAAGCCCGATAAGTCTCGCTAACCATCAGTGGGGATAAAGACCCCCCACTGATGGAAGTCTCGCTTTATAATTTTTGTACGGTTTTAAGACTCACATTCTAGTCAGATAGTAGGGAATGATAGGAAAGCTCTATTATAAGTAGACGGATTAATCAATTTTACACTAGTACAACTATGTACCATCTTACTCATAAGTAAAAAGCTCCGTCAATTTTCAATAATTAGCGGTGATCAAGACATCTTAGCCAGGAGGGAATACAATGAGTTGGACAAGTATCGCGTTATTTATTCAGCTGTTTTTTGGAATTATCATCGGGATGTACTTTTGGAATTTATTAAAAAGCCAGAGGACCCAAAAGGTTTCAATTGACCGTGAATCAAAAAAAGAAATGGAACAGCTCCGAAAAATGAGGGCAATCCGTTTAACAGAACCTCTAGCAGAAAAGGTAAGACCTAAGAATTTTAACGATATCGTGGGACAAGAGGATGGAATTCGCTCTTTGCGTGCCGCTTTATGTGGTTCAAATCCACAGCATGTCATTATTTATGGACCGCCTGGAGTTGGGAAAACAGCGGCTGCCAGACTTGTTTTAGAGGAAGCGAAGAAAAATGTGAAATCACCCTTTAAGGAAAATGCTGTTTTTGTTGAATTAGATGCTACTACAGCTCGGTTTGATGAAAGGGGAATAGCTGATCCACTCATTGGTTCTGTTCATGATCCAATCTATCAAGGTGCAGGGGCAATGGGACAAGCTGGCATTCCTCAACCAAAGCAAGGAGCTGTATCTAATGCACATGGTGGTGTATTATTCATAGATGAAATTGGTGAGTTACATCCGATTCAAATGAATAAGTTGCTGAAAGTGCTTGAAGATCGAAAAGTGTTTTTAGAAAGTGCTTACTATAACGAAGAAAATAATCAAATACCAACACATATCCACGATATTTTTAAAAATGGGTTACCGGCTGATTTTCGTTTAATAGGTGCGACGACAAGGACACCGAATGAAATTCCACCTGCTATTCGATCTAGATGCCTAGAAGTGTTCTTTCGGGATCTTGAGCAGGAAGAGTTGGCAATTGTTGCGAAGAAGGCGGCTCGAAAGGTAGAAATGAATGTCAATGATGAGGGGATTAATCTATTAACTTCATATGTCCGCAATGGGCGTGAGGTTGTTAATTTAATGCAAATCGCTACAGGAACGGCTATGTCAGAGGAGCGTAAAGAGATAACCGTTGCGGATATAGAATGGGTGATTCACTCAAGTCAATTAACACCTAGATATGAGAAGAAGATTAACAAAATGGCGAAAGTGGGATTAGTTAACGGATTAGCCGTATATGGTCCAAACACAGGAGCACTATTAGAAATAGAGGTAACGGTGATTGCTGCAGAAAAAGATAAAGGTTCGATTAATATTACAGGTATCGCCGAAGAGGAGAGTATCGGTGATCGTACAAAATCAATTCGAAGAAAAAGTATGGCAAAGGGTTCTATTGAAAATGTGATTACCGTTTTACGGTCAATGGGGATAAATGCAGGAGATTATGATATTCATGTGAATTTCCCAGGCGGTGGTCCAGTAGATGGGCCATCTGCAGGAATTGCAATGGCAACTGGTATTTTTTCTGCGATTCATAGAATTGCTATTGATAATTTAGTGGCAATGACAGGAGAAATCAGCATCCACGGTAATGTGAAGCCAATTGGCGGTGTTATTCCGAAAATTAAAGCTGCTAAAAAGGCTGGAGCTAAAAAGGTAATCATCCCTAAGGAAAATATGCAATCAATTTTAAAAGAAATCGAAGGAATCGATATTATTCCTGTCACAAATTTACAAGAGGTATTTGATGTGGCACTTGTAAATCCACCGACAGAAAACATAAATCCGATACTTCCTCAAAACGCCAAAGTATATCCACACTTGGAATCTATGTAAGCTAATAAAAGGCTACCAGACAGTAAAAAGACCTATGTAAAGATGGAGGATAATTGCCCCAAAAGATTTAGTAAGGTAAGCCTTGCCCTATCATTTTGAAAAGAAGAGATCTACTTAGGAATATCATTCACTTAGGTAGATCCATTTTTAATCATCATTTTTTGATAAATTCTATAGTGGATTTCGCGTTTTTCTTTTTCATCTTAAGCAGGATAGGGTATACTACCTACATAGATAAGTAGCTACAAATAGACACTAGTAAAAGAATAGGATAAAATTGAACAAGTACTTACTATTATGTCATGGAGGTGGTGTAAGCGCATGGCGAAATCAAACACACAAATTGTTCCCCTCCTACCGTTACGAGGCTTGCTAGTATACCCAACTATGGTACTACACCTTGATGTAGGAAGAGATAAATCAGTTCAGGCTTTAGAAAAAGCTATGATGGATGATCATATCATCTTTTTAACAACACAAAAAGAGATTGCGATAGATGAGCCAAAAAAAGAAGATATATACGAAATTGGAACATTATCGAAAATTAAACAAATGTTAAAATTACCGAATGGAACCATTCGAGTACTTGTTGAAGGCTTAGATCGAGGAGAAATTCTCCGTTTTGTAGAAGACGATGAATTTTATTCAGTTGAGGTTTCTTTAAACAAGGATCCGGAAGGAAAAACGGTTGAAGAAGAAGCCTTGATGAGAACAATGCTTGAGTATTTCGAGCAATACATAAAGCTTTCCCAAAAGGCATCAACCGAAACATATGCAACTGTAGCAGATATAAATGAGCCGGGTAGAATGGCGGATATTATTACCTCACATTTACCTTTAAAGCTTAAAGAAAAACAAGAAGTGCTTGAAACAATTGATGTAAGAGAAAGACTGAATAAAGTCATTTCGATTATACATAATGAAAAAGAAGTTCTTCAGCTTGAGAAAAAGATCGGTCAACGCGTGAAACGGTCAATGGAACGTACCCAAAAAGAATATTATCTTCGCGAGCAAATGAAAGCCATTCAAAAAGAACTTGGTGAAAAAGAAGGCAAAATTGGAGAAGTTTTAACTCTGAAAGATCGCGTTCAAGAGGCGGGAATGCCTGATCACATCAAAGCTGTGGCTGATAAGGAATTGGATCGTTATGAAAAAGTACCTTCGAGTTCAGCTGAAAGTGCAGTTATCCGTAATTACATTGAATGGCTACTTTCATTACCGTGGACAAATGCTACGGAAGACCGTTTAGATATCATTAAGGCGGAAGAAATCCTTGATGAAGACCATCATGGCCTTGAGAAAGTGAAAGAGCGTGTAATTGAATACTTGGCGGTACAACAACTAACAAACTCTTTAAAGGGTCCTATTCTTTGTTTATCCGGGCCACCTGGAGTAGGTAAAACATCATTGGCGCG
This sequence comes from Metabacillus rhizolycopersici, assembly GCF_020075705.1. The sequence continues at coordinate 119,426 of NZ_JAIQUM010000005.1, read as the reverse complement.
TTCGATCGCTAAATCATTAAATCGTCATTTTGTCCGAATCTCACTTGGTGGTGTGCGAGATGAATCGGAAATTCGTGGACATCGCCGTACCTATGTTGGTGCGATGCCGGGAAGAATTATTCAAGGTATGAAAAAGGCAGGTACGATCAATCCAGTCATTTTATTAGATGAAATTGATAAGATGTCTAGCGAATTTAGAGGAGATCCATCTGCTGCAATGCTTGAGGTATTAGATCCTGAGCAAAATCACAATTTCAGCGATCATTATATTGAAGAGACTTATGACTTATCAAAGGTTATGTTCATCGCGACAGCAAATAATTTGGCGACTATTCCAGGTCCACTTCGTGATCGGATGGAAATTATTAATATCGCTGGCTACACAGAGCTTGAAAAGGTCCAAATTGCAAAAGATCATTTATTGCCAAAGCAGCTAGAAGCACATGGACTTAAAAAATCACATCTTCAAATTCGTGATGAAGCCATTCAAAGCATCGTCCGTTACTACACGAGAGAAGCAGGGGTGCGTGGTTTAGAAAGACAGCTTGCAACCATTTGCCGTAAAGCCGCCAAGCTAATTGTGAAAGCAGAGCGCAAGAAAATAATTATTACTGATAAAAATCTTGAAGAATTTCTTGGCAAAAATCGATTCAGATATGGACAAGCGGAACTTGAGGATCAAATTGGTGTTGCAACTGGATTAGCTTATACAACAGTTGGAGGGGATACTTTATCGATTGAAGTGTCTGTAACACCTGGAAAAGGGAAGCTTATCCTTACTGGTAAACTAGGAGACGTAATGAAGGAGTCCGCTCAAGCAGCATTTAGCTACATCCGTTCACGTGCTGAAGAGCTTCAAATTGATGGTGATTTCCATGAAAAAAGTGACATCCACATTCACGTTCCGGAGGGTGCTGTGCCAAAGGATGGACCTTCAGCTGGAATTACAATCGCAACAGCATTAATCTCAGCATTAACAAAAAGGCCAGTTCGTAAAGAGGTTGGGATGACGGGAGAAATTACCCTAAGGGGGAGAGTTCTACCAATCGGTGGATTAAAGGAAAAAACACTTAGTGCTCACCGCGCTGGCTTGACGAAAATTATTGCACCAAAGGAAAATGAAAAGGATTTAGATGACATTCCAGAGAGTGTTCGTAATGAGCTTACTTTTGTGCTTGTGTCACATCTAGATGAAGTATTAAAACATGCATTAGCAGAGGAGAAGCAATGAAAGTAACTAGTTCTGAAATTGTAATAAGTGCCGTAAAGCCCGCCCAATACCCAGCTGAGAATCTCCCAGAGATTGCTCTCGCTGGTCGTTCAAATGTAGGAAAGTCGTCATTTATAAATAAGATGCTTGCACGGAAAAGCCTAGCAAGAACATCGTCAAAGCCTGGTAAAACACAAACACTAAATTTTTATATCATCAATGAAGTGTTGCATTTTGTTGATGTGCCAGGTTATGGTTATGCAAAGGTAAGTAAGAAAGAGCGAGAAATATGGGGGAAAATGATTGAAACGTATATGACAACACGTGAACAGCTGCGTGCAGTTGTTTTGTTAATCGACGTTCGCCATCCACCAACAAAAGATGATGTATTAATGTACGGATTTTTAAAGCATTATGACATCCCAGCAATTATTGTTGCTACAAAGGCAGATAAAATTCCAAAAAGCAAATGGCAAAAGCATGTGAAAGTAATCAAAGATACTCTAAACATGGAAAAGACTGACTCATTTGTTTTATTTTCATCGGAAACCGGACAAGGTAAGGATGAAGCATGGAAGATTATTAAAGAGTATACAGCATAAAAAAAGACTGACCCTAATATCTAGGGTCAGTCTTTAATGTTATTATAGGAAATTATAAAATTCTTGTACTGTAGATAAGCGCACTGCATCCAGCTCCAGCGCCCAGCGACTAGTGAACTTCACCCTCCTTATACGCTAAGTCAACATCGAATCGCATTCGCTCTTCGTGTTTCCTTTATCTCATACGGAGTGCTCCAGTTCATACGTCGCTGAACGGGCGTTTGCGCTTTTGTTCTTTGAAGGATACATCTTTACTTTTTTCTTTTAAAAAACAATAGGAATGCACCGATCACTATCAATAAAAATGGCCAATAGCTTTCAATGAGATGGCCACCATTTTCAACGATGGAAAGTGATTCAGTAATCGATTGGAAAGAATGAAGAAATAACCCTATCAACAAAAACACAAACCCCTGTACATACCCTGATTTTGTTTTAATAGCAGTGAGTAGCATTCCTAAGGCTAAAATAAATAGAAAAGCAGCTGGATGATCTGGCCATGAATCGAGCTTTGCTTGATAAATAAAGTGAATCCCGAGCCCAGCTAAAATGATACCTGGGAGGATTGCAGTATTGTCTTGTTCGAAATGTCCACTAATTAAGTAAGCAGCACCTAAAAGAATGAGTAAAATTTGCCAACTGTTTTGATTTTCAAATAACTGAATATTTAGCTTTTGGAACGAATAGAAAATGCCAATTTCTAATAGAATAATACCAGGTAATAAAGATACTTTTTTCATGGACACACCTCTTGATAAACGTAATAGATTAAATGAATAGTGAAGAGATTAAGACGCAATAACGATATAGTTAATCGTTTCAGGAATGGGTTCGAAGAAGTCTAATTCTACTATTTACCCTAGCAAAACTGTCAGTTAAAGCTAAGATAAGATTCACTTAATTGATTGTCTGAACCTCATGCTTTCTTTCTCCTAAAATACATTCTCTCACAGACCAATAACTTGATTAATAACCTAAAATTTGTTATTGTACAAGGTAATAAGCATAAAGGATTGTGACAAATTATGTAGCTTTTTAAAGGTCTAAAGTACTGATTATTTTACTTCTTACGAGCTACACCGTACAATTAATAAAATCTTATTAATCATAACACAGAGTTTCAAATACTGTTCACATTTTCTAACAGTGTATCAACATGACCATGATATACTAGATAAAAGGGATCTTTGCATTTGGGGGTGTAAAGGGAAATGCATATACTTGTTGTCGGCTTAAATTATAAAACAGCCCCTGTTGAAATTCGTGAAAAGCTTACGTTCGAACCAAATGATCTAGCTGAAGCGATGAAACAGTTGAAAGACCAAAAAAGCATTCTGGAAAACGTGATTGTCTCGACATGTAATCGCACCGAGGTTTATGCCGTGGTCGACCAACTTCACACTGGGCGTTATTATATAAAATCTTTTTTAGCAGAATGGTTCGGATTAGATAAAGAAAAAATAGCACCGTACTTATTTATCTATGAACATGACGGTGCATTGGATCATTTATGTAGAGTAGCGTGTGGTTTAGACTCAATGATCTTAGGGGAAACGCAAATTCTTGGCCAGGTCCGGACTAGCTTTTTACTTGCCCAAGAAAATCAAACAATAGGTACAATTTTCAATCAATTATTTAAGCAGGTTATCACTTTAGCAAAGCGTTCTCATTCGGAAACAGATATCGGTGCTAATGCTGTTTCAGTAAGTTATGCTGCTGTAGAATTGGCAAAGAAGATTTTGGGAGATTTACAGTCTAAGCATGTGCTTATTTTAGGGGCCGGTAAAATGGGCGAGCTAGCAGTGCAAAACTTACATGGTAATGGTGTCGGGAAAGTAACTGTGATGAATAGAACGCTGCAAAAGGCGGAAGAGCTAGCAGATCGCTTCAATGGTAAAGCTAAGTCTATGAACGAGCTTCAATGTGGTTTAGTTGAAGCAGATATTCTCATAAGCTCAACTGGAGCAAAAGATTTTGTTATAACAAAAGAAATGATGACAAATGTTGAAAAAATGAGAAAAGGTCGTCCTTTATTTATGGTTGATATTGCTGTTCCTCGCGATATTGATCCGCTACTGGGAGAATTAGATAGCGTATTTCTTTATGACATCGATGATTTACAAGGGATTGTTGATGCGAATATGCAGGAACGTAAGGTAGCTGCAAAGGAGATTGAGCTTATGATTGAGGAAGAGATTGTTCAATTTAAGCAATGGATCAATACACTAGGTGTTGTACCCGTCATTTCAGCGCTTCGTCAAAAGGCGCTAAATATACAGGCAGAGACAATGGAAAGTATCGAACGGAAAATGCCTAATCTAACTGATCGTGAAAGAAAAGTGCTTAGTAAGCATACAAAAAGCATTGTTAATCAATTACTTAAAGATCCAATTATGAAAGTGAAGGAACTTTCATCGGAAGCAAATGCTGATGAAGCATTGGAGCTATTTATGAAAATCTTTAATATTGAAGAAGAAGTTGATGTTCAGGTGCAAAATGAAAGAGCGGAAATACGTTCATTCCGAACAAAGGGGCACCTTTCAAATCATCGAGTAACGCTTCAATCGTAAATGAGATGTTCTTTCCTACAAAAGAAACGGGAAAGAACTCGCTTAACCTAATCTATTTTTATAAATTAAAATTGATTTGGACGTTTAAAAGTGTAACCTACTTATTTTATCCTAATTTCAGTAGGGATTGCAGTAAAACTTTATTTTTCTTTGATTGTAGATAATGGCGTAAATACGTCATAGGAGTTTTTGTATGGAGATGAGTTTAACTAGAATCAATGAGGTTGCCATTATACTTTACGCATTATGTGTACTTTTATATTTTATAGATTTTCTTCAACATAACCGGAAGGCGAAACGTGCAGCCTTCTGGTTACTTTCTATTGTTTGGTTTTTACAAACAATTTTTTTATTTACTCTTATGTTTGAAACGGGAAGATTTCCTGTTTTAAATGTATTTGAAGGTTTATATTTTTACACGTGGGTCTTAGTTACGTTATCTGTAGTAGTAAATAAATTTATCCGAGCAGAGTTCATCCTGTTTTTCACAAATGTGATTGGCTTTATCATGATGGCCTTACATACATTTGCACCAGCACACTATGTATCAGCGGCGGTCTCAAGTCAGCTTGTTTCTGAATTATTATTGATTCATATTACAATGGCAATACTGTCGTATGGTGCATTTTCACTATCGTTTGTTTTTTCGATTCTTTATACGATTCAATATAATTTATTGAAAAAGAAGAAGTGGGGAAAACGACTTCTACGCTTAGAGGATTTGGCAAAACTTGATCATATGTCATATATATTAAATATCATTGGAGTACCTATGCTCTTATTGAGCCTCATCCTTGGAATGATTTGGGCGTACATAAAAGTTGAAACATTCAATTTATATGATGCGAAGGTAATAGGCTCTTTTATGGTAATCATTACGTATAGCGTTTATTTATATATTCGAATTGTGAGAGATTTGCGAGGTAAATCAGTCGCACTATTGAATATCGCATCATTTCTTGTCTTATTAATCAATTTCTTCTTATTTGGTAGCTTATCAAGATTTCACTTTTGGGGTTCTTAATGACATCTTTAGAATATAGTAGGAGGTTAGCATGCGAAAAATTATTGTAGGCTCAAGACGAAGTAAACTTGCATTAACACAAACTAATTGGGTAATTGATCAACTTAAAGCATTTGGATTACCATTCGAATTTGAGGTCAAGGAAATTGTAACAAAGGGTGACCGAATTTTAGATGTAACGTTATCAAAAGTAGGTGGAAAGGGCCTTTTTGTAAAAGAAATAGAACAAGCGATGATTGATGGCGAAATCGACATGGCTGTACATAGTATGAAAGATATGCCAGGAATCCTCCCAGAAGGGTTAACGATTGGCTGCATTCCAAAACGTGAGGATCATCGTGATGTGTTAATTTCCAAGGATCACAAGAAGTTAGCAGAATTGCCAATAGGTGCAGTGGTCGGAACTAGTAGCTTAAGAAGAAGTGCACAACTGTTAATGGAGCGACCGGACATAGAAATAAAGTGGATTAGAGGAAATATTGACACGCGTCTTGAAAAGCTTAAAACAGAAGAGTATGATGCGATTATTTTAGCTGCAGCTGGATTATCAAGAATGGGGTGGAGTAAGGAAGTTGTCACTGAATTTTTAGAACCTGAGGTATGCTTACCTGCAGTAGGTCAAGGTGCGCTAGCGATTGAATGTCGTGAAAATGATCAGGAGTTATTAGACCTACTAGAGAAATTCACAGATGTGGCAACACAGTTGGCTGTAAAAGCAGAAAGAACCTTTCTTACAAAAATGGAGGGTGGCTGCCAAGTTCCAATTGCAGGTTTTGCGACAGTGAATGAAAAGCAAGAGATTACCTTCACAGGTTTAATTGCTTCCCCAGACGGAAAAGAAGTATATAAACAGCAATATACAGGTAAAGATCCAGTCGAACTAGGTGGGGATGTTTCAACGATATTAACTGAGCAAGGAGCGAAGGCGTTAATAGACCGAGTAAAAGCGGAGCTAAATCAATAATGATGGCCGATCGACCTTTACAGGGGAAGCGGGTATTAATCACTCGGGCAAAAGCTCAAGTCACGGAATTTATTGGAAAAATTGAAGCTGTAGGTGGTGTTGCGATTACAACGCCACTGCTCGAAATAAGGGCAAATCATGCAAATGATCATGCAATAAAGTCCACGATAGTAAACGTTAAAGAATATGATTGTATCGTTTTTACAAGTGCAAATGGTGTATCCTATTTTAAAAAATATTTAGATAAATGGAAGATTCCTTATTCGAACTTAAAGCATTTAATTGCAGCATCCGTAGGCAGTAAAACAAGCAAAAGGATGGAAACGTTAGGTTTGTCGGTTTCGATTATCCCTGAGGAATTCGTTGCAGAAAAGTTAGCAGAAAGTATGAAGGGAAAACTTCCAATTCACTCGAAGATATTGGTGATTCGCGGTAATCTTGCACGTCCTGTGCTCGTAAGTGAGTTGAAAGAATACGGATTTACTGTCACAGATTTAGTTGTATATGAAACATTGCATAACATGGAAGAAGCAAATAAACTAAGAGATTACGTTCAAAAACAAGAAATTGATTACATAACATTTACAAGTTCATCGACAGTTGATAGTTTTATGAAAGTTTTCCAGCAGGATACATTAAGCAAGCACTTAAAAAAAGTGTCTTTTATTTGTATCGGTCCTATCACAAACAAGACGTTAATGGAGTATGGGTACAAAGGTTTTATGCCGGATACTTATACAATCGAAGATATGGTAAAGTTAATGATAGAGCTGGAAGTGAAAGAGAGAGGTTGATTTGATGGATATTCAATTTGCAAGACATCGTCGTTTACGTAGTAGTGCGAATATGAGGGCAATGTTAAGGGAAAATCATCTTCGAACAGAGGATTTTATTTATCCAATCTTTGTTGTTGAAGGAGAAAATAAGAAAAACGAAGTTGTGTCAATGCCTGGTGTTTTTCAATTTTCATTAGATTTATTAAATGAGGAAATAAAAGAGGTTGTTTCTTTAGGAATCAAGTCGATTATCTTGTTTGGTGTACCAGACCAAGATCATAAGGATGAAGTAGGATCACAAGCTTATCATGATCATGGTATCGTTCAACTAGCTACAAGACAAGTGAAAGAATCTTACCCAGATCTTATCGTTGTCGCTGATACATGTTTATGTGAATTTACAGATCATGGGCATTGTGGCATCGTTGAAAATGGTCAAGTACTTAATGACCCTTCACTTGATTTATTAGCGCAGACTGCTGTAAGTCAAGCGCAAGCAGGAGCTGATATTATTGCTCCGTCAAATATGATGGATGGCTTCGTTGCGGCGATTCGCAAAGGCTTGGATGAGGCTGGCTTTGAGCATATTCCAATCATGTCATATGCAGTCAAATATGCGAGTGCGTACTACGGCCCCTTCCGTGATGCAGCCCAAAGTGCGCCACAATTCGGTGACCGTAAAACATATCAAATGGACCCTGCGAATCGTGAGGAAGCATTACGTGAAGCGCAATCTGATCTTGAAGAAGGAGCAGACTTCTTAATCGTCAAGCCTGCATTAGCTTATTTAGACATTATCCGTGACGTGAAAAATAACTTTAATGTGCCGATTGTTGCTTATAATGTTAGTGGAGAATATTCGATGATTAAAGCTGCTGCTTTGAACGGTTGGGTAGATGAACGAGCGATTGTAATGGAATCGTTAGTTGGTATGAAGCGAGCAGGTGTAGATTTAATTATCACTTACTTTGCTAAGGATGTTGCTGGCTGGTTAAAAGAATAAGAAAAGCGGAAGCGCCTGTTCAGCCTCAGGCATAGCATAAGACGCACATGAATAGAAGGTGTTCCTTACCTTCAATGCATGTGTGGCTGTAGACCCAAGAGGCAGTCAAAAACGCGACGTTAATCGCCTTGCCTGTACTTGCACGTCCTGTGCTTCGGGGCTGGACACGAAAACTAAGTTCAAATAATCCTTTTACAAGATGATGAAGTTGAGAAAGGGGAAAGCAAATGAAAAGCTTTGCAAGAAGCAAAAAAGCATTTCAAGAAGCGCAAACGTTAATGCCAGGTGGTGTAAATAGTCCTGTTCGTGCTTTTAAATCTGTTGGGATGAACCCAATTGTTATGGACCATGGGAAAGGTTCTAAAATTGTTGATATTGATGGAAATGAATATATCGATTATGTCTTATCATGGGGTCCGTTAATTCACGGTCATTCTCATGGTACGGTTGTCGAAGCTCTTAAACAGGTTGTAGAATCTGGGACAAGCTTTGGTGCCCCGACTTTGATCGAGAACGAATTGGCAAAGCTTGTTATCGAGCGAGTGCCATCAATTGAAATTATACGTATGGTAAACTCCGGTACAGAAGCTACAATGAGTGCATTGCGTTTGGCGCGTGGTTATACTGGTCGCAATAAAATTATTAAGTTTGAGGGCTGCTACCATGGGCATGGTGACTCCTTATTAATTAAAGCGGGATCTGGAGTCGCGACATTAGGACTGCCTGATAGTCCAGGTGTTCCAGAAGGTGTTGCAAAAAATACAATTACGGTTCCTTATAATGATCTTGAAAGCATTCGCTATGCGTTTGAACAATTCGGAGAAGATATCGCAGGTGTAATCGTTGAGCCAGTTGCAGGAAATATGGGTGTTGTACCACCTCAAGCAGGCTTTTTAGAAGGACTGCGTGAGGTAACAGAGCAATATGGTGCACTTCTCATTTTTGATGAAGTTATGACAGGCTTCCGTGTTGATTATGAGTGTGCCCAAGGCTACTTTGGTGTCACTCCAGATTTAACATGTTTAGGAAAAGTAATCGGTGGAGGATTACCTGTTGGTGCTTTCGGTGGTAAGCGAGAAATTATGCAACAAATCGCACCAAACGGGCCAATTTACCAAGCTGGTACATTGTCAGGTAACCCACTTGCAATGACGGCGGGATACGAAACATTAAAGCTTTTGACAAGAGAATCTTATATAGAATTTAACCGAAAAGCAGATCGCCTTGAGGAAGGTTTGTCAAAGGCTGCAATTGATTATGAAATTCCTCATACGATTAATCGTGCGGGCTCAATGATTGGTTTCTTCTTTACAAATGAACCTGTCATAAACTACGAAGCTGCAAAAACATCAAATCTTGAGTATTTTGCTAGCTATTATCGAAGTATGGCAAACGAAGGAGTATTCCTACCCCCTTCACAATTTGAAGGTTTGTTCCTGTCAACAGCCCATACTGATGAGGATATTGAATTTACAATTGAAGCAGCTAGAAAGGCATTTGCTACATTGAAATAAAAGATAAAAGCGGAGTGACCTCTCAAACTTTAGGGATGACATAAGTCGATGCAGGTAGATGCAGCATCTCAAGTTATGTCTCATTCTTACTATTTTCCAACATACACGAAAAAGGTCTAACATAGATACATGTTAGATCTTTTTTGCATTTATAGGGTACTTAGATAGAGTGAATTTAAAGAGAAACAATCATATTTTCAACCTTTTCAACATACATCTGTAGTGTCATAGTAATTTGTTAGGCTATTTGAAAGGAGGAATTCATTTGTCACAGAAACAACATTTACGTTTTTCTGTTGAAGAATCGGTATGGTTTCAAAAGGGACAGGAAGTATCTGAACTGTTATCTATCTCATTAGAACCTGATATTGCAATTCATGAGCATGAGCAGTACATTTCAATTCGAGGTGCACTCCAACTTACGGGTGAATACAAAATAGATAATGAAGCAGAAGAGCATGATCAATTTAATTTTGCAAATGTAAGGTATGTAAATGAAGTTCAAACACGTGAAGATGGTATCAGCATTATCAATCATCGCTTTCCAGTTGATATCACAATTCCAAGTAATCGAATCGAGAATTTAGATGAAGTGTATGTGTCAATTGAATCATTTGATTATGAAATGCCAGAATTAAAATGCCTAAAATTAGTAGCGGACTTATCGATAAGTGGTATCTTAAATGATCAACCCCAGTCAACTGAGGCTGAAGATGAAGAAGGTGAGAGACAGGAAGAAGCGGTTTTTGAAGCGCTTTTCAGAGGTCCACAGTCACAAACATGGGATGCGCACGAGGGATCTTCACCTATCCAAACAAATACTACACATCCTTTCTCATCATTTTATCAGGAGGAAGAGACAACTGGGGAAGACGTGGACAAATTATCACCTTTGAATATCAAGCCGGAGGAAGTTCGCGAGGAAGAGGAAGAAGTAGAATTACTATCTACAACTAGTCATGACGATTTAGAAGTAGCTGCTATTGGAAGTGAGATTGTAGAAGAAAGTCAGGAAGATGAGCAGGAAGAAGACTGGCAGGACGAAGAGCAAGAAGGCCAGCAGGATGAACAGGAAGACCTTTACAATCCATTTGTTGTTGAGGTTAGGAAAGAGGAACAAGAGACGGTTGAACCGAAAGAAGTGCAATATTCCTTTTTCTCCAAATCGGAAGATCCCGCTAGCGGCGAAAATCAAGCGGAATCAGTTGAAGTTACGACACGTGAAGAAGAGGAACCAAAAGATTCACATTATTTAACAAGTCTTTTCGCTCGTGAAGGAGAAGATGATTTCTCAAGATTGAAAATGTGTATTGTCCAACAGGGAGATACGCTCGAGCTTATTTGTGAACGATATGAATTATCGGTTCAACAAATCCTTCGTGTAAATGATTTACAAGCAAATCAAGATGTATATGAAGGACAAATTCTTTATATCCCCTCACTTTCAACAAGCAAGTAATCTTAACGATTTAGAAAATCTTGATGAAACAGCATGAGGCTATCTTTCCTCAGCTGTTTTTTTGAAACGAAAAGATAATCAATGCTTTTTTACTTAGTTCTCATTTGAGGAGTTGAGGTGTCATTTGCGTTGGCGATAAGAATTGATGAAATTAAGCCATTATTAAACAATTATGAGATTGAACCAGAATACACGGAAGAAATTAGTCGAAAAGCGATTAAAGTTTACACGGATTCTGGTGCGTATGTATTAAAAAAGCTTTCAAAAAAATTCAATCCTGCTTTTGCAGATTCCTTAACGAATTTAGACGAACAACGATTTTCAAGTTACGTACCAATCTTGAAAAATAGACATCAGCAATTCGTTTCACAATATAATGGTGAGTTCTTTTATTTAATGCCCTGGTTGCCAAATGAAACAGATGAAGAGCTCGATGCTCGCCATCAATATTTATTCAAAGAAGTTGCAAACATTCATAGTCGTACTAAGAAGGAGATAAAACTTAACGGTCAAGAAGCAACGAGTCATTTTGAAACATTAACGAAGCGCTGGGAAGAATCTAAGGCTGTTTATGAAGCATTTGTTGAGCAATGTGAACAAAGACTCTATCTTTCTCCTTTTGAATTACAAGCTGTCACTTATTTTATAGAAGTTAGTCGTGCAATTGATTTCTCAACCAAGAAATTGGGAGAATGGTCTGAAAAGATGAAAGAAAAGGAACAGACAAGAGTTGTCTTAAATCATGGGAAAATTTCTGCCCACCATTTTTTATATGATGAAAATGGAACGGGATATTTAACTAATTTTGAGCAAGCGAGATATGGAGCCCCAATTGATGACATTCTTTTATTTATGGATCGGACTGCACAGACGTATCCTACTCAATGTGCGGACTGTGTAAACTGGTTTTATACGTATCAAAAAGGCTTTCCTTTTACAGAAGAAGAAATGCTCCTATTTTTAAGTTATCTTGCATATCCAGAGAGGATTTGCCGAAATATTAAAAGGTATATTCAAAGTACTAAACCACAATCTGAGCTAGAAAGTAATAAACAATTACTTAAATCATATTGGCATTTTAAAAATATGGAATACATTGTCATGAAAGTATTTGAAATTGAAGAGAAAAAGAAATTGAAGGATGAGTCATCGGGGGAATAATATGTTCTTCAAAAGCTAAATGTCAGACCATGTAATCTTTTTAGAGGATTGGTCTGACATTTTATTTTTTGAAGTAAAAGGAACTTGAAACTCCAGGTAAACTATAACCAATCGTAGCGAAATGCAATCGCAAGTAAAATTAATATTGCTAGCAAAAGTACATCAAAAGACGTTGGAAAGAAAATTGTACGAATGCCTTGAAAAATTGTTAATGGAATAATAATTTGGATTCCGACCTCGCGAATTTGTTTCAGCCATGGCGGGAGTGTGTAAGGATTAAACCGCCGTTTCATATCACAACTCCTCCTCGTTATTTGCCTTTTCTAAGTCTAACTGACATTAGATAGTAGAGCTTTTCTCTTTAGAAAATGAATCGTTATATAACAATGTAAATCAGTAATATATTTAAGGATTTATATATGATAAAATATGCAGTATACTTGTGATGGGTGTCTGTATGAAAATAGAGAAAAATGGCGAAGATATTGACGAAAAAAAGATTTATTTAGTAATATAGAGTAATGAATGTTTAGAGGGGACGTAAAGCTACGATGGAATCCTTCTTTTCCTAAGCTGGAAATATAGAAGCTGATTTTCGACTGCAAGTTTCCACTGATTTTATGAAAACCACTAATCGATAAATTAGATAAAATAAGAAACGTTGAATGGGAAGAGTACAATCGTTATCTCTTTACAGAGAGAGAAATCATTTGCTGGAAGATTTCTTAAGTAGATACATTGGAAGGTCGCCCAGGAGTTGCTTCTTTGAATGCTAGTAGGAGAAGCCGGTGTAGACCGTTATTATGTTGAGTGCATAGACTAAGAGTTAGCGCTAAAAATATATTTTTTGAACGGAGTTTCATGTCTAGCTCCAGCGCCTAGCCATTCATGAATAGAAGATAAAAACACCTTCTATTTACGAGCATCTTATTTACCCGAAGCTGAACAAGGTGCTTTGGCATTTCTTAATTGTCTATGAAAAAAGGTGGTACCGCGAAAAATATTCTCCTTTCGTCCTTTTAGTGGATGGAAGGAGTTTTTATATTTGTACATATAAGCTTTCATTCAATAAGCAATAAAAGCTGTATTTATATTAAGGAGGAAATAAAATGGGCAATAATGAACAACAGCATGAATTACCAACAAAGTATGATCCAAATACAATTGAAAAAAACCGTTATTCTTTTTGGTTAGAAGGAAAATATTTTGAAGCAACAGGAGACGAAACAAAAAAACCTTATTCAATTGTGATTCCACCACCAAATGTAACAGGTAAGCTTCATTTGGGACATGCATGGGATACAACGTTACAAGATATTGTTACGCGTATGAAAAGAATGCAAGGTTATGATGTATTATGGCTGCCAGGAATGGACCATGCGGGAATTGCAACACAAGCGAAAGTTGAGGCAAAGCTTCGCGAAGAGGGAGTATCTCGTTATGACCTTGGCCGTGAAAAATTTGTTGAAGAAACGTGGAAATGGAAAGAGGAATATGCAGGACATATTCGTGAACAATGGGCAAAGGTTGGTCTTGGCCTAGATTATTCACGCGAGCGTTTTACTCTCGATGAAGGCTTGTCTAAAGCAGTACGCGAAGTATTCGTCACTCTTTATAACAAAGGTCTAATTTACCGTGGAGAATATATTATTAACTGGGATCCACAAACAAAAACAGCACTATCTGACATTGAGGTTATTTATAAAGATGTCCAAGGTGCCTTCTATCACATGCACTATCCTTTAGCAGATGGTTCTGGGTCAATTGATGTCGCAACAACACGTCCTGAAACAATGCTAGGTGATACTGCTGTAGCGGTGCATCCTGAGGATGAGCGCTATAAACATCTTATTGGTAAAAAGGTTGTTTTACCAATTGTTGGCCGTGAAATCCCAATTGTTGGTGATGATTATGTTGATATGGAATTTGGTTCTGGTGCTGTAAAAATTACGCCTGCACATGATCCTAATGACTTTGAAATTGGTAATCGCCATAATTTAGAGCGTATTCTAGTAATGAATGAAGATGGCACAATGAATGCAAACGCAGGTGCTTATAATGGGCTAGATCGTTTTGAATGTAGAAAGAAAATTGTAAAAGACCTACAAGATCAAGGTGTCCTGTTCAACATTGAAGAGCATATGCACTCTGTTGGTCATAGTGAACGAAGCGGTGCTGTTGTTGAGCCATACCTTTCTACACAATGGTTTGTTAAAATGCAGCCACTAGCAGATGAGGCAATCAACTTACAGAACGCTGAAGATAAAGTAAATTTTGTCCCAGATCGTTTTGAAAAGACCTATTTACGTTGGATGGAAAATATCCGTGATTGGTGTATTTCACGTCAATTATGGTGGGGACATCGCATCCCAGCTTGGTATCATAAAGAAACAGGAGAAGTGTACGTTAATCAAGAGCCACCAGCAGATACTGAAAACTGGGAACAAGATAAGGATGTACTTGATACATGGTTTAGTTCAGCGCTTTGGCCGTTCTCAACAATGGGTTGGCCTGATACAGAGTCAGCTGACTTCAAACGTTACTATCCAACAGATGTACTCGTAACGGGTTATGATATTATTTTCTTCTGGGTTTCTCGTATGATCTTCCAAGGTCTTGAGTTCACTGGCAAACGTCCATTTAAGGATGTGCTAATTCATGGTCTTGTTCGAGATGAGCAAGGACGTAAGATGAGTAAATCATTAGGTAATGGTGTCGATCCAATGGATGTGATTGAGAAGTATGGTGCTGATTCACTCCGTTTCTTCTTATCAACAGGAAGCTCACCAGGTCAGGATCTTCGTTTTAGCTATGAAAAGGTTGAATCAACTTGGAACTTTGCCAATAAAATCTGGAATGCTTCACGCTTTGCTTTAATGAACATGGATGGCTTAACATATGAAGAAATTGATTTATCAGGCGAAAAATCTGTAGCAGATAAATGGATTTTAACTCGCTTAAATGAAACAATTGAACATGTCACAAAGCTTGCTGATAAATATGAATTCGGTGAGGTTGGAAGACATCTTTACAACTTTATTTGGGATGATTTCTGTGATTGGTATATTGAAATGGCGAAGCTTCCGTTATACGGTGACGATGAGGCGGCGAAAAAGACAACACGCTCAATTCTCGCTTATGTACTAGATAACACGATGAGGTTATTACATCCGCTTATGCCGTTTATTACCGAGGAAATTTGGCAATCACTACCACATGAGGGTGAGTCAATTACAATCGCGGCTTGGCCCACTGTCAACAGTGAATTGACAGATACGAAAGCTGCTGCTGAAATGAAGCTTCTTGTTGAAGTGATTCGTGCTGTACGTAATATTCGTGCGGAAGTAAACACGCCAATGAGCAAACAAATTCAAATGCAGATAAAAGCAAAAGACGAAAATGTGCAAGCACAGCTTGAAACTAATCGGGCGTACATTGAGCGTTTCTGTAACACAAGCTCATTAATAATTGCAACTGACATGACAACTTCTGAAAAATCAATGACAGCTGTTGTCACTGGTGCAGAGATTATTCTACCAATCGAAGGCTTAATTAACATCGAAGAAGAAATTAAACGTCTTGAAAAAGAACGTGAAAAGCTTGATAAAGAAGTTGAACGCGTTCAGAAGAAACTAGGGAATGAAGGCTTCTTAAAGAAAGCTCCTGAAAATGTCATTGCAGAAGAAAAAGCAAAAGAACAAGATTATGTTGAAAAACGTGAAATTGTGATTGCAAGAATTAATGAATTAAAAGGATAAGATTATCCAATCGGGTGGTGCTGGCTAAGCCCACTCGATTTTTTCATACACCAGAATTTATAAGTTTTGGCTTCGAGAATTGTCCAGCGCAAGCGTCCGACCCTCTTGGGTCTAAGCCTGAGGCTGATCAAGGCGCTTGCGCTTTTCTTAGAGGGGGATCAAGATGTTTAAGGATGCTAAAGATGCAATTGACTGGATTCATAGTCGCTTAAAATTCGGCGTAAAGCCAGGATTAAAAAGAATGGAGTGGCTGTTAGAAGCACTCGATAATCCACACAAAAACATTCCAACCATTCATGTAGCAGGAACAAATGGAAAGGGATCAACAGTGTCATATATGTTACATATGCTGACAGAGGCTGGTTATAAAGTTGGCACCTTTACTTCGCCATACATTGAAACATTTAACGAACGAATAAGTGTGAACGGACAACCAATCTCTGATCAAGACATGCTTGAGCTTGTAAATGAACTGAAGCCATATGTTGAGGAACTTGAAAAAACAGAGCTTGATGGACCTACAGAGTTTGAAATCATCACGACAATGATGTTTCTTTATTTTGGAACATATAATAAACCAGACTTTCTGTTGCTTGAGACAGGCTTAGGTGGAAGACTAGATTCAACGAATATTGTTGAGCCGATATTATCGATTATTACGAATGTAGGGTATGATCATATGAATATACTTGGTGAGACAATTGAGGAAATTGCTAGTGAAAAGGCAGGGATAATGAAAGAGAATGTTCCTGTAATTACTGGGGTACAAGATCAAGATGCATTAGCCGTGATTCGTAAAGTGGCAAATGAAAGAAGAGCACCATTATATCGATTAGGTGAGGAAATAACGATTATTGAAAGTGCTTTAAAAGATGGGAAGGAAGTATTCTCATTGGATACGCCTTTTAAACAGCACAATTACTTGATGTTAACGATGAAGGGCGAACATCAAATTAAAAATGCAGCTTTGGCAATCACTGCACTTGATTTTTTAAAGAGTAAAAATGCCATCGAACTAAATGAGGACGATATGATAGCTGGTCTCGAAAAAACGATATGGAAAGGCCGTTTTGAGACGATTAGCAAAGACCCATTAATTATTCTAGATGGAGCACATAATCTAGAAGGTGTTGAAAGCTTAATTCAGACAGTTAAAAGACACTATGAAGGGAAAAGAATTCATATTCTCTTTAGTGCATTAGCGGATAAAGAGTTTACACCAATGATCAATCAACTTCAGGCAATCGCTACTAGTATGACATTTACATCATTTGATTTTCCGCGAGCTGCCAAAGCGGTTGAGCTTTATCATGAATGTACACTAACAAATAAAAAATATAATGACTCATGGGTAAATGCGATAGAGGAAATTGTTCAACTAGAATATAAACAAGACGATGTATTTTTGGTTACGGGGTCTCTTTATTTTATTTCGGAGGTTAGGAATTATCTTATAAATGATAAAACCGTGTATTAATGGTCAAATAAAAGCTGTTGACAAGATGGCAACAGCTTTTGTTTTTTAGTAATAATCATGAGTAACATCAAGTTCTTCTTTATAAAGAAAGTTTGATCAAATAAGTAAACTGCTTTTTGCTCCTTCACTAGTTGTACCGCCACAATATTTTTCAAAATCAATATTATTTATTTTCTTCGAATGTATTCTCACATTATTTGGTGGGAAGGCGACGCTACCATCGACACAAATTTTTGAAGTAGAGTCAACATGTTCGAAATCAACATTATATAAGTTCACTGAACCCTTAATATATATAGATGTTTCACTTAGTCCTTTTATTTTTACTTTTCCACTACCATTATCACTTTTAAAATCTAAAGCTCCAATAAAAACAAGTATTGATCTCCTTATGCCTTGGTAATGTCACCAATAGTAGTACTACCATTGATATAAATTTTTGAGTCAGCGATTCCATTAATGTGCGATTTAAAATCAGTAGCACCGGTTATATAGAGTGTTGTATTGTCTTTAATTCCTTTGTTTAGTGTTTATTAAAAATTAAGTTAGAATTTGATGCGCGAGTGCTAAGAGATTCGCGGGCATCATTAGAGCAAGGAAGTTCACTTACAAAACTCATGAAGGAGCATTGGGTTTTCCCACCACTCATCGTTCAAATGATTGCAATCGGTGAAGAAACAGGAGCACTTGATGAAATGCTAGCAAAAGTAGCTGATTTTTACGAGGGTGATGTCGAACAAGGAACAGATAGATATAAAGTCCTTAATTGAACCACTGATGATTATCTTATTAGCGGGAGCAGTTAGGATTATAGTCACTTAAGATATGATTCCAATGTTTGATTTTTTAACAAAACAGGATTGGTAATTGTCAAAAAACAGATGTTTATAGTTAAAAAGTCTTGATATAATTAATTGGGTTAAAAAACCATAGTTATATTAAACTACGAAAAAAATGGGGATGGAGATTAATGATGAAAACAATGTTGAAAAATCAACGTGGTTTAACGTTGATAGAGTTACTTGCTGTTATCGTTGCTTTGTGGATTATTGCTGCGATTGCGGTACCTAGTATTGGGAATGTGATTGATAAAACGGATAAAAAGGCTACTGTTTCAGAGGCGATTCAAATTATTAATACGGCAAAAATTGCTAGAACTGAAAATCCAGCTTCTGCGTCATTTGACCAAGGTATATTATCTTCGTATTTAGATAATGTAGATGACGATTCTTTTACCGTTAAATATAAAGATGGTGAATATTCAATTGCAGGATACAATGCTGCACCTATAATTGACAGTACCGCAACTAAAACGACTGAAACTTCAGAAAATGATTTAATTTCTTATGGAAAAATAGGTACTAAAAAATGATACTTCCATTATTATTGTTTATCTACGGTCTTCTCCTAGGCTCCTTCTACAACGTAGTCGGTCTTCGTGTCCCAATAAATCAATCAATTGTCGCACCTCGGTCAGCTTGTCCAAGGTGTCATCACACATTGACGGCAGTGGAATTAATTCCTGTTGTTTCTTTTCTCAACCAGAGGGGGAAATGTCGAAAGTGTGGCACAAGAATTTCTCCTTTGTATCCGTTTGTTGAGTTGATGACAGCGGTTTTATTTCTGGTTTCACTACTACTTGTCGGCTGGAATTTTGAATTACTAATTGCCTTGACATTAGTATCGTTATTTATGATTATTTTTGTTTCTGATATTACATATATGCTCATACCTGATCGAATCTTACTGTTCTTTCTTGGACTCTTTCTAATTGAACGAATCATCTATCCATTAGATCCTTGGTATAATTCGATCATTGGTGGAATTGTCGCTCTTGTTCTCCTATTATCGATTGCGGTTGTTAGCAAAGGAGGTATGGGGGGCGGTGATATAAAGCTATTTGGCGTACTTGGCTTTGTTTTAGGGTTGAAAATCGTTCTTCTTGCTTTCTTTTTATCAACTTTAGTCGGAACCATATTTGGAATGATTCGAATTCTACAAGGAAAGCATAAGAAACGAGAACCAATTCCATTTGGACCATCCATTATGGTCGGAACTTTAATTGCCTATTACTTTGGGGATCAGCTCATTCATCTTTATCTTTCTTTTATTGGATATACTGCTGGAGGTTAATTTGATTTATTATGAAATGAAGCTTTCTGCATACTATTATCCGACACTAACCGACGTAGAGGATGAAATGCCAACTCTTGAAGTCCCACTACCAGGCTTAAAAAACAGCCCATTACTTCCATATATAAGTGAGGATAAAGAAGAACAATCTTAGAAATTTGACGAAAACTATTAAGGATAAGACGACAAATGTCTTGTTCTTTTTTTTAACCTTTCTGTTAGCATTATAGGCAAAATGATCGCACGTGTTTTTAGCAGGGAAGGGTGGTAGACAAATGGACAAGCAAACGTCAAACACGATAAAGATAAAAATAAATGGCACGGAAAGCGCTAGGGCACAGGCTAAAGAAACGACAGAGGAAATTCCTTTTACATCTGGGGATGAAAAGCTTGAGGCTGAAAAAGAGGTGGCTTCAGCAAAACAACCGCTAGACAAAGAAGATGAATTCCCATGGTTGTTACCAGATGTAGGTGAGGATGAAGTATTTATGGATGATCCTAAGGTTGTGACACCTGCAAAGGAAAAGAAAATCCTTGCGAAGCAAACCGTCACACCATATTTTTATCCAAACAAGAATAAAAGTAATTTTAGAAAGAAAATTGTCCAGCTGCCGTTAAAGCGAGTTTTGATGATTCTTTTAATGGCGGTAGGATTAGGCTTGCTGTTTGGTTATGTGGCATTAAATTTCCTCTCAAATGAAGACATGCCAGCAGCAGGAACACCTGCTAATAATGAAACAAACGATAGTACTCAAGCTCCAGAAAACGCTGATAAAGATGATAAAGATGATAAAGGCGCAGAACCGACATCAGCAACAGGAACAACATCAACAGCAACACTTCAATTATATGCTGTCCAAGGTGGGATTTTCTCAGCGAAAGAAAGTGCGGAAATAGTTGCTTCTGAAATAAAAAATCAAGGATTTGCATCGACTGTCCTTGAGAAAGATGGTACTTATACTGTATTTGCGGGTTTAGGAAAGGAAAAAGCTGAGACAGATGGATTAAATGAACTTTATAAACAAGGGAGTTTTAGTGAATTTTGGGGTGGAAAACAATTATCCCTAACGATTGCTACTAGTAGTTCCTCCGAACAGTGGGCAAGTTCTATTGAGGAATTATCTTCGTTTGCCTCTCAAGTAGCAAACGGTAATAGTGTCACCAAAGAAGATGTGAGTAAAATCGAATCAATTGTTAACGAAATTAATGCAAGTAATGGTGAAAAGGAGTTAGTTGAAAAGCTTCTGCAAAGTTCAGAGTATATAAAAAATAATAATGGCTGGGAAGCACAACAATTGCTGTTAGACGTGATGAGTAAATTAAGTATGTAATAAGAGGCGAGAACTAGGTAAGAATTAATTCAAACTCGTTTTCAATTACGGAGTTTGAAATATGACAAACCTGTGTCAAGTCTCTTTCTTTTTACTTTTAGAAGGGAAAAATGAAATTTAGCAAATTGTCCAATTGACATTCGTTTGGTACGATGTAATCGTATCTTCTAATCCGAAACAAAGGAAGGATGAAAACACCATGAATTCAAACCTCATCTTAGCTTCAGCATCCCCCCGCAGAAAGGAACTTCTTGAACTTCTTCGCATACCATTTGAGGTGATCAAAAGTGATATTGAGGAAATTGTTGACGAAAAGCTTCATCCTGGAGAAGTGGTCCAGTCATTAGCGCAGCAAAAAGCAGCAAGTGTTGCAAGCACAAATCAGGACTCATTTGTCATTGGATCAGATACCCTCGTTGTATATGGGGACCGTATGCTAGGGAAACCATTTAATGAAGACGAGGCCATGAAGATGCTCCAAATGTTGTCAGGCAAAACACATGAAGTATACACAGGAGTATCGATCATTCGAGGCGACGATGTCCATTCCTTTTATGAAAAAACAAGTGTTACATTTTTTTCGCTTTCAAATAAGGAAATTGCGGATTATGTCTCTACAGGTGAACCAATGGATAAAGCAGGAGCCTATGGAATTCAAGGATTTGGTGCTTTATTAGTAAAAAAAATTGACGGAGATTATTATTCTGTTGTCGGTCTTCCTGTTGCTCGAATAAAACGCGAGTTGCTGAAAATGGGGTTTAAACTCTGAGAGTAACTAGCAACACCCAAAAATAATATGATGAAAGTAATATTGGAAAGCAGGCCTGTTTTTAGGAATAAAGCGGTAAAGTAGGTTTATCATATAAATACATTTAAATCAGTCGATCGTAATACTTTATGAGCAGAAAGGGAAGCGAAGGAGGAAAAATGGAAGTTTCATCTTTTAAAATTCGCGATTACCCTGAAGAAGAACGTCCGAGAGAACGATTATTAAATGAAGGGCCCGACAAACTATCGAATCAGGAGTTATTTGCAATATTACTTCGAACTGGTACAAAAAAAGAATCAGTTCTTGAGCTTTCTCAAAAGCTGCTTAAACATTTTGAAGGAATCAGAATGTTAAAGGATGCATCTGTTGAAGAGATTACAACGATTTCAGGAATTGGAAAGGCAAAGGCGGTACAAATATTGGCTGCGCTTGAACTAGGGAAAAGGATGAATCGTCTTACGTATGATGACCGTTATGTGATTCGCTCTCCACAAGATGGCGCAAACTATGTGATGGAGGAAATGCGTTTTTTAAGTCAGGAGCACTTTGTTTGTTTATATTTAAATACAAAAAATCAAGTTCTTCATAAACAAACGGTGTTCATTGGGAGCTTAAATGCATCAATCGTCCATCCACGCGAAGTAGTGCGCCCATAAGGGCATTTAGAAAATCTGCATTGGCAACGCAGTAGGGAAATATCACAATCGTTACCCTATCATCAGCCAACTTATCCGTAAGGGAAACCAAGCGGGGAGTGTAGCATGTTGGCAAAGCCATAAGTTGTCTAGTTACCAAGGCACGACGGAATGGCGAGATGAAACTCATAGACAAGGATGAAAGCTGGATTGCTTAAATGATAGCTCAAGGGGGACTACGGGGACCTTCAGCGGGAGGTAACGATAAACGCTGAACAGAATATGCATGTTCTTTAAACACTTCGAGGAACATGAAATGATACTATTCTGACCAACTTCTTTATGGAAGAAACGAGCGAAAGTCACATCCGAAACTATGAATGGCTAAGTTTCTAAATGACTAAATGGGGATTGCCTAAGTTGGAACGCCACAAAGGCTATGACAATCGTGTCTAAATATCCAATAAGGCAACGGAACTCTCGTAGTAGTCCGAGATAGGGAAAGCCTATTACATGGCGAAGGAGAGTAGTTTATCTGGTTTAATGCAAAATTGGGAAGGAGCGTGAGGCTCTATGAGAAATCCAAAAGTAGTATTAAGCAGTCTAACTTCCAAGGCGATTGAAGAAAATTACACCTTTAAGCGATTGTATCGGAATCTATATAACATTGAATTTTTCTTAGACGCATATGCCAAAATCTATCCTAATAAAGGAAGTAACACCAAAGGTATAAATGAAGATACCATAGACGGCATGAGTGTAAAAAGAATAGATGCTCTTATTGAAAAGCTTAGAAATCAAACATATCAACCTAATCCTGCAAGAAGAACCTATATTCCAAAAAAGAATGGAAAACTAAGACCTTTAGGATTACCAACTTTTGAGGATAAATTAGTTCAAGCAGTAACCAGAAGAATTCTTGAAAGTATCTATGAACCTGCATTCTCTGAAAACTCACATGCTTTCAGACCGAATAGAAGTTGTCATACGGCTCTTAAGCAAATTAAACATACCTTTACTGGCACTCGTTGGTTTATTGAAGGTGACATAAAAGGATTCTTTGATAATATTGACCATCATACTCTTATCAACATCTTGAGAAGAAGAATCAAGGATGAAAAATTTATCAACTTGATTTGGAAATTTCTACGTGCTGGTTATGTGGAAGATTGGGTATTTCATAAAACATTCAGTGGAACTCCACAAGGTGGTATTATTAGCCCAACTCTCTCTAATATCTACCTTAATGAATTGGATAAGTATGTTGAAGAATATACATCAATATTCAATAAAGGTGATAAACGCAGGCATAATCTAACCTACCATAATCTAGCGTCGAAAATAAACTATCGTAAATATAAGAATAAACGTGAGTGGTCAAATTTAAATAAAGAAACTAGAGCTGTAAGGGCCAATGAATTGAAGGCACTTTACAAAGAGCTAATCAAACATGACAGTAAGGATCTGTTTGACCCGAACTATCGTAGAATGAAATATGTGAGATATGCAGATGATTTTCTTATTGGTGTAATAGCAAGCAAAGAAGAAGTAGAGAAAATCAAGAAGGATTTAACTGTTTTTCTAGCTGATAAACTAAAACTTGAACTAAGTGCGGAAAAGACGTTGATTACGCATAGCAAAAAGAATGCAAGATTTCTTGGGTATGATATTAGAGTAGCTAGAGATTGGCAAACAATGAAAATGCCTAATGGCACGAAAAAAAGAAAGTTTAATTTCCAAGCCAAACTCTTTGTACCTCACGAAAAATACATCAAAAAACTCATTGACCTTGGTGCATTAAGCCTCGGGAAAGATAATCAATGGAAACCGACTCATAGACCGTATTTACTCCGTAATGATGACATAGAAATCATAAGACAATACAATGCCGAAATAAGAGGACTGTACAATTACTATCGACTAGCTAGTAATGTGCATGTCTTGCAATCTTTCCGCCAAACCATGAAATACAGCATGATAAAAACCTATGCTAATAAATATAAGAGTACCGTTAGCAAAATAATTAACAAATTTTCTATAAACGGAAACTTTGGTATTCGCTACAAGACGAAAGATGGGCAACGTATTGCATACTTCATAGAACAAAGAATGGAAAAGAATACAAAGATTAATAATGAAGTGGTTGATATAGAACCGATTACAGTTCAATTTGGTGGCAGAACAAGTCTCATTGAACGCCTTTTAGCTGAAAATTGCGAATGGTGTGGTATAGATAATGTTTCATTAGAAATGCACCATGTCAACAAGCTTAAGAATCTAAAAGGAAAAAAGCGATGGGAACAAATCATGATTGCAAGAAATCGAAAAACGATTGCAATGTGTGTGAAATGCCACCATGACCTACACAATGGGAAGTTAGATTGATAAATGGAAAGCCGTATACTCTGAGAGGAGTACGTACGGTTTGGAGGGGAGTTCTTGGAAACCTGCTTAGGAAACTAAACAAGGCGCCGGGTTCTTACCCTACTTCAAGGAAGCGTTTAAACGCTCAGCGGCATCATTGATTTGCTTCCATAATCATCCTAGTGGAGATCCCTCACCGAGTAGGGAAGATATAGAAGTAACAAAGCGTCTCAGTGAATGTGGTAAGATATTAGGCATAGAACTTTTGGACCATCTTATTATTGGTGAACAAAAATTTGTCAGTTTGAAAGAAAAAGGCTACGTGTAATACTTTTTTTTTTGTGTAATTAAGATATAATAAGGTTTATGAGTCTTTTTTAGTTTGGAAAAACTCAAGTGAAATCAAGGAAATAGTAATGTAGTCAGATTCGTTAAACTAACCTCATTTGATGCAAAAACATAAACAGTTCAGAACTGAAAGTAGTCAAACCCTCAAAATGAAGAAAGTTGTATTCTGTCAATTTTCCTAAAAATATTAAAAAATATATATTCGTTTCGGAAAGGAAGATACACCCTATGTTTGGTATTGGTACAAGAGACCTTGGGATAGATTTAGGGACTGCAAACACACTCGTATTTATTAAAGGAAAAGGAATTGCCGTACGTGAGCCATCTGTCGTTGCCCTGCGAACAGATACAAAACAAATTGTCGCTGTCGGTAATGATGCGCGAAACATGATTGGTCGAACACCTGGAAATATCGTTGCTTTACGTCCCATGAGGGATGGAGTTATTGCCGATTATGAAACAACTGCTACAATGATGAAGTATTTTATTAAAAATGCAATCAAAACGAAAGGTACTCTCTCAAGAAAGCCGTATGTGATGGTTTGTGTTCCGTCTGGAATAACAGCTGTTGAAGAACGCGCTGTTATTGATGCTACTAGACAAGCTGGAGCAAGAGATGCCTATACAATTGAAGAGCCATTTGCAGCAGCGATTGGTGCGAATTTACCAGTTTGGGAACCAACAGGAAGCATGGTTGTTGATATTGGCGGTGGTACAACAGAGGTTGCGATTATTTCGCTTGGTGGAATTGTAACTAGTCAATCGATTCGCGTTGCGGGTGATGAGATGGATGAGGCGATTGTTACATATATTCGAAAAACGTATAACCTAATGATTGGTGATCGTACATCTGAAGCCATTAAAGTTGAGATAGGCTCAGCAGATTCTCCTGAAGGCGTAGAGAACATGGAGATCAGAGGGCGAGACCTTTTAACAGGCTTACCAAAAACGATTGAGATTACAGCAGCAGAAATTGCCGAAGCGTTAAAGGATACAGTGTACACAATTGTAGATACCGTAAAAAATACATTAGAAAAGACTCCTCCAGAGCTTGCAGCAGATATAATGGATCGCGGTATTGTGTTAACTGGTGGTGGTGCGTTGCTTCGTAACCTTGATAAGGTAATTGGAGAAGAAACAAATATGCCGGTACTAATAGCTGAAGATCCGTTGGACTGTGTAGCAATTGGAACTGGAAAAGCACTAGAGCATATTGATTTATTTAAAAATAGAGCTAGAGAAAGCCGATAATTTAGATTTAGCCTTTGCTGTCAGGCGATGTCCGTCATATTTCTACTGTTAGTAGAGGCAAGTTTTGAAACGGAAATATGAGTTAAGAGGGTGTTCATCATGCCACAGTTTTTCCTGAATAAACGCCTTATCTTGTTGCTAGTAAGTATTATTGTTTTAGTGGCATTGATTGGTTTTTCCATAAAGAAGGATCGAGAATTGTCTTGGCCTGAGCAATTTTTACAGGATACAGTAAGTGTTTTTCAGTCTATTTTTCATAAACCGGCACTTTATGTTTCGGATTTCTTTGAAAATGTAAATGATTTAAAAAATACCTATGAAGAAAATGAGTTGCTGAAAAGTAGACTTGACGAATATATGCAGCTAGAGACAGATCTTCAAGTGTATAAATTAGAAAATGAAAAATTAATGGCTGAGTTAGGTAATGTAGCTGACTTAAGAAAATATAATCCAATCTTTTCAACTGTTATAGGTCGAAATCCTGATAGATGGTATGATTATGTAGCGATTGATAAAGGTGCACAGGATGGAGTAGAGCCGAATATGGCAGTTGTCACGGCACAAGGGCTCATTGGAAAGGTGAAATCCATTTCACAGTTTACCTCTACTGTACAATTATTAAGTGCAACAGACCTTGAAAACAGAATTTCAGCAGAAGTACTTCCCCTAGAAAATAAGGAGAACGAAACTGATACCAAAAATAATGGTGAAATGGTGATGGGATTAATCGAAGGATACGACGAAGAAAAAGGTGCGCTTTTGCTTCGTCGCATTAAATCTGATGTGAAGCTTGTGGAAGGACAAAAAGTGATAACATCAGGTAAAGGTGAAGTTTTTCCTGAAGGAATTCCTATTGGTGAAATTATTGAGATTGAGCCGGATTCATACGGATTAGAACAAATGGCTTACGTTAAACCATCGGCAAATTTTTATGATATTGACCGAGTTTGGGTTGCAGTGCGAGAAGCGGCATCAACAGATCCTGTAGGGGAGCTTGGCAAGGAGGGGGAATCGTGAGACGTTTCATTCTTCCTTTCCTTGTTTTTTTTACTTTTATCAGTGAGAGTATTTTTGCTCATCTCATACATATTCCATTTGCAACTGAAGAGCAGTTTTACATTCCCCGATTTATATTAATCGTTGTCATTTTCGTAACAGTTTACTTAAATCGGACACAAGGAATGCTTTTTGGAATTGTGTTCGGTCTATTGCATGATGTCGTTTACATAGAAGTAATTGGGATTTATCTCTTTGCCTATGGATTTCTAGCTTATCTCATTTCAAAGGCGTTGATCGTTCTTCATAGAAATGCATTTATTGTTCTCTTTCTGACGATTCTATCGATTGCTTTACTAGAGTTTTATGTATATGGAATGAATTATTTAATTGGCACGACAAAGATGTCTTTATACAATTTTACGACATTGAGATTATTACCTACGCTTGCATTAAATGCTGTTGTTGCCATTCTGATAATCTATCCGTTTAAAAAATTCTTGTCAAAAATTAAGAGCGAAGAGTCTGAAGATATACGATAGATAAAAATGAGCATTTGCACGAAATGGGAAAATAAGCTGTTCCCTAATAGAAGGTGTTTGTCACCTTTAATTAGGGAGTAGCTTATGACTAGAGTGAATAGTTGATAGAAGAAAACGATGTCAAATGGTAAAACTTTATGATCTTTTTCTTCGTTTAGGAAATTATAAAATTCTTGTAATGTCGATAAGTGCACGACATCCAGCGCAAGCGTCCGGCCTCTCTTGGGTCTAAGCCGATCATGAATTGAAGGTAAAAAACACCTTCTATTCATGATCGTCTTATGCTTGCCTTAAGCTGATCAAGGCGCTTGCACTTTTTGATCTTAGAAAAAATGTGGTTTGGAGTCTTGTCCTTAAGGCAAAAGCCTTAGTATTACTTATACTATCGATCATTCGTAGGATAGAAATTCTAAGTGTATAAAAAAAGGATTTAAAGCTTTTCTGTCGAATAGTAAAATCGTTGAGGTGAACGTCATGAAGGTCCAAAAACAACAATATGTCACGATTAAAGGCACAAAAGATGGCTTAACGTTACATCTCGATGATTCATGTTCTTTTGACCAGTTACTTCATGCACTCGAGGAAATGCTATCTTTGAAACATTATATAAAAGAAGCAGGGCCAGTTATTGGTGTGAAGGTCAAAGTAGGAGACCGTTTCGTTAATAGAGAACAACAAGAAAAGCTAGCATCAGTCATTATGAAAAATCGTAATCTTATTGTTGAGATAATTGAAAGCAATGTAATGACAAAAGATGAAGCTGTTAGACTTAAGGAAGAAACAGAAGTCGTATCTGTTGCAAAGGTCATTCGTTCCGGTCAGGTTTTAAAGGTTAAAGGTGATTTACTGTTAATAGGTGATGTAAATCCAGGTGGGACAATTATTGCTGCAGGCAATATTTTTGTACTAGGTGCGTTAAAAGGTATTGCTCATGCCGGTGCGGATGGTAATCAGAAGGCTGTAATTGCTGCTTCATTAATGAAACCAACTCAGCTTCGTATTAGTGAAATCATTAATCGTGCACCCGATCGTTTACCAATTGAAGGTAACGAGATGGAATGTGCCTATATAAATGAAAACGATGAAATGATTATTGATCGATTACAGCAACTTACTCATTTACGACCTAATCTAACGAGGTTTGAAGGAGGAATCTAACTATGGGTGAAGCGATTGTCGTTACCTCAGGTAAAGGTGGAGTTGGTAAAACAACAACATCTGCAAATTTAGGGACAGCTTTAGCTATATTAGGCAAACGTGTTTGCCTAATAGATACAGACATCGGTCTTCGAAACCTAGATGTAGTAATGGGCTTAGAAAACCGGATTATCTATGATTTGGTGGATGTTGTTGAAGGGCGTTGTAAAATACACCAAGCACTTGTAAAGGATAAACGGTTTGAGGACTTGTTGTATTTATTGCCAGCTGCTCAAACTAGTGATAAGACAGCAGTAAAGCCAGAGCAAATGAAAAAGCTCGTAGATGAATTAAAACAAGATTATGATTATATCATCATTGATTGCCCAGCTGGGATTGAACAAGGCTACAAAAATGCAGTTGCTGGGGCAGATAAAGCGGTTGTCGTGACGACACCTGAAATTTCAGCGGTTCGTGATGCGGATCGAATTATTGGACTACTTGAAAAAGAACCTATTGAACCACCAAAGTTAGTTATTAATCGTATTCGAAATCATTTAATGAAAAGTGGGGACATGCTAGATGTAGATGAAATAGTATCACATCTTTCTATTGATTTAATAGGAATTGTTGCTGATGATGACGAGGTAATAAAAGCAGCGAATAATGGTGCGCCTATTGTAATGGACCCAAATAATCGCGCATCAATTGCTTATCGAAACATTGCACGCCGTATCCTAGGCGAATCCGTTCCACTACAATCACTAGATGAGCAAAATAATGGAGTTTTCAAAAAAATAAAAAAATTCTTTGGTGTTCGCGTTTAATTTTTAATGAAATTAAAAGATTAATAGAATTGACATTTGCTGTGCGGAACAGATGTCTTTTCTTTAAGACTAGTGTTTGAAATTCGATGTTTCTTTAAGAAATACCGAATTTCTTTCATTAGTCTTTTTGTGTTATAGGAAACTGGAGAATTCTTGAATTCCGGCTAAGCGCACGACATCTAGCGCAAGCATCCAGTCCCTCTAGCGTCTAAGCCAATCAGGAATTGAAGGTAAAAAACATCTTCTATTCCTGATCGTCTTATTTGCTCGAGGCTGATTATGGCGCTTGCGCTTTTGTTCTAGTTCTTGTTCGTTAGAAAAGTATCTTGGCTTAAAGTAATTTCTAGAAGCAAATGAATGGAATGTCATAACACTATTATGCCATTTTTACCGGCGAGTAAACCTCTAATTTTAAGATTGAAGAGAGGGAAAATGAAGATAGGTGGAGAACTGCCGGCGAAGAATAAAGTAAGCTTTTCTTTATCAACTCGTAAATAAAAATTTGATCATATCCCCAGGGGACAAGGCATAAACTTGTACAAACTAGCAAAGGGATTGATGGAGATGAGTCATCGAGCGGATGAAATAAGAAAACGAATCGCAAAAAGAAAGCGCGAAAAAGGTTTGTCAAATGACAATGAAATGTCAAACCGGACATCGTTATTTTTAAGCGATGAAGAGAAATATGGCGTTTATTCTCCACCAACATTTGAAGGGGGGCCTGATAATGGAAAAGGAGAGCATCCGCTTTTTCGTACAGAAGTATTTATGTTTAAACTATTATTGTCAGCAGTAGTAGTTTTGGTCACTGCGATTATGTTTAAAAACGGTGCACCTATGTTTGATCAAGCTAAATCTGCGATCACTTATTCACTTGAAGAGGAATTTCAGTTTGCTGCCGTTTCCGATTGGTATCGAGACCAGTTTGGTGAGCCGTTAGCTCTTTTTAATCCGAAAATGAATAAAAATATTGAAGATGGAAATGGAACGCAAACCGCCCAGCTAGCTGTACCTGCTACTGGGAGAGTGCTAGAAACATTTGAGGATAATGGCCAAGGAATTATGGTAGAAACAGATCTGCCTTCTGTTGAAGCGATGAACGAAGGAATTATTATTGATGTAGGTGAAAAAAGTGAAACAGGACTAACGATTGTTCTCCAGCATGGGGATGGAACTGAATCGTGGTATGGGAATTTAGAGAAGGTTGAAGTTGCTCTCTATGATTTTGTTGAAAAAGGAAAGGAGTTAGGGAAAACAAAATTAAATGAGAAACAAAAAGGAACCTATTATTTCGCCATTAAAAAGGGTGATGATTTTATCGACCCGAATCAGGTGATACAATTTGAATAATTATTTAACACTGTTGCAGAAAATCCACATTCATCCATTATTATGGGTAATAATTGGCATTAGTGTCATTACGGCAAATTTCAAAACGGTATTATTGTTATTGTTGATTGTATTTGTACATGAAATGGGCCATGCAATGAGTGCTCATTTTTTTTCTTGGAGAATTAAATCGATCATGCTTCTTCCTTTTGGCGGGGTAGCTGAGGTTGATGAATATGGAAATCGTTCTTTAAAGCAAGAGCTAATTGTAATGGTATCTGGTCCTGTACAGCACCTTTGGCTTCAAGGTGGAGCGTATGTACTGCTCATTACAAATGTCATTGGTAGTGCTGATTATCAATTGTTCACTTTTTATAATGTATCCATTCTCCTTTTTAATTTATTACCTGTTTGGCCATTAGATGGAGGGAAGCTCTTGTTTATTCTTTTCTCGAAATATTTTCCGTATAAGAAAGCGCATTATTATATGATTGCTACATCAATCATTTTCTTATTGCTTTATGCAGTGATTTCCCTGTTTTTTTCACCGAATCTCATGAATCTGTTGATCATTATCATGTTTCTTATTTACAGTTTATATCATGAATATAAAAATCGAATGTATGGTTGTTTGCGATTTTTAATGGAGCGTTATTATGGGAAGCGAGAAATGATTTATCAATTAAAGCCTATTGTCGTTGATGAATCTGAGTTGGTATACAATGTTTTGCTGCAATTTCAAAGAGGGTGTAAGCATTTAATCATCGTGGAACGAAACGGTGCAAAGGTATCTGAGATGGATGAAAATGAATTACTTCATGCTTATTTTGCTAATAAGTTAACTGATTCAAAAGTAGGAGACTTACTATACGCATATTGACAACTGCGCCATTTCGAGCTAATGATATTTTTGTGTTATAGTAAACAAAAATATCGCAATTAAAACTAAATGTTAAGTGAACATGCAAGTCGTCTGAAGCTTGTTTCTTTGCTAGAGAAAAAGGAGAAAGAAAGTGCGTAAACTAATAATAAATGAAAAAACAAAGGAAGTGCGATGTGCTGTTCTTGAGCATGACCAACTTTGTGAAATACATCAAACGTATTCATTTGAAGATGAAGTGATTGGGAATATATATATTGGTAGGGTAGAAAAGGTGCTGCCAGGGATGCAAGCTGCTTTTGTTGATATCGGATTAAGGCAAAATGGATATATTCACAGAAATGATTTAATTTCATATCAGCTGGGTGAAAATTCTGATACATTATCATCGATATCACATTATGTCAGAGAAGGGGAGCAACTGCTCGTTCAGGTGGTGAAGGAGGGGACAGATCAAAAGGGACCCAAGCTTACGACAAATATCGAATTCGGCGGTAATCACTTAGTCTATATGCCATATGGTGATTATGTGGCTGTATCGAAAAAACTGTCAGATGAGGATGAGAGAAATAGATTATTGCAAATAGCTCATGAGCTCCGAGAAGACAAAGAGGGGCTTCTTTTTCGTACAGCGAGCAGGAATCAATCGAAGGATGAGTTGAGTAAGGAATACAGAAGACTAAAGCAGCAGTTTCAAACCTTGCCAACCATTAGTCGTAAAAAGCCTGTATGTGTATTTGAAGCAAAGAGTTTTGTTGATCGGATCGTGAATGAGCTTGCGATCCATGCTGAAGATACGATCATTTGTGATCAATTTGTGCGCGTTCAGAAGCTAAAACAGCAATTTCCAAGCTCAACGATTATTTATCATGATAAAAAGGAAGCGATTTTCTCTACCTATAAGATTGAAACAGAAATTGACAAGTTATTAAAACAAATTGTTTGGTTAAAGAATGGCTCCTATATTGTGATTGAACAAACGGAAGCGCTGACGATTATTGATATAAATACAGGGAAATTTTCTGGTAAATTATCGATGCGTGATACAGTCCTTAAAACAAACAAGCTCGCAGCAATCGAAATCGCAAAACAAATCCGCTTAAGAAATATAAGTGGCATCGTTTTAATTGATTTTATCGATATGAAGCATAAAGAAGATCAGAAAACTGTCGTTGATACGATTATGACTGAGATGAAGAAAGACCGGGTTCAACATAAGGTTATTGGTTTTACAGAGTTAAATATTTTACAAATTACGAGAAAAAAAGTTCGCCAATCACTTGAAGCAAGCATAACAGATCGTTGTCCAACTTGTCAGGGTACTGGGCGAATTCCAACACCTGAGGCGATTGCATATAAGCTAGAACGAGAGCTATGGGAGCATCAATACATGGATGAAGAAGCGATTTGGGTTGAAGCGACAGCAGATGTTATTGAACTATTGAAAGGCATAAATGAAGATCATTTGAAGCAGCTTGAAGCTGCATTAAAATTTAAAGTAATCTGTTCAGAGTTAGATAGTACTTTACCTAGTTATCGTATCAGACATATTGGAGATGTGGATCTTATTATGAAGAGATTGAAATGAGCTTGATTTTCGTATATCTCATTCTTAATGGGCAGTAAAATCACAACCTAAAATATTCAGGTGATAACAAAGAATAGGTTGCGAATAACTGACCTTAAAATCTAAGGGATACCGCGTTGTATACTAATAAAATTATAGTTGCATAATTGATTGTTTTTTGTTATTATGTTTAATGTTATGATTTGTAGCGCACCCGTGCTACAACCGCTCAAAATAAGGTTTAAAAGTAATGATTTTCATTCACCTAGTTTTGGCGAGTCTGAGTTTATAGGAGGTGCAAGGAATGTACGCAATTATTGAAACTGGTGGAAAACAAATTAAAGTTGAAGAAGGTCAAGTGATCTATATCGAGAAGCTTGGTACTGAGCAAGGTGAAACTGTTACGTTTGACAAAGTTTTATTTGTAGGTGGAGACAACGTTAAAGTTGGTAGCCCAACTGTTGACGGTGCGACTGTTACTGGTAAAGTTGAAAAACACGGTCGTCAAAAGAAAATCACTGTCTTCAAATATAAAGCTAAGAAAAACTACCGTAAAAAACAAGGTCACCGTCAGCCATACACTAAAGTTGTAATCGACAAAATCAACGCGTAAGGCGATTTGAAATGATAAATGCGAAAATTTATCGTTCAAATGAGGGGCTTATAACATCGTTCGTATTATCTGGACATGCCGAGTTCGCAGAACATGGCAAGGATCTTGTTTGCGCTGGAGCATCTGCTGTTACCTTTGGTGCTGTTAATGCAGTACTATCTCTTACAAACATTGAACCACAAATTGATCAAGGCGGAGATGGTGGTTATTTACATGTTAAATTGCCAGACAATCTCGACCGATCAACTAGTGATAAAGTTCAACTATTGTTAGAGGGTATGCTTGTTTCACTTCAAACAATTGAAAGAGATTATGGACAATATATTTCAATATCGATAATGAAATAAACAGGAGGTGAACTTCATGTTAAGATTAGATCTTCAGTTCTTCGCATCTAAGAAAGGGGTAGGATCGACTAAAAACGGTCGTGACTCTCAGTCGAAACGTCTTGGTGCAAAGCGTGCAGATGGACAATTAGTATC
This sequence comes from Metabacillus rhizolycopersici, assembly GCF_020075705.1. The sequence goes on along the minus strand of NZ_JAIQUM010000005.1, from coordinate 84,704 downwards.
TGGTGGTTCAATTCTTTACCGTCAACGTGGTACAAAAATTTACCCAGGTGAAAACGTTGGCCGTGGCGGTGATGATACGCTATACGCAAAAGTTGATGGTGTCGTAAAATTCGAACGTTTCGGACGCGACCGCAAAAAAGTTAGCGTATATCCAGTAGCACAAGAAGCATAAGTTCATGTGGAAAACTCTAGCCTATCTTAGGTTAGAGTTTTTTTATGTCTAGGGCAAATGAAAAATTTGTATTGTAAATAAGCACTTTGGCATCTAACAATAAATTAGGATAGGAAATGTGCATGGAAGGTTATAAGTTGACCACTTTGTAAATGGATAGTGCGGTAACGACACAATCTAGCTCTATTTGCAAAATGGTCAATCAATTGATGTTTTCTGTGAAAATCAGCTAATTCCGGACTATAAATGTGATTTTTGAACTATAAGACATATTTAGCTTATGACAAACTACAGCGCGTACTCCTATTTTCGTTATTTTAAGAATTGCCCTTATGTTCTAACCTAATGTTTGTTATAATTCATATTACAGCTTAATTTTGTATAACTCCTTATGAAAATAATTTTTATCGAAAATAGGAGAATAAATCAGAATGAAAAATAAAATGAACGAATGGAATATTATCGATATATTAAGTCATTCACGTCACGACTGGATGAACAAACTACAATTAGTTAAGGGAAATCTTTCTTTACAAAAATATGATCGTGTGAACGAAATTATAGAAGAAATCATAATTGAGGCACAACAAGAATCAAAACTTAGTAATTTGAAAATGCCATCCTTTGCTAGTTATCTTATGACATTTAATTGGAGTAACCACCATTTTGGATTAGAGTACGAAGTTTTAGGGAATGTTCAGTCTTTAGAAGCGTATGACACTACAGTGACAAACTGGAGTAAAAGCTTTTTGGATATACTAGATAGTGCAGTTGAATTTGGTAGTGAAAACCATTTAAATATTACGATTAATGTAGGTACAGAAGGAGAAGTCCGTTTCTTTTTTGACTTTAATGGCATAATAAAAGATAAAGATCAACTAATAGATTGGTTAAAAGCTGTTAATCATTCTCAATTGGTTGTACATGAATTTCATGTAGATACATATGAATTAACGTCAGTTATTTCACTTGGCATTTAGAACGGAGGAAGACAGATGTTTGTCGATCAGGTCAAAGTTTATGTAAAAGGTGGCGATGGCGGGAACGGTATGGTTGCGTTCCGTCGCGAAAAATATGTACCGAAGGGAGGTCCAGCTGGGGGTGATGGTGGAAATGGTGCGAATGTCATTTTCGAAGTTGAGGAAGGCTTAAGGACCTTAATGGATTTCCGGTACAAACGACATTTTAAAGCTCCCCGCGGGGAACACGGTATGTCTAAAAACCAACACGGTAAAAATGCTCAGCCGATGATTGTAAAGGTTCCACCTGGGACAGTTGTATCAGATGAAGAAACAGGTCAAATTATTGCTGATTTAACTGAGCATGGACAACAAGCTGTGATTGCACAAGGCGGACGTGGTGGTCGAGGTAACTCAAGATTTGCGACACCAGCAAATCCAGCTCCGGAGCTTTCTGAGAACGGTGAACCGGGTATCGAGCGTAATGTTGTTTTAGAGTTAAAGGTATTAGCTGACGTCGGATTAGTTGGATTTCCGAGTGTTGGAAAATCAACGCTATTATCTGTGGTCTCTTCTGCAAAACCCAAAATTGCTGAATACCACTTTACAACTCTTGTACCAAATTTAGGTATGGTTGAAACAGATGACGGAAGAAGCTTTGTCATGGCCGACCTTCCAGGACTAATTGAAGGCGCACACCAAGGTGTTGGATTGGGTCATCAATTTCTTAGACACATTGAAAGAACACGTGTCATCGTTCATGTGATTGATATGTCAGGTCTAGAAGGTAGAGACCCATATGAGGACTACAAAACGATCAATGCAGAATTAAAGGAATATAATTTGCGTTTAACGGAAAGACCGCAAATTATTGTTGCAAGTAAAATGGACATGCCGGATTCGGAAGGTAACTTAGCAGAATTTAAGGAAAAACTTGAAGATGATGTGAAAATTTTTCCGATTTCCGCTATAACTCGTACTGGAGTTCGTGAGTTGTTATTTGAAATTGCGGATGTAATGGAGCACACGCCAGAGTTTCCATTATTTGAAGAAGAACCTGCAGAACATCGAGTTATGTATGAATTTAAGAAGGAAGAGCCGAACTTCTCTATTACTCGTGATGATGAAGGATCTTATATTCTTACAGGAGAAAAAATCGAGAAGCTCTTTAAGATGACAGACTTCTCACGTGAGGAATCGATTAGACGTTTTGCGAGACAACTTCGCGGCTTAGGTGTAGACGAGGCGCTACGTGAAAGAGGAGCAAAAGACGGGGATATCGTTAAATTACTCGAGTATGAATTTGAATTTGTTGAATAATGTGAAGCCTCCAGCCGTGAGCGTTTTGCTAGCCTAATTTGTGAGAGCTATTAATGAGCTCTCTTTTTTTTATAAGAAAAGCGAAATTTAATTTTGTAACTATTGAAGTTTTTCGATTGATTAGTTTCCATTTTATTTTAAAAAATCAATATTCGACATAATTTTGTCTGAAAACTCTTTTTTCTCAAGAAAAGAGAAGAAATTCAGCCAATATTATGATAAATTATCTACAATGAGTTAAAAGATGGGAGGGAGAAGATATGAAGGATGAAACGTTTTTTTTAGTTCGCGAGGATATTTTACCAGAAGTGATGAAGAAAACACTTGAAGTGAAGATGCTCATTGAGAGAGGTAAGGTTGATTCTGTTGCGGAGGCAGTTCAACGTGTTGATATGAGTCGAAGTGCTTTTTATAAATATCGTGATGCAGTATTTCCTTTTCACACAATCGTAAAAGAAAAGCTAATTACATTATTTTTTCATCTCGAAGATCGTAGCGGAACTTTATCTGACTTGTTAGCAGTAGTAGCGAATGCTGGTTGTAACATCTTAACAATACACCAAACAATTCCAATCCAAGGTCGTGCAAATGTCACACTCTCTCTTAATACGAACGGTATGACCGAGGATATTAATCTGTTGATGGCCGAGTTAAGAAGGTTGGAATTTGTTGATAAGGTAGAAATATTAGGTCAAGGAGCATAAGGAGCTGGAAGTAGTTGACAAAAAGAATAGGTTTTTTAGGACCAAGAGCAACATTTACACATTTAGCTGTACAATCCTTTTTTGGGAACGAAGTGGAAGAGGTATCCTATTCGACGATTCCGCAATGCATTGATGCAGTCGCTGAAGGAAAGATAGATTTTGCTGTCGTACCTACGGAGAATGCGCTAGAGGGTTCGGTTAATTTAACGTTTGATTATTTAATACACGAACAACCATTATACATAGTCGGAGAAATTGTGGCACCAATCGAACAGCATTTTATGGTGCACCCTTCAAGAAAGAACGATTGGGAAAAAATCACTCGCGTTTATTCTCATCCGCATGCTATCGCACAATGTCATAAATTTTTGCATCAAAATTTTAAAGGAATCCCATATGATACAGCCACTTCAACTGGTGCTGCCGCAAGACACGTTAGTCAGCATCCAGATGAGGCAGTAGCAGCGATTGCGAATGAACTTGCTGCTAAAGAGTATGGATTGGAAATTGTCAAAGAAAATATCCATGATTATCACTATAATCATACACGTTTTGCGATTTTACATCCATCAAGAAAGCTTGAATATACAAGTCCGCACTTAACACCAGAAAAAGAAAAAACAACATTGATGATTACGTTACCAGCTGATGATCAATCAGGGGCTCTTCATCAAGTATTATCTGCATTTACTTGGCGTAAACTTAATTTATCTAAAATCGAGTCAAGACCAATGAAAACAGGTTTAGGTAATTATTTTTTCATTATTGATATTGATATGCAACTTGACGATGTCCTCATCCCAGGAGCTAAGGCTGAGCTTGAAGCCTTAGGCTGTAGTGTTAAGCTATTGGGTTCTTATGAGGCTTATTCAATAAAGAAGAATATTGGGAATGGAGTATAAAATAATTTCATATTAAATGAAAACAAGTGACAATTTTTATATGTCACTTGTTTTCATTTTTATATTTTAATTAGTCTTGAACTAACATCCCTAATTTATCAAGCTCTTCACAAACACGATCTAACTTTTCCTGAGAATCCGCTTGTAATGTATGCAAATGGAGTCCTCCTGTAAGCTGTAACAAATAGGAGGCATTATTACGATCTATTTTTTTTATAAATTCATTGACATCATTTCTATTACCCACCATGATCGAAGCAGTTAAATCACCGTATACTGGGTGCTCCACAATGACGTCTTTTACAAAAACCCCATGATCAACGATGATCGATAGTTCTTCTTTCGTCAGTTCTGGGGCATGCTTGCAGGCGATGATCCGTTCGATAACTTGCGTTTGGTCATTTTGCTTGTTTAAATACACATACCCTTGGCTTGTTGCCATAATTGGGTAGTTTTTAGCCTTTAGAAGAGAAATATCTTGTACAATGACCTGTCTACTAACATTTGTTGTGCTTGCCAGCTCTCCACCAGTAATCGGTTTGTCTGCTTTAGATAGTAATTCTAACAAGTGATTCCTTCGCTCTTCACCTAATAATTTTTCAGCCTTCACTGATATCCTCCCTTTCAACTTGAATGTTTATTATACTATAATCTACCTCTAAATCTTGAGTCCATTTCTAAAAATCCCCTACGATTTTTAGAAGGGTTTTCGAAAATGATTCAATTTGCTCCATTGTTGTTTCTTCACCTAAAGATATTCTAATATATTGTTTTGCTTGTTGTTCATCCAATCCCATTGCAAGAAGGGAGCGAGAAGGTGCTTGCATTCCTACTTGGCAGGCACTCCCTGTTGAAATAGCGAAACCAAATCGATTGCATTCTAGCATTACATATTGACCCTCAATCCCATCGATAAGCAATGGAAGAATGTTTGGAAGTAGAGATGGTGTATCTTCATTTAATAGCGTTATTTTCTCCTTATAAGGTTTTAGAAGGTCAATGAATTTACGTCTTAGTTCTAGAAAATATTCAGTATTTTTATTCATTTTTGCCGAGATATCTTTTGCTGCAGTAGCGAACGCAGCGGCTCCCGGGACATCGACTGTACCAGGGCGAAACCCTGATTCATGAGTTGTCCCAGGTATAACGGGCTGCCAATAGATTGCTGGATTAATATAAGCAGCTCCAAGTCCTTTAGGTCCATAAATTTTATGGCTAGAAATTGAGATGGCATCAATTTGAGCCTTTTCTACATCAATTGGCAGCTTTCCAAATGTTTGGACACAATCACTGTGGAATAATACACCATGTTCTTTTAAAAATGGCCCAATTTCCTCAATCGGTTGAACAGTTCCAATTTCAGAATTTCCATGCTGGATAGATACCAATCCAGTATCTTCACGAAGTTCTTTATTTAATTGATCAATTGTAATCAACCCTTGTTTATCTGGGGGTATAAAGCTAATCTCATATCCCTCGTTTGAAAGCTTTTTAAAAAATGTATGAAGGGATGAATGCTCCATTTGTGTCGTAATAATATGATTTTTCTTACGATCCATACCGTTTAATAGTGACTGTATGGCGAGAATATTGCCCTCACTTCCACTACCTGTAAAGTAAAGTCCTTTCTCATTTCCATTAATGCTATCTGCTAGTATCTTTCTAGAAGCTTGTAAAGTTCGCGTGGCCATGCCGCCAATATCATGTAAACTACTGCTATTTCCGAAAGCGTTTTTGGAGGCTTTTATATATATGTTTAGTGCGTTTTCGCTTATTGGTGTCGTTGCAGCGTAATCTAAATAAATCATTGTATTCTCCTCTATGTTTTTCATATTTGAGATTGCTAAATTAGAAAAATGGCTTATCGGAATGATCTGTAGTGAAAGCGTTAGACATTCTTCTACATTGTTATAAAAAAGAAAAATCCTGATAGTGAAAAAACTCTTGTCATTATTTTAATTCTATGTAAAGATAGGTGTCAAGACAAGTGTAAATTACAGGGGGTGCTAATGCCATGCCTCAAACAGATGTGATTATTATCGGTAGTGGAATTGCGGCGCTATCTGCTGCATACCACCTGCGACATAAACAGGTCACGGTGATTACGAAATCTTCGTGGTCAAAGAGCAATTCAATGCTTGCTCAAGGAGGAATTGCAGTAGCTATTGAAAAAAGAGATTCTTGGAAAAATCATTTTGAGGATACATTAGTTGCAGGTTGTTTTCATAATCATGCAGAAAATGTGGAGCATCTCGTTCAAGCTGGACCAAGTGAAATCAGCGAATGGTGCCAAAGAGGAATGACCTTTGATTGTGATAAGGATGGGCAATTTCTTCTTGGGAAAGAAGGGGCACATCGTAGGAACCGTATTATTCATGCTGGTGGTGATGCCACTGGAAAAGCAGTTACGCATTTTTTATATCAAGCAACGAAATCTTCGGTAACGATGATTGAAAATGAAATGGTGACAGATTTAATTGTTGAAGATGGGGATTGCTTTGGAGTATATACAAAGAATGAAGAAGGAAAGATTAGGCGTTATCTAGCTAGTAAAACGATTATTGCAAGTGGTGGATGTGGAGCAGTATATGGTCATACATCTAATGCAGATGTAATAACTGGCGATGGTATTGCAATGGCTTACAGAGCAGGTGCAGAAATTACTGATATGGAATTTATTCAATTTCATCCAACGATGCTTCATATCCAAGGTAGAAGTGTTGGACTCATTTCGGAGGCTGTTAGGGGAGAAGGCGCAAGATTAATTAATCAAAAGAATGAGCCTTTCATGAAAAATCGTCATCATCAAGGTGACTTAGCTCCTAGAGATGTAGTTTCCCGAGGTATTTTTGACGAAATGAAAAAAGGAAACAAAGTGTTTCTTGATATATCGATGATCGCTAATTTTTCAACAAGATTCCCGACCATTTCTAACATGTGTAAGCAGTATGGAATTGATCTAAAGGCAGGACTGATTCCTGTTGCTCCTGGTATGCATTTTTTAATGGGTGGAATTCGGACCGATGATAAAGGTGAGACAAATATAACAAATCTTTTTGCTATAGGAGAAGCAGCGTGTACAGGTGTTCATGGTGCAAACAGACTTGCGAGTAATTCATTATTAGAAGGACTTGTATTCGGTAAAAGGGTAGCGAATCATCTTTTATCTTTACGGTTTGAACAACCCGTCATGTTTGTTGATTATCCGGAAGCTACAAAAGAAGTAGCGGAAATGACTAACTGGCCAACCAAAAATCAAATTCAAGAAATAATGACAAATTATGTTGGAATTGAAAGAACGGAAGCTGAGCTCGTTTATGCAGTAAATTGGTTTGGATCATTTCAAAAACAGAACTCTTTTTGGGACATTAATGTGAATAAATTCACAATTGAACAAATTGAAATCATTAATATATTTACGAATGGCTGGATCATCGCTTCATCGGCATTAAAAAGAACAGAGAGCAGAGGCGGGCATTTTCGCTTAGATTTTCCTGAAAGTGATGATCAAAACTGGAGACAGAAACAGTTAATTCGCACAAAAGAAGAAATGTTTGTGGGGGTGTAATGGATGAATGTAATCAAATTAAAAAAGAAATTAGAAGAATTCTTTCTTGAAGACTTAGGTGAACTAGATATTTCAAGTCAAACGATTTTTGGAACTGAGGCAAGAGGAGAGGCAATCATTCTTGCGAAAGAGGATGGGATTCTCGCTGGGGTTGATGTCATTGCAGCAGGTTATTCTTTATTTCAAGAAAAGGTTGATGTGAACTTAAAAAAGCAAGATGGAGACGAGCTTAAAAAGGGGGATATCATCGCAGAAATTGTTGGACCTGTAGCAGTGATCCTTAGCGGTGAACGGGTCATATTGAACTTGCTTCAACGCATGAGTGGGATTGCAACATTAACAAATAAAGCGGTAAAACTTCTCGATTCAGATCATACGAGAATTTGTGATACGAGAAAAACATCACCGGGATTACGTATGTTTGAAAAATACGGAGTCCGATGTGGAGGCGGCTTTAACCATCGTTTCGGCTTATATGACGGTGTGATGATAAAGGATAATCACATTGCCTTTGCAGGTTCAATTTTAAATGCTGTTAATAAGGTAAAAGCCAACACAGGTCATATGGTTAAAGTCGAAGTGGAGATTGAAACAGAAAACCAGCTTTTAGAGGCGATCGAGGCTGGTGTAGATGTGATTATGTTTGATAACCGGTCTCCAGAAGAGGTTGCGAAATTTGCTGAACTTACACCGAAGCATATTATAACAGAAGCTTCTGGTGGAATCGGTCTTCATAATTTAGCAGACTATAGTCATACGAATGTTGATTATATTTCATTAGGTATGTTAACACACTCGTACAAATCTTTAGATATAAGCTTAAATGTGAAATAGGGGGTTTATAACATGGAATTATTAGATATTCTTGACCACGAGAAAAAAGAGATGATGCCTGAATCATATAAAACACGTACAACAGAAGAAATGGAGCAACGTGTACGAGAAATTAAAGAGAAATTTGGCTCGAAGCTTTATATCCCAGGGCATCACTACCAAAAGGATGAAGTGATAAAATTTTCAGATGTTACAGGTGACTCATTACAATTAGCACAGGCTGCAGCAGCCAATAAAGAGGCTGAATTTATCGTATTTTGTGGTGTTCATTTTATGGCAGAAACTGCTGATATGTTAACGTCTGAAAGTCAGAAGGTAGTGCTACCAGATATGAGAGCTGGCTGTTCGATGGCTGATATGGCTGATATTGACCAGACTGATCGTGCTTGGGAGAAGCTACAGCAAGTATTTGGTGATACGATTCTACCTTTGACGTATGTCAACTCTACAGCAGCGATTAAAGCATTCGTTGGAAAAAATGGCGGGGCAACAGTAACTTCATCAAATGCGGAAAAAATGCTCAAGTGGGCGTTTACCCAAAAGGAAAGAATCTTATTTTTGCCTGACCAGCATTTAGGTCGAAATACAGCGTATGATTTAGGTGTTCCATTAGAAAAAATGGCTATATGGAATCCAATCACAAATGAGTTAGAGTATGATGGGAATGTTGAAGATATTATCGTTATCCTCTGGAAGGGGCATTGCTCGGTGCATGAAAACTTCACAGTGGCAAATATAGACCATTTACGAAAAACAGAGCCTGATATGAACATCATTGTTCATCCAGAATGTAGTCGAGAAGTAGTAGCCTTATCAGACTATTCTGGTTCAACAAAATACATTATTGAAACGATTGAAGCGGCCAAACCAGGAACAAAGTGGGCGATTGGAACAGAAATGAACCTTGTGAACCGTCTAATTGAGCAAAACAAAGATAAAAAAATCGTTTCATTAAATCCATACATGTGTCCATGTTTAACAATGAATCGAATTGACTTGCCACATCTTCTCTGGGCTTTAGAAGGGTTAGAACGTGGTGAAATAACAAATCAAATCATTGTACCTGAACACATTACAAAGGATGCAGTATTAGCACTGGATCGCATGCTTGAAAATGTTTGAACAGATTGACATTCAAATTGTAATATGACAACTATTCGTTCCTATCTCCGTTTTTCGGACTAACAGAAGAAATAGCGTCAACAATAAGAGACCGAATCGCATATGATTTGGTCTCTTATTGTTGATTGTAATGATTTTTATGTTGCTTCATGATTGGGTTCCATTAGATTCCCTTTATAGTAATAGGTTTCCCCCACAAAATCGGAACTACTTACAAATGATAGGTAGTTCCTTTTTCTTTTGATAAGAAAGTATAATTTTTTTGACTTAGTTTTCGTGTCCAGAGCAAGCGTCAAGCCCCTCTTGGGTCTACAGCCACTCAGGAATTGAGTAAAGAACATTCTTCTCTATTCCTGAGTGGCTTATGCTATGCCTGAGGCTACACAAGGCGCTTGCGCTTTTCTTATTTGTTTAATATTCTCTCAATTCGAAACATAAGTATGAAAGGTAAGCTAGTTTGTTAATGGGAAATTAGGTTTATCCAATTTTTAATACAAGTATTAATCATAATATCGAATTCTTCTTCATAAATTGTGATGAAGAATCATGATATTATGCTTATCGTTTATAACATCGAAAACATAATCGTTTCGGCTCGAGAATGATGAATTGATTATGGATTGTAGCCATCTAGACTCGAGGTTTTTTCTTACAGAAGATTTATTTTTATGCTTAGGAGGGAAAGCATTGAAAATTCATATTGTTCAAAAAGGCGACACGCTATGGAATATCGCAAAAAAATATGGGGTTAATTTTGAAGAATTAAAAAGTATGAATACTCAATTAAGCAATCCAGATTTAATTATGCCCGGAATGAAAATTAAAGTACCTTCAGGAAATGTGGCAGTAAAAAAAGAAGCACCAATGCAAGCCCCAAAAAAAGAAATGCCTATTGCTGAACATCCATTTGCAAAAGAAAAACCAAAAGCAGTAATTAGTGAAGAGAACAATGTTCCCAAGGCACCAGTTACTGAAAAACAATCAAAACCTTATATACCGCCTGTACCTAATGCTCAACATCCGGTATATACAGGAGTCGATCTGAATAACTATTATACGGTGAATATGGAAATGATGTCCAATCCACCACTGCCACCTAAGCCAGAAAATATTCTGCCAGAGATGAAAAAAGTTGATGAGTTAAAAAAAGGACCTGCGAAAGAGCAGCCACATTATTTACCGTTGGATCAACATGAGGAGGGGTCAGAAAATATGGCAAATATGCCGAACATGTCGAATGTACCCAATATGCAAAATGTAGCAAACATGCCAAATATGCCAATGCCGGCATATACAGCACCAGCAATGCATTATCCGCAGTATTGTGCACCACAATATATGGTGCCAGTTTCACCAATTTTACCTGGTAGCGGATTGTGTCCACCAGGACCATTTCACGCTATGCCATATGGTCATGGTCCAATGATGCCATATCCACAGGCTGTTGCACCAGCGCAATTTAATCCAGGGTTTCCAGTAAATCCATATGCTGGTGTACCTGAGTCACCGATTTTACCGGGATCTGGATTACACTACCCGCATCATGCATTAGGCTCATTTGGAGAAGATCATGATGATGACTTTGAGTACGAAAACCCAGCATATGCACCCAATATGCCAAATCAACAAGCGATGGCACCAGCTTATTTTCCACCTCAAAATGATTGTGGTTGTGGAGGACCAGCACCATATGCATATCCTTATCAGGACTATCGCTTTAACTACGGCTATCCAGTACAACAGCCTTATCCAGCATATCAAGGCTATAACCCTTATGGCTACTATCCAGGACAGGTGGCACCAGATGGCCAAATGTTTGGAATGCCTGAATATGACGATCGAGATGAAGACGAGGATTAAAAAGGTAAAACGAAACAGAGGTGAATTTTCACCTCTGTTTTATTTTTTCGCTTTTTCTCGTTGTATATGTATTCGATATCCTTTTAATAAAAAATGTCAAATATTGATTAGTGCTACCGTTAACTAACAGATTGAATTCCCTACCTATGGTGCAAGCTATTTACGAGCAAAAATAATTGCTCTTTGAAAGTACCTACAGGGGGGTTTTGTTATTGAATAGAGCTAAAAAAGCTTCAGTATTGACAGCGATTGCGCTATTAACAACAACAGGATTAGCAGCTTGTAATACGGATCAAGGTGCATTAGATACACGGTATAATGATAATGCGCGACCTATAGGCTACTATTCAAATGAAAACAGTAATGTAGATAACGAAGGTCCTATTACGGAAATGATGGACGGGATGAATAACAATAGAAACAACGATAACTTCCTAAGAGTGAATGACCGTAATTATAATCGGAACGTTAATAATCCAATAGGTCCGCTTGGTGAGGGGAATAATGCTTCTGTAGGCGATACGCTTTATAACAGAAATGATGCAAATTATCACGGACAATTAAAGAACGTAGGTTATTATAACCGTGATGATAACGAAATTCATCGAAAAGTTAAAACAGCAGTTGAAAAAATAGACAATGTCGAGGAAGCTAATGTTTTAGTTACTGAAAACAATATTTTGGTCGCGGTTGATACAAATGATCGAAATGATGCTGCGATGAAAAAGAAAATCACGAATCAGGTAGAAAAAATGGCTGGTGGAAGAAATGTTGATGTTGTTACTGACGAAGGTACTTTCACGCGCGTTCGTAACATCGACAATGATATCCAAAATGGAGTCGGTCGCAAAACGATTGATGCAGATGTCAACAATTTGATGGATGATATTGGAGATGTGATTCAACGTCCATTTACAAGAAATCGCGACTAAAAAAGCAAGGGGATTTCCCCTTGCTTCTTTTTCTTTCTTTTAAATAAAGAAGTAATAATTGACAATACTTTCACCTACCTTTTTCATTTGATAGGAAATTTCTATATAGCATTCTGACTTAGTCTAATCAAAAGAAGTGAACTAGTTGTACTTCATGATATCGATTTTATCCAATAGCAAAGTACAACTAATTCTTAAAAAGGCCTTTTTTCTAATAAATCGGCAATGCCCCGGTTAATATATAAACAGCTAGGTATATAAATACAATTGGCCAAGCATAAAATATATACTTTTTTTGAAAGTCTATAAAGTTTGTCTCCGTAGAAGCAACTAACATATATAGAGCTGGAATAACTGGTGAAATTAGACGGAATGCCTGTCCCACCATGGAAGCTACAGCCGCTTCGTTAGCGGAAATTCCGTATTGTCCCATAACATCTGACATAACGCCGGCAATCCCAAAGTAGAAAGCATCTTGCGGTAAAAATGTAATTGCAGGTACTGCAATTAACGCGTAGATTGGTGCCATATGTGAGCCTAATGAGTCTGGGATAATAGCTGTAATAGATGTTGCTAAAGCAGTTGCCATCCCACTGCCTGCTAAAACGCCAGAGAAAACCCCAGCAGCCAAAGTTGCCAAAGCTGGTGCTAAAGAATCTGCCGCTAAGTCATCAAGTCGTTCATTAATAAGACTTGATGACTTATAGTTTACTGTAAGGGCAATCGCTGCACCTATACCAAATAAAACACCGCCATGTGCAACATCCATCACAAGCATAACTAAAATAACAAGTGTTAAAATCAAATTAAAAGCATATAGTTTAGGTCTCTTTAATTCAGGATCTTTTAGACGAATTGCGTTTAACATGCTTTCCATTTGCTCTGGAGAAATATCTTTAGCAGTCTTAGGATCAAAGTTTAGGCGTTTTCTTTCTTTTATTCCGATAAAATAAGCCATAGAAATTGCAAATACTTCAGCAACTAGCATTCCTGGCAATAAATTTGCAAACAATTCGCTAATACTTACACCCATTGCTGTGCTTGCAGCAATTGTTGGGCCTCCCCATGGTAACTGATTGAAAATTCCAATAGGGGTAACAATAATTATTGCTAAATAAATTAGCTTAATGTTCATTTGTTTATAAAGATGAAGGAAAGCAGCAACACAAATAATAATAGTTGTAGTAGTATCACCATTCATAGTGACTACTGTCGCAGTTAAAACTGTTGCCATTGTAACTTTCAATGGGTCCCCTTTTGCTTTTTTGATAAAGAATTCGCATAAAGGGTCAAACAAACCGACATTAAGCATTACACCAAAATACAATACCGCAAATAAGATAACAATAGCAGGTGAAATAACCCCAGTAGAAACCGTCCCTGTTTCTTCATCTACACTAAATAAAATACCTTCTTTAATCCATTCAAAGAGATCCAAAAAGGAAGCACCCGTTACAAAGGTTGCAATTGCTCCAAAAACAAACGGAACAATTGTTAATGCCCCGAATACAGATAATTTATTTTTTGAGAGAAGTACAATGAATACAATGATCATTAATAATGCTAGGAATGTTAACATACAAACCATCTCCCGTAAAAAATTATGAAATCAAATTAGTTGTCATTTTAAATAGTTAAGTGTATTACTACATTGTTAAGCTATGGATATAGTAATCTTTTATCCAGAACCTCATCAGAAGGACCAACTTTTAATGAGGTTCTTCTTTATTTTCTTAATGAAACGAACTTGTTTGCTGATTTCTTCATAAACTTTTTCTTTTCATTCATTAGGGAGGTAAAAAAGGCTGAATGAGCTTTGTATGGTGAATACGGGCGTTATCCAAAATCATAGCAATCTTGCCATGATTTTGGATAGCGTTCCAGCACCTTTTGAAGAAAACGGAGGAATGCCTTTGCATTGTAACGTTCTTCTTCTACACAAAATAACTCACCTGTTTCATAATTGAGTGTCCCAATGAGTTTGACACCTTGGTGCTTTCCATTGAACGAATTGATTTCTAAGCTACTACTCTATTTAGAAACTATAGTCTGCATAAAAAAAGTATAAATGGTAGCGCATACAAAAACGTTCATCCTTATAATAATACGAAAATACAAAAAAATAAATCGTTTTATATAGGGGAATAAATTGGTAGGGCAATGTTGCTCAAATGATTTCTTTTGAATCTACACCTCCATTTCCTTCATTTTTGTGTGAGAAGCCTTTTTTCTACTATCCAAGTTATCCAGCTTAAGAATGATCACAGGTGAAAATATAATTTTTTGGAAGTGTATCCAATAATATCACTCCTTTATTTCTAGATTAATGGTGCAAGGGAATAAACAAGTAGAATACCATTGCCCAAATTGTACATTAACGTATGCGTTAGTGTCAATATAACTTTTAGGATATTTAGTTTATTTTTTCACATAACAATTATAAAAAAGTATGTATATATAGGTAGTTTAAATGTGGTAAAGCAATCAATCATAATTATTCAGAACTTTATTTTTAATGAAATGAATAAAAAGTATTGACTTTAATGTATACGTTATTTAATAATTAACCTATAAGATATTCACATTAAGCTGATTCACACGAAAGAGATGTGGATAGTGATAGGAGGTCAATCGATGAGTGAAAAACGTGTTTTTCATCTAGCTGTTATCCCTTATGAAGAAATTTGAAAAGAGATAAACAATATGGTTACATGTGTCAGCTCATTTAGCTTAAGCATCAGGCGGGAAACCTTCTTTTGAAAACGATTTCTTCCTTTGAGAATGTAAGTATTAATTAGAAAATGGACGCTAAAAGATTAGAAAAACTTAAACATGATTCTGTTATTTATGGGTTCACTCGCGTTAGCTAAAGCAATCGATATAGCTGGAACCGGGGCGTTAATAGCAGATTCTATCATTGGAGCTTTAGGTAGTTACCAATTTACTTCCCATTCTACACAAAAAAATTAAAGATAAAAAAGGAGAGTTATTATGAGCGTTATTATGGATAAGGTGCAGCAAAAAGAGAAAATGACTGATTTGATGTCAAAGTTTGTTTCATTGGTTAGCTACAAACTTCCTGATGATGTGGAAAATAAACTGAAAGAGCTAAGTGAAGATGAAAATAATAAGCTTGCAAAAATTATCTACAAAACTATGTTTGAAAACCAGAAGCTAGCTTATGAGTTAAAGAGACCGTCATGTCAGGATACAGGTGTTCTCCAGTTCTTTGTTAAGTGCGGACAGAACTTCCCTTTGATTGGGCAGTTAGATAGTATTCTGAAGGATTGTGTGTATAAGTCAACTCAAGAAACTCCATTGCGACATAATTCTGTAGAAACATTTGATGAATACAACACAGGAAAGAACATCGGTGACGGTTCACCAAGCATCTTCTGGGAAATTGAAGAAGACAGTGACAAAGTGGAAATCTATACTTATATGGCAGGAGGCGGTTGTACCCTTCCCGGAGTGGCGACGGTTCTAATGCCAGGTGAAGGCTATGAAGGTGTGGTAAAGTTTGTACTCGATCGGATGACTAGTTATGGAATTAACGCCTGTCCTCCACTTCTTGTAGGTGTAGGTGTCGGTACTTCTGTTGAAACAGCAGCTATGAACTCTAAAAAAGCTCTTATGAGATCTGTTGGAAGTCATAATGAAAATGAAAATGCTGCTAAGATGGAAAAGCTTCTTGAAGATGGAATTAACGCTATTGGCCTTGGACCTCAGGGACTTAAGGGATCTAAATCTGTCATGGGTGTAAATGTTGTGAATACGGCAAGACATCCTTCTACTATTGGAGTTGCAGTTAATACAGGTTGCTGGTCCCATAGACGAGGAAAGATCACCTTTGATAGTAATTTAAACTATGAAATTAGTACTCACGAGGGGGTAACACTATGAGTAAAAAAGTATTAACCACACCTATAAAAGATGAGGATCTTAAGGACATAAGAATTGGAGACATTATCTACCTAACAGGTACACTGGTTACTTGTAGGGATGTTGCTCACAGAAGACTCATTGAAGAAAAAATCCCTTTACCTGTTGATTTGAAAGGGAAAGCTATTTTCCACGCTGGTCCCATTGTGAAAGATCATGGAAATGAAAAGTATGAGATTATTTCTATTGGTCCAACAACGAGTATGAGAATGGAAAAGTTTGAAAAGGAATTTATCGAAGAAACAGGTGTTAAACTTATTGTTGGAAAAGGTGGAATGGGGAAGAACACCGAAGAAGGCTGCAAGACTCATAAAGCACTGCATCTCGTTTTTCCAGCTGGAAATGCTGTTTATGCAGCGACAAAGGTTGAACAAATCAGAGAAGTACACTGGAAAGACCTTGGAATGCCTGAATCTCTTTGGGTATGTGAAGTGAATGAGTTCGGTCCTCTTATTGTTTCCATTGATGCAGAAGGGAATAACATTTTTGAAGAAAATAAGGTGGAGTTCAATAAAAAGAAGGAAGAACAATATGAGTTAATCAGTAAGCAGGTAAGATTCATCAAATAAGTTATGGAGTTGGTGTGGTCATGCAGGTACTACAAAAAACACAAACGATAGTTCGCTATCAGCAACATAACGGAAAAGTATATTATGGAATTGTTGAAGATGATGAAATTGTACAATTGTCTAGTAATTTTACTGAAATTGTAAACGATGAACTAAAATATGATGGATCAAGAGTTAAATATAGTGATGTGAAGATTTTGGAGCCAGTAGTACCCTCGAAAATCGTTAATTTTGGCTGGACATATGTTGAACACGCAAAAGAGACTGGGGGGAAGGCCAATCTGAAAGAACCGTTTTTGTTTTTAAAACCGATGTCTTCTGTGATTCCAGATCAGGGAGAAATCATTCTCCCCTCAAGTGATTTAACCAAGCAGGTGGAAATGGAGGGGGAGGTAGCACTCGTTATTGGGAAACGTGGCAAAAATATAAGAAAAGAAGAAGCATTGGATTATGTTTTTGGCTGTACGATATTTAATGATGTAACTGCAAGAGACCTTACAAAAACTGATCCCCAGTTTACACGTGGCAAAGGTTTTGATACGTTCGGCCCTTTGGGTCCTTGTATTGTAAAAGGTGTAGATCCAACTAATTTAAGAATCGTTACAACATTAAACGGCAAAGTCGTACAAGAAGGTAATACTAATCAGATGTCACTTTCAATTCCTTTCCTTATCAGTTGGATTTCACAGGTTATGACACTGGAGCCGGGTGATGTTTTGGCTACTGGTTCTCCTTCGGGAAGTTGTCCAATGAAGTCGGGAGATGCTGTGGTTGTTGAGGTAGAGCAGATTGGTAAGCTTTGTAACTATGTCAAATAGAAAATACTATACCGAAAACTAAGGGGTACTAATTCAACACTGGGTTAGTTTATGATAATAAATATTATAATCATAACTGATTTATCAAAATTAAGAATGATTGTCTAACAAAAAAGGGCTGTAGTTGATTTCTGTGAAATCTCTACAGCCTTTCTTTTTTAAAAGGTAAGAAAGCATAAATTTTTTGACTTAATTTTTGTGTCCAGCGCAAGCGTCTAGCCCCTCGAGGTCATAAGCCGCTTGCGCTATTCTTGATTAAGATCGATTCTTATATCATGGAATAGTCGCCTTATTTACCGTTTCTCTTCCGGTAATGGAGGCATAGAACGAAGAGCCTTTAGAATTTCCTTGCGCGCTCTATAGCGATGAGACTGCAACATAGTTCGTACAGCTTCAGGTTCGCCTGCTCGCATGACTGCTAAAATTGCCTTATGTTCAATCACTGACAATGTTGGCTTTGGTCGAAGCCCAATTGTGTATAAGCGTGCGCGATAGAGTTGGTCAGACTGACTGTCTACAATCCCTCTAAGGCGTTGGTTTTGGGCTAAATCAACAATGTAATTATGAAATTGATCATCAAGGTCTGTCCATGTAAGTAGATCGTTTAGTTCTAGTGCCTTTTCTTGTTCTTCAATCAGATGCTCAAGTTGGTTTAACTCTTCGTGAGTAGCACGACTGGTAGCGAGTCTGCCTGCAACACCATCCAGCGCTTCTACTACTTCATAAATTTGTTGAAGATCATTTGCTACAAGTGGTGCAACAATAAAACCACGACGCGGTATGAGTCGTACCCATCCTTCCGTTTCCAAACGGACAAGTGATTCACGTACAGGTGTCCTGCTCATGCCTAGGATTTCTGCCATCTCCCTCTCTAGCACAGTTTGTCCAGGCGGCAATTGAAGGTGGCGAATCGCGTGTCGAACAGCTAGATAAGCACGTTGTGGCAATCGTGACTCTCCATTTACATCTAAAGTGGACAAAAATGAACGAACAGCTAGAGCAAGATCAGACTGATCTAGTCTTTTAACATTAGAATCAGGTGTTTGAGGTGTTTTTTGATTATTCATTTCATTATCACTCATCCCGAAAAGTCTCAAATTTTATGTAACAATATAACCCAAAGCTGTTGATTAGGTTATGATTAAAAAGTTATATTATGACTTTATAAGTAAAATCATAACAGAAAAACGATCACTTCCTCAATCGATAAAATTGAAAAACAGAAAATCTATGTAAAGGTCAAAAGTGATAATGAAAGAAAAATTCCATATTAGCCATTCATTCGCCCAAATGATTGTAGATGAAGCAAAAGAAGTGATTGGAAAAGACATCAACTTTATACAATTAGACGGAGAAATTATTACGAGGTCTGACCCAAATCGAATTCATTCTTTCCATTGTTGCGAACGAGTGAAATGGGGTGAAGGAAGAAAATGTTTGGGAGTATGTAGCAGGGGTAACCTTGTTTTTTTTGGCAGTATAATAATATGGGTTCTAACATAGTTTTGGTGCTGGCACAGCAGCAAGTTCTTTCCGCTCATAAAATTTTCTTTATAAGTGCTTAAGATATGCAAAAAGCTGACAAGAGGTATGCTCTTTGTCATAAAACGATGAGAGTTCTCATTTTGCTTTCATTTAAAAGAAAGCAAAATATGATATGATAGATAGAAATAAAATACGCAGGTGATCGTTATGGAAGAAAACAAACAGATAAAAGAGACAAAAGGTATTGATACTTCAATTATTTATGATTTTAAACAATACCCTGACGAAATAAGCGGCCGCTGTGATAATTGTGGTAATACGTTATTTAAAAGCTCTGTTAAGGATTTCATCTTTCTTCGAGAATGCAGAGAATGTGGAATGAAGAAGAGTATATAATCTTTAATATGGAGAAATCATTAGATCGGATATTGAAAAAAGTCGCTCAAATTTACAAATGAGCGACTTTGGTTTCATTACTTTATTTAGTAGTAAATAAATATCTTACGCCTTTATAAATTAGAATTAATGAGAAGATTAAAACAGTTAATATTCCAACTACTGTTGTAAATGGAGATAAACTTGCTAAGAAAGTATCAGTTAAAGGAACTTCAATTAAAGCAAAGCCTGATAAGATGCAAGCTAAGAATAAGAAAATCCAACTATTCATGGCAATCCCTCCTTTACAAACAATATATGTCCTAGAAGGAAAAGTAGAATGATGAAATGGTCTAGTAAGAATAATTATTTTAGACATGACTTGTCTTAGTAGCAAACTCTAAACTTATTTGAAGGTGGACATGAAAAAAGGTAAATAAAAAAGGACTTCTAATGAAGTCCCTTTTTACTACTTAAATTATTAATTAAGCTTTGTTAACGTTAACTGCTTGAAGTCCACGTTGACCTTGCTCAGTTTCGAAAGTTACTTTTTGACCTTCGTCTAAAGATTTAAAGCCTTCGCCTTGGATAGCTGAGAAATGTACGAATACGTCGTCTCCACCTTCAACTTCGATGAATCCGAAACCTTTTTCTGCGTTAAACCATTTTACTGTACCTTGTTGCATGTTTGTTGCCTCCTACGTGGATAATCCACAATTTATTACTATCCTTGCTCAATTAGATATCAAAGGCGAAAAGTTTAAACACTTATTCTTTCCTTACAGACCGAACAAAAATAATTCTTCTTTATAATAACAGAGTATCTCCGGAATAGCAAATAAGTAATAAAAATTGATAGGTAAAGAGTAAGTTAAAGAATATTATTGGTTAATACTGCTATTATTGGTCACAATATAAAGGTACATCGTCCATTCGTTCATTACATTAATAAATGAGGTGAGATAGATGAGGAAACTTCATCAAAGTCGCATCCTTACCGTTTGTAGTACAATTGCAATAATTTTAAGCTTAATGTTAACAGACGGTAATCAAGAACGTGTTAAGGCAGAGGATCAGGTTATTCAAGAACCTTTAACTTTAGAAGTTGTTTTACAGCGTATATATCTTGATGGGGAGTTAGGTGAGGAAGTTACGTATGAAACCATTTTCTCATTGGAAGATTTAAAGGCTTCTTATGAGAACTGGCAGCTAATTGATCAAAATGAAGAAAAAATTGTTTTTCAAAGAAAGGTAGATGATATCTCACCTCTTTTAAAAACAAACGGTTATTTCGGTATTACTGGTGATGGGACGTTATCGATTTTCAATGGAAAGCCTGAAACAAACGAAGTAATTCAATCTTTTTTTCAAATAGATATAAAAAAGCTTGAAAGTCGAAAACAAGATGAATTAATGCATGGAATTAAAATTCAAACGAAAGATCAATACTTGCAGGTTATTAAAACATTTGAAACATATTCGAAAGCAGAGAAAAAGTAATGGATGCTAGCTTGAAAGATGAAAATCTTTTTGGTTAGCTTTTTTAATTATATCGGAAACTATAAAATTCTTGAACTGTGGATAAGCGCACGACATCCAGCTCCAGCGCCTAGCCCCTCGAGGTCAAAAGAGTCTTATGCTATGCCTGAGGCTGATCAAGGCGCTTCCGCTTTTGTTCTTGGTAAGTTTTTTTACAATACCTAGTAGTTATTTTTAGTGATATGATAGTGAGTAGGAACAATTGTACGTTTTTATCAGACATTGTGATAAAATCCCTTCTGATTAGAAGCTTTTTTTGATACAATGGGGTACAGTCACAAAGAGGTGAAAATAAATGATTGAATTTATCAAAGGATATGTGGACGATGTAACGCCAGAGTACATAGTGATTGATCATCATGGTTTAGGTTATCAAATACATACGCCTAATCCGTTTAGTTATAGTAAAAGTAAACAAGAAGAAATCATGATCTATACATATCAGCATGTCCGTGAAGATCTAATCGCTTTATATGGCTTTCAAACAAGAGAAGAAAAAGCGTTGTTTCTGAAGCTATTAAATGTAACAGGAATTGGTCCAAAGGGTGCGTTAGCGATCTTAGCTTCAGGTAATCCATCACAGGTTATTGAAGCGATTGAAAATGAAAATGAGACATTCCTTGTGAAATTTCCTGGTGTAGGGAAAAAGACTGCACGTCAAATCATTTTAGATTTAAAGGGTAAGCTTGGCGATGTTGCTGCTTTATATGCACCAGATTTATTTACACATGAAGATATCGAAGAAAGACAGACAGCAAACCAAGCGTTGAATGAAGCAATTGAGGCTTTGAAAGTGTTAGGATATGCTGAGCGTGAAATTAAAAAAGTAGTCCCGGCTTTGCGGGAAGAGAGTTTAACAACAGATCAATATATAAAAAAAGCGTTGCAAATGCTATTGAAGTAAGGTGATAAAAATGGATGAACGCCTTGTATCAAGTGAAGTAGATTCACAGGAATCATACATTGAGCAAAGCTTGAGACCCCAGAACTTAGCACAGTACATTGGCCAAGATAAAGCAAAAGAAAATTTAAAAGTGTTTATTGAAGCGGCAAAAATGCGTGGAGAAACATTGGATCACGTGCTTTTATATGGTCCCCCAGGACTTGGAAAAACAACTCTAGCAACCATTATTGCAAATGAAATGGGTGTAAATATTAGAACAACCTCTGGTCCTGCAATTGAAAGACCAGGTGATTTAGCAGCAGTTTTAACAGCTCTTGAACCTGGAGATGTATTGTTTATTGATGAAATACATCGATTACATCGTTCGATTGAGGAAGTACTATATCCTGCGATGGAGGATTTTTGTTTGGATATTGTCATCGGAAAAGGATCTACAGCCAGATCTGTACGTTTAGATCTCCCCCCGTTTACACTTATCGGAGCAACGACCAGGGTCGGTTTGTTAACGGCTCCTCTACGTGACCGTTTCGGTGTCTTAATCAGGCTAGAATATTATAATGAAAAACAGCTTGCACACATTATTGAACGTACAGCAGATATTCTTGAAATGGGCATTGAAAATGACGGAGCAATCGAAATGGCAAGAAGATCACGAGGAACTCCTCGAATTGCAAATCGATTGCTTAGAAGGGTGAGAGATTTTGCCCAAGTCATGGGTGTTGAAACGATTAGTAATGAATTAGCAATAGACGCATTAGAAAGACTTCAGGTTGATAAATTAGGATTGGATCATATTGATCACAAACTTCTATTAGGTATAATTGAAAAATTCCGTGGAGGACCGGTTGGGATTGATACAATTTCGGCAACAATAGGTGAAGAGGCGCACACAATTGAAGATGTCTACGAGCCATATTTGTTGCAAATCGGATTTCTGCAACGAACTCCTAGAGGGAGAATTGTAACGGATCTCGTTTACCGTCATTTCCAAATGGAGGTTCCTGATATTGATAGATTTTCCTAAAGTTTTAATGATTATTGGTGGTTTACTCTTAATCGTTGGATTTTTTATGCAATTTATTGGGAAACTACCTGGTGATATTGTAGTTAAAAAAGGAAATACAACTGTCTTTTTTCCAATTGTAACCTGCATTGTCATTAGTATAGTTCTCTCAATTGTCTTATCTTTTTTTGGACGATTTAAGTAATGGTAGTATATTAAGAAACTAGGTGAACATTTTGAAGGTAGAATTATTTGATTTTCACCTTCCAGAAGAACTCATTGCACAAGTTCCGTTAAAGGAAAGAGATGCATCTCGATTAATGGTTCTTCATAAGGATACAGGTGAAATACAGCATGAGTCTTTTAAGTCAGTTATTGACTTTTTTCAACAAGGAGATTGTCTTGTATTGAATAATACAAGAGTAATGCCAGCTAGGCTTTTTGGAGTGAAAGAAGGAACTGGGGCAAGTATTGAAATTTTACTCTTAAAACAACAAGAGGCAGATATTTGGGAAACGTTAGTTAAACCGGCTAAGCGAATAAAGGAAGGTTCTGTGATCACATTTGGTTCTGGAGTATTAAAAGCAACATGTGTTGGAACAAGTGACCATGGTGGCAGATTAATGAAATTTGATTATGATGGCATTTTTTATGAGGTCCTCGATGCACTTGGAGAAATGCCACTTCCACCATATATTAAAGAACAGTTAGATGATCGTGAACGATACCAAACTGTCTTTTCACGTGAGATTGGATCAGCAGCGGCTCCAACTGCTGGATTACACTTTACGGAAGAAATTCTAGAGCACCTTAAAGAAAAAGGAGTTCATCTTGCGTTCATCACTCTTCATGTTGGTTTAGGTACATTTCGTCCAGTAAGTGCCGAAACGATAGAGGAACATGAAATGCATGCCGAGTTCTATCAAGTAACTGAAGAGACGGCTACACTTTTAAATGATGTACGTTCCAAAGGTGGTCGAATTATTTCGGTTGGGACAACGTCAACTAGAACACTTGAAACAATCGCAACAAAGTATGATGGCAAATTTGCTGCAGAAAGCGGCTGGACTGATATTTTTATTTATCCAGGCTATGAATTTAAAGGGATTGACGGAATGATTACAAACTTCCATCTTCCTAAATCTTCTTTAATAATGCTTGTTAGTGCGCTCGCGTCAAGGGAATATGTGATGGGTGCTTATGAAACAGCAGTTAAGGAAAACTATCGGTTTTTTAGCTTTGGAGATGCGATGCTTATTATCTAAATATAGTTTTATACTTAGTTTTAGTGTCTAGCGCAAGCGTCCGGCTCCTCGAGTCATAAGCCACTCAGGAATTGAAGGTAAAGAACACCTTCTATTCCTGAGCGTCTTACGCTTGTCGGAACTGATCGAGGCGCTTCCGCATTTCGAATAAGGAGGAAAAAAGGTGTCAACATCACCAATTCGTTACGAACTAATTAAAACATGTAAACAAACAGGAGCGAGGCTTGGAAGGGTTCATACACCTCATGGTAGCTTTGAAACACCTGTTTTTATGCCAGTAGGCACGCTTGCAACAGTAAAAACAATGTCGCCGGAAGATTTAAAGCAAATGGGGGCAGGCATTATTTTAAGTAACACATATCATTTATGGCTTCGTCCTGGTAATGAGATCGTAAAAGAGGCCGGGGGATTACATAAGTTTATGAACTGGGACCGTGCGATATTAACAGATTCAGGTGGATTCCAAGTCTTTAGTTTAAGCGATATGCGCAGAATTGAAGAAGAGGGAGTACATTTCCGCAACCATTTAAACGGAGATAAGCTTTTCCTTTCTCCAGAAAAAGCAATGCAGATTCAGAACGATTTAGGATCTGATATTATGATGGCCTTCGATGAATGTCCACCATATCCAGCTGAATATGAGTACATGAAAAAATCAGTTGAACGAACAAGCCGTTGGGCTGAACGTTGTCTACAAGCTCACGCAAGACCGGAGACTCAAGGATTATTTGGTATCATTCAAGGTGGAGAATTTGAGGAATTACGTAAGCAAAGTGCAAGGGATTTAGTTTCGTTAGATTTCCCTGGCTATGCGGTTGGAGGTTTATCAGTAGGAGAACCAAAAGACGTAATGAATCGTGTTCTTGATTATACGGCACCGCTTATGCCAGCAAACAAACCTCGCTATTTAATGGGAGTTGGATCACCGGATTCATTAATTGATGGAGCAATCCGTGGAATTGATATGTTTGACTGTGTACTGCCAACTCGTATAGCTCGAAATGGTACGTTAATGACAAGTGAAGGTCGATTGGTTGTGAAAAATGCTAAATACGCAAAAGATTTCGGTCCACTTGATGAAAATTGCGATTGCTACACATGTCGAAATTATTCACGTGCGTACATTCGTCATTTAATTAAATGTGATGAAACGTTCGGATTAAGATTAACATCTTATCATAATCTATATTTTCTGGTAAACTTAATGGAGAATGTAAGGCAAGCTATCCGGGAAGATCGTTTAGGTGATTTCCGTGAAGAATTTTTTGAAAAATACGGTTTTAATAAACCGAATGCGAAAAACTTCTAAGGCCTGCTTGAAAGGAGGGGAAATAAATGGATATGTTAACAACTGTTTTACCGTTAGTGCTTATGTTTGCAATTTTTTACTTCTTGCTAATTCGCCCGCAACAAAAGCAACAAAAAGCGGTACGTGAAATGCAAAACAGCTTAGAAAAAGGCAGCAAAATTGTAACTATCGGTGGACTACACGGTATTTTAGATTCTATCGACGAAGACAAGATTGTCGTTAAGGTTGGTGACGGTACTCGTATGACGTTTGATCGTCGCTCTATTCGTGAAGTCGTTAAAGACTGATAAATACATACAATTGTGCAAGAGATTTGAATAGCTTTAGGCAAATAAGACGCTCCAAAATAGAAGGTGTATTTCACCTTCAATTTTGGGGCGTTTTATTGATTTGACTTTAATTAACCTTTGTTAATAAAAAAAATTACACCAACTATGTTTCAGAAAGGAGGAATGAAAAAGTGACCTTGCAACAGCTGAAATATGTAATAGAAATCGTTCTTTGTGGCTCGATTAATGAGGCGGCACGGCGTCTATATATGTCGCAGCCTAGCTTATCAAAAGCGGTGAAAGAATTAGAGAAAGAACTGGGTATTGATATTTTTCTCCGTACCTCTAGAGGCATTACACTATCAACGGACGGGGCTGAATTTCTTGGATATGCCAGGCAGGTGGTGGAGCAGGCGGAGTTGTTGGAGCGCCGCTATTTTAACGCTGCACCTTCCCAGCAACTGTTCTCGGTTTCGACACAGCATTACGCATTCGTGGTTAATGCATTTGTGGAAATGATTAAAAAGCATGGTGCACTTGAATATCAATTCACTCTTCGTGAAACGAAAACCTATGAAATTATCGAAGATGTGAAAAATTTGCGTAGTGAAATCGGGATTTTATACCTCAGCTCGTTTAATGAAAAAGTCATGATGCAAATGATGAGGGAAGAGGGCTTGGAATTCCATCCGCTTTTTGAAGCAAAGCCGCATATTTTTGTTAGTGCTCAAAATCCACTCGCGACTAAATCTGTTGTGACGCTCGTAGATTTAGAAGAGTACCCACGTCTTTCCTTTGAGCAAGGTGAATATAATTCCTTTTATTACTCAGAAGAAATGTTCAGTACGATCCCCCATAAAAAGAGCATTCATGTTAGTGACCGGGCTACTTTGTTCAACCTGTTAATTGGTTTAAATGGTTATACGATTTCAACCGGTATATTAAGTACTGATCTAAACGGATCTGACATTGTCTCCGTGCCGCTTGATGAAGACGAAACCATTTCTGTAGGCTGGATTGTCCATAAAAAAACAAGGTTGAGTAGAATGGCCAAAATTTATTTGGAGGAATTAAAGCAAATTATTAATTATTAATTATTAATTATTATGCCGCAACATGATATAGCTTTTAGCTATATCTGACTATCGATTTTATCAGTTACGCCATATGAGATCCCTCATGCTATGATGCAAGCATATTCTACATGATGAGATTGAGAAAGCCATACCACTTATAGTCACACTGTATTCCACTATAACAGGGACAAGTAATCCCTATAGAAGAGTACTAGTTTCGATGTTTTTACTCGGTGCGATTTGTTTTATAGTACTTAGCATGACGTCCAACTTATTGCTACTGTATGTACTAATTGCCATTGGTGGCGCGTGCGCAGTTGGAACACAAAACCTGACGAATCCATATATATCTGAGTTTTATCCGAAAGAGATACGGTCAACAGGTGTTGAGGTAACCGTCGGAATTAGGCGGATTGGTTCAATTCTTGCTCCAATTTTTATTGGGCTGCTTTAGCAACTAACATAGCGCCACAAAGCTCATTTATGGCGTTTGCCATACCAAGTATTCTTGGGGCAATTGGACTTTTATTTGTTCAAGAAAAATACGGTAGTTATGATCAATTAGATGTTTCTCATAATGGAGAAAAGGAATTTGAACAAGGATTTGGTAAAAAAGCACTCTAGTCATATTGGGGTTTATTTCTAATAACAAGAATTTGTAAGTTTGAACTTCGAGAATTTTCCAGCGCCTTATGCTATGCCTGAGGCTGATCAAGGCGCTTGCGCTTTTCTGAAGAGTGGATGGAAATTCAAATTTAATAAAAACGTTAGAAAATGTTAGAGAGCTTGGTGGAAATGATCTAATCCAAGCTCTTTAATCTATTCATTGTCTACGCGCCATAATAACGAGCAGCCGAAAACATAAAAGTTGGAAGTTTCACTTTATTTATTCCTCGATGCTGCTGCATTAACTCCAAATACTCCACCGACCATTGCGACAAGTAAAAAGCCAGCGTGATACAATGTTTGTTCCATTGAAAAAATTTTACCGTGGCCTAAAAATTGAAATAGAAAAATAATCAAGGTATAGATTAGTGCTGTCATACCACCAACTAACCAGCCTTTTTCCTTTCCGTTTCCCCCTGCTACAAAACCTCCAATTAACATTGCTAATACTGATATGCCGAATAGTAACCAGGTAATGGATGATTCTGTTATACTTGTTAATTTTAACAGCAAAGTAAATACTAAGCTTGTAGCTAATGCGATGACAAAAATAGTGATAAGTCCAAAAAGGATGGCTTTTCCCCATTTTTTCGATTCCACTTAGATTACCCCCTTTCATTCGATACAAGTTCAGCTTGTTGCTGCTCGTCTAATTACAAGATATTCATAGAAGAAAAAAATAGAATGAAAATATATTTCGCAGATTAGCAGGTAGTAGCCCTCTTGTTGTTGGATTTTCCACTAAGATTGACATGGATATTGTGATGATAATGTTAAATAGCGGAACTTATGCATATACCTGTAAGAATTTGTGATGAAAGCACTACCTTCTTTTATTTGTCGTTTAGGAAATTATAAAATTCTTGTACTTGTGGATAAGCGCACGACATCCAGCGCAAGCGTCCGGCCCTCTTGGGTCTATGCCTGAGGGCTGATCAAGGCGCTTGCGCTTTTGTTCTGATTATTACTTACATAAAAGCGGGGCAAATGCCTAAACTAATGATAAGTAACTGTAGTCTGGAAGGGAGACCATTAAATGGGATTATATCTAACTATGGCGGCTCGAACGATCGTACTTTACTTCCTAATCGTGTTAATCTTTCGACTGATGGGGAAGAGAGAAATTGGCGAATTAAGTATTTTTGATTTAGTCGTTTCCCTAATGATTGCTGAAATGGCTGTAACAGCTATAGAGGAACATAATGACCCATTATTACATACCATTTTTCCGATGATCCTCCTTATGGTTATTCAAATTACATTGGCATATCTATCGATGAAAAATCAAAAAATTCGTCAATTACTTGATGGGAAACCAACAATTCTCATTAATCGTGGTAAGGTTGATGAGCACGCGATGAGAAAACAACGCTACAACTTTGATGATTTAATGGTCCAACTCCGTGAAAAAGATATTACTAGTGTCGCCGATGTCGAGTTTGCCATTTTGGAGTCTTCAGGTAGTTTGTCAATCATTCAAAAGAAAAAAGATCAAAAAGAGCAGCCAGAGCTTCAAGTTCCACTAATTATTGATGGTCGTATTCAAGAAGAAAATTTAGAAGTCATTCATAAAACTAATTTATGGCTAAGACAGCAACTTCGGAAACTTGGATATCATGATATTAAACAAATCTCCTTATGTACCTTTGGTAAGGGAATATTTTTTATTGATTTAAAGGATGAAAGAAAATAATTGGTACAGAAGTAAAAGATTCATATCTAGTTCTTGTTTATCCCCACCCTTAAGATGAAAGAAGCACCAAAGAAGATAGGTGGGGGATAACTGTCGGGCATTACAAGTCAATTTAAAATGAAAGAATATTATTTTACAGGAATAAATTTCGCAAGATGTCCTCCAATAAATGGAATGCGCTTGATTTCATCTCTTTCAACCAAATTCAACAACAAAAGAAGGAAACAGTACAGAATCGTTGTCACACTAAGTGCAGCCAATAATCGAATGACGTTTGGACTAGTAACTAGAACATATTCATAAAAGAAATACCCAGCAAAGCCGGTGATAACCATCATGAAGCCACTTTTAATATAGTCCTTTACATAGATGGTAAATGGGATGGCCTTCATGACCGTGGCAAAATGCATTGAAGTGACAAGCATCATGCCAATCACGATGGCTAAACTTGCGCCCATGATACCGAGAGAAGGTCTAGTTGCTAAAATGAAAATGAGTGCTGTTTTTACAGCAGACCCTATTAAACTATTGATCATCGCTGCTTTGGCTAAGTCTAAAGCTTGTAAAACAGCTTGTAATGGCCCTTGGATATAATGAAAAATAAAGAAGGGAGCCATCACTTGAACAAAGATTGCAGCTTGGCTGCTTCCATACATCACAACCATTAATGGTTCGGAAAACACATATAATACAACACATGCCAAGCCACCACTAACCAGTGAGAGGCGCAGCGCTTGCTGAACCCGATGTTCTACAAGGTTTAATTTTTTTTTTGCCATTGCCTCGCTAATGGCGGGTACTAAAGATGTAGATAAGGAAAATGTGATGAAAGAAGGGAGCATTAATAATGGCATGGCATATCCTGTAAGTCCACCATATTGTTTTGTTGCAACAGCGGTTGCCACTCCAGCTATCGCTAAACTATTTGCAACAACGATAGGCTCAAAAAACCAGGAGAGCGATCCGATGAATCGACTTCCTGTCGTCGGAAGCGCGATACTCATTAATTGATTAAAAGTTTCTTTCCCATTCTTAACAGACTTGAAAAATTTCCTTCGTATTTTTATTTTCTTTTTTACTTTAAACATTGCTGCTAAATAAATGAGGGAAATCAGCTCGCCAATCACAGCTGAAATCATCGCACCAGCGGCAGCATACTCTATACCATATGGTAAAAACGCAAGTGTAAAGAGAGCGACTAAAGATATTCGTACAACTTGTTCTAATACTTGAGACACCGCAGCAGGCCTCATGTTTTGCTTTCCTTGGAAATAACCCCGGATAACAGATGAGATTGCGATAATTGGGACGACAGGTGCAATCGCTAAAAGTGGGAGTAATGTTCGATCATCTGTAAAAACATTTTCAGCTAGAAACGGCGCTAGTAAAATCATGGTTGGGGTGAAAATGAGGCTTAAAGTTCCAGTAATAGATAATGAAACGACGAGAATTTTTTTAATCTTTCGATGGTCACCCTGGGCCTCTGCTTCTGCAATTAGTTTTGAAATGGCAACTGGCAAACCTAGCTGTGTAATTGTAATAACTAAACCAAGAGTAGGGACAGCCATCATATATAAGCCAACACCTTCTGTGCCAATTAATCGAGCTAAAACGATACGATTAATAAAACCTAGAACACGAGTAGTAAACCCTGCTAAAATTAAAATAAGCGTTCCTTTTAGAAACGTTTGTTTTGACATTCTTCCCCCTGCCTTCTCAAATAACGTGTAATCATTTACAATTACTATATGCACTTCGATAGGCCAAGCATGACAAGTTCTACATAGTTTGTGGATAAAGCATTTTCTTTACTTTATCCTTCATCGATTAAGAGAACCACTTTAAAAGAAATATGACTTTTCACGACCACATTTCAACCAATTAAGAAGGAGTGGATTACTATGGACAAGCAGCCTTTAGATGAATTCAAAGATCAGGTAAGACCGGCAATCGTAAGCAAGTTGGAGGAATTTGCTATATTAGGTTATGAAGAAGTATCAGCAGAAAATCTATGGGAATTCTTAAAAAATAAGAAGTGGAAAAAAACCTCAGAGCTTTCCGTACATGAAGTTGTCCAAGATGTGTTAGCACTCAAAATTGGTGATTTTATGAATTATGCAACGGTGAAATCATATAAAACAGCGAGTTGGTATGATAGTGATGAAGCGAAGAATCTTTTAAAAGGTCTTATGTAGCATCGGTTTTACACTTATTTTTCCAAAGTCATTCAAGGTGATTACATGATATGAAACAAGCAATCATTTTTTATAAATCTTCTTATAAATTTCAGCTCAAAGTAGGGAGAGGAAACCTTCTCCTATTTGACTGGTATATTCCTGAAATTGAATCCCCTCGACTACTCGAGTATAATGGATTAGTTGAGGGGTGAAGTTATGTTAAAGGCAAAAACTCGTTGGATGGTTCAGTCATCTGATGATTCGTTGATTAAAACATTTATAGATCATTTATCAATTACGCCAATTGTTGCGTCTTTACTCATAAATCGTGGGATACGTTCAATTGAAAAAGCACGTGAATTTTTACAGATTGAGGAGCAGGACTTTCACGATCCTTTCCTTTTAAAAGATATGGACAAGGCTGTCCGTCGGATAAAAACAGCGATTGAAAATGACGAAAAAATAATCATTTATGGAGATTACGACGCCGATGGGGTCAGTAGTACAACCGTTTTGTTAACTACTTTACGAAAACTGGGAGCACAGGCAGACTTTTATATACCGAATCGATTTTCCGAAGGATACGGTCCTAATGAATTAGCCTTTAGAGAAGTTTATAAAAATGGATTTTCGTTGATTATTACTGTCGATACAGGAATTGCAGCTGTCCATGAAGCAAATGTTGCAAAGGAGCTTGGTGTTGATCTGATTATTACAGATCACCATGAACCAGGACCTATTTTACCTGATGCATTCGCCATTATCCATCCAAAGCAACCGGAATGTCCTTATCCATTTAAGGAATTGGCTGGTGTAGGTGTTGCATTTAAGTTAAGCCATGCATTACTTGGTGAATTGCCATCCGACTTGTTAGAGATTGCTGCAATTGGAACAATCGCTGATCTTGTGGCTTTGCATGGTGAAAACAGACTGATTGCAAAAAATGGTATTGACCAATTAAAAACAACGAATCGTACAGGATTAAAAGCTCTGCTGAATGTTGCAAAAGTGAATAGCAATGAGATTAACGAGGATACGATCGGGTTTGCGTTAGCACCTCGAATTAACGCTGTTGGCCGTTTGCAGTCGGCAGATCCAGCTGTAGATCTACTGTTAACAGAAGATGCTGAGGAAGCATTTGACATCGCGCAGGAAATCGATTTGTTAAATAAAGAACGACAAAAGCTTGTAAGTTCCATGACTGAGGAAGCAATTGAGGAAGTAGAAACAAGATTCCCAATT
The DNA here is from genome assembly GCF_020075705.1 of Metabacillus rhizolycopersici. The sequence continues at coordinate 51,999 of NZ_JAIQUM010000005.1, read as the reverse complement.
GAAGATAATCCCGTTATAGTTATCGCAAAAGAGGGCTGGAATCCAGGAGTTGTCGGTATCGTTGCTTCACGGCTTGTTGAACGTTTCTATCGTCCTACCATTGTTCTATGTATTGATAAAGAAAAAGGAATTGCAAAAGGATCAGCGAGAAGTATAGTTGGATTCGATTTATTTGCAAACCTTTCTACTTGCCGTGATATTTTGCCCCATTTCGGTGGGCATCCAATGGCTGCAGGAATGACTCTTGCGCTCGAAAATGTGGATTCTTTAAGAAATCGATTGGTTGAAAATGCGAAGAGTATTTTAACTGAAGATGATTTTACACCAATTACGAAAGTGGATGTAAGCTGTAAATTAGAAGATATTACGGTTAAATCAATTGAAGAAATGCAGCGACTTGCTCCGTTTGGAATGGGCAACCCAAAGCCAATCGTGCAGATAGAGGAAGTGACGCTAGCAAACATTCGCAAAATTGGTGCAGAACAAAATCATTTAAAGCTTGTTTTTGAGCAGGAGGAACATCAATTAGATAGTGTAGGGTTTGGCTTTGGTCATATTCATGATGAATTGTCTCCCTCTGTCACATTATCGGCAATTGGGGAATTATCTATAAACGAATGGAATAATTTTAGAAAACCTCAATTAATGCTACAGGACGTTAAAGTTGATCGTTGGCAGTTATTTGATTTCCGCGGAACTCGCAATGTTGATAAGTTGTTAAAAACGTTAACTTCTACAAAGGATACAGTGATCATAACTTTTCGATCATCGTTATTTGAAAGCTTAAAAAATAAAGGTTTCGAACAAAATTCAATTTTAATTGAATCGCAAGCAGTTGCTCAGGAACTAAATATAAAAAATAAAAACCTTGTTTTATTTGATATTCCTTCGTCACTTATGCTAATTGATGCATTATTTAGCAATGGAATACCGGATAGAATTTATCCGATTTTTCTACAAGAAGCAGACCACTTTTTTGCTACGATTCCGACGAGAGAGCACTTTAAATGGTATTACGGTTTTCTTCTGAAAAAAGGTCCGTTTAAACTAAAAGAACAAGGGAAACAATTAGCTTTGTACAAAGGCTGGTCAGAAGAAACAGTTGAGTTTATGTCACAGGTGTTTTTTGAGCTGAAATTTGTTACAATAGAAAATGGTGTTGTTTCGACAAATTTCTCATCGCAAAAAAGAGACCTAACCGAATCGAAAACATATGCGCAAAAACAAATGCAAATTGAGTTAGAAAAAACGTTATTATATACATCTTACATGCAGCTTAAAGAGTGGTTTGAAGACCATTTTAGTCAGCAGATACGCATGTGAATGTATAAGGAGGACAAAAGAAAAATGGATTTAAAACAATTCATAACAGTCGTACCGGATTATCCAAAACCAGGAATCCAGTTTAAGGATATTACAACATTGATGGATAACGGTGCTGCGTATAAATATGCGACAGATCAAATCGTCGATTATGCTCGTGAAAAACAAATTGACCTAGTCGTTGGTCCTGAAGCACGCGGTTTTATCATTGGCTGCCCAGTTGCATACTCGCTTGAAGTTGGTTTTGCTCCTGTTCGTAAGGAAGGGAAATTGCCACGTGAGGTTGCACGAGTTGAATATGGACTTGAATATGGGAAAGATGTATTAACAATTCACAAAGATGCGATTAAACCAGGTCAACGCGTATTAATTACTGATGATTTGCTTGCAACTGGAGGCACAATCGAAGCAACGATTAAACTTGTTGAGGAACTAGGTGGCGTTGTTGCGGGGATTGCCTTCTTAATCGAATTATCATATTTAGATGGACGAAAATTGCTTGATGGCTACGATGTATTGACATTAATGCAATATTAAAAGAAAAGCACTCTAATTGGGTGCTTTTTTTAAAAAATTTTTTAGATAAAGGAAACCAGGCAGATCTTCGCCAATTTATCCTACTCTTAACAGGCAGTAAACCCATTAACTTAAATTTCGTGGGCTACAAAGAGGCTAGGTGGAGGATAAGCTTTAACATTGGGTTCATCGTCCATTGTAGCTACAAAACACGTACAAATTTCAACATGATTCTTCACTTCTAGAAATACTTTCATATCCAATTTTAATTTGAGATAATTCTCAATTTTTATCAAGTCAAGGTAGTAAAACTTTCATAAAATAGAATAATAAAAAGAAATCAGTAACGAGACTAGCTAAAAAGTAGGATTTTTCTTTACATCTGATCCATTTTTACTGATAATAGTTACAATATAGTATAAATTCTAACGGACTTATTAGTTACTTTTAGCAAATATTTAATTGAGTTATTAAACGAATGATTTGTTTTCTAATTAACAGTTCCTCTGCTTGGCATTATAACAATTGTTTAAAATCAGAGGTCTTATCAAAGTTTTCATTATAAAAAGGTGATTCCATGGCAAATGAACAAGTATTATCTTCAGAGCAAGTGATTGAAAAGGCCCGGCGTTATTTGTCAGCTGACGATACCGCTTTTATTCAACGTGCCTTTAACTTTGCAGAAGAAGCGCATCGAGAACAATTCCGAAAATCAGGTGAACCATATATTATCCATCCAATTCAAGTTGCGGGAATATTGGTAGAATTAGAGATGGACCCCTCTACAATAGCGGGCGGATTCTTACATGATGTTGTGGAAGATACCGATGTTACTCTCGACGATTTGCGTTCGAAGTTTAATGACGAAGTAGCAATGCTTGTTGATGGAGTAACGAAGCTAGGGAAAATTAAATATAAATCGAAAGAAGAACAGCAAGCAGAAAATCATCGAAAAATGTTTGTTGCAATGGCGCAAGATATTCGTGTGATTTTAATTAAGCTTGCTGACCGCCTTCATAACATGAGAACCTTAAAACATTTACCGCAGGAAAAACAACGACGTATTTCAAACGAAACGTTGGAAATCTTTGCACCTTTGGCACATCGTTTGGGGATTTCAAAAATAAAGTGGGAGTTAGAGGATACATCTTTACGCTATTTAAATCCACAACAATATTACAGAATTGTTAATCTCATGAAAAAGAAGCGACAGGAACGTTTGGAATATTTAGATCAAGTCATCGACGAGGTCCGCATTCAAGTGAATGAGGTAAATATTGAAGCAGAGTTTTCTGGTAGACCGAAACATATTTATAGCATTTATCGTAAAATGGCCTTGCAAAATAAACAATTTAATGAAATATATGATCTGTTAGCGGTCCGAATCGTCGTCAATAGTATAAAAGATTGTTATGCAGTGTTAGGGATCATTCATACTTGTTGGAAGCCGATGCCTGGCCGCTTCAAAGATTATATCGCGATGCCAAAGCCTAATATGTACCAATCGCTTCATACAACTGTTATCGGTCCAAAAGGTGATCCACTTGAGGTCCAAATCCGTACGTTTGAAATGCATGAGATTGCTGAATACGGAGTTGCGGCTCACTGGGCATATAAAGAAGGAAAAGAAATTGAAGAAAAGACAACATTAGAGAAGAAACTTTCCTGGTTCAGGGAAATATTAGAGTTCGAAAATGATGTAACAAATGCGGAAGAATTTATGGAATCGTTAAAAATTGACCTATTTTCAGACATGGTCTTTATTTTCACACCTAAAGGTGATGTCATTGAATTACCTGCGGGTTCCGTTCCGATTGATTTTGCTTACCGTATTCATTCAGAGATTGGGAACAAAACCATCGGCGCTAAAATAAATGGGAAAATGGTAACATTAGATTATAAGCTAAAAACGGGAGACATTATTGAAATCTTAACATCGAAGCATTCTTATGGCCCGAGTCAGGATTGGTTAAAGCTTGCTCAAACTTCACAGGCTAAAAATAAAATCCGCCAATTCTTTAAAAAGCAACGACGCGAGGAAAACGTTGAAAAAGGCAGAGAAATGGTTGAAAAGGAAATTAAAAACCTTGAATTTGATGTAAAGGAAATAATGACAATCGAAAATTTACAACGAGTAGCGGAAAAATTTAATTTTTCTAATGAAGAGGATATGTATGCTGCTGTTGGCTATAATGGTGTTACCGCTTTACAAGTTGCAAATCGATTAACCGAAAAGTGGCGGAAACTGCGTGACCAAGAGGAACAGGAAAAAAATGTCGCAGAAGTCCTTACAGAGGCAAAAAAATTCCCTTCCACATCATCTAGAAAACGTGATGCAGGTGTTCAAGTAAAAGGGATTGACAATTTACTCATTCGATTATCTAAATGCTGTAATCCTGTACCAGGGGATGATATTGTTGGCTTTATTACGAAAGGACGCGGTGTTTCCGTCCATCGTGAGGATTGTACGAATGTTCATAACGAGGATGCTAAAGAGCGTCTAATTGATGTTGAATGGGAAAACCAACCTTCGACAAGCCGTAAAGAGTACAATGTTGAAATTGAAATTTTGGCATACGATCGTCGACTTTTATTGAATGAAGTTTTACAAGTTGTAAATGAAACAAAAACAAATATTTCCTCTGTTTCTGGCAAATCAGACCGTAATAAAGTTGCGACGATTAATATGGCTATTTCAATATCGAATATAAACCATTTACAAAAAGTGGTTGAACGAATCAAGCAGATTCCAGATATTTACTCTGTTCGAAGAGTGATGAATTAAGGTAGGGTTTTTACGATGAAGATAGTTATTCAACGGGCTAAAGAAGCCAAAGTAACTGTAGAAGAAAAGGTCGTTGGAGAAATTAACGAAGGTGTGATGGTCCTAGTCGGAATCACACATGATGATACAGAAGCTGATGCTGAATATATTGCAGATAAGGTAGCCAATTTAAGAATCTTTGAAGATGATGCAGGTAAAATGAATCATTCTTTATTAGATATAAATGGACAAGTTCTCTCCGTTTCACAATTCACCTTGTACGGTGATTGCCGAAAAGGAAGACGTCCAAATTTTATGAATGCGGCAAAACCAGATTATGCAAATGATTTATATGAGTATTTTAATACGAAATTAAGGGAAAAAGGTCTACAAGTTGAAACAGGAACGTTTGGAGCAATGATGGATGTTCGATTTACAAATGTAGGACCTGTAACGTTAATCTTAGAGAGTAAATAAATAGTGAAAAGCTAGCCTCACCTATGTTTATCGGTGAGGCTAGCTTTTTTACTGACTTGTTCTTATGCCATGCCTGAGGCTGATCAAGGCGCTTCCGCTTTTGTTTTAATATTAGACTTGATAAGTTTTGGCTTCGAGAATTGTCCAGCTGCAGCGCCTAGCCCCTCGGGGTCATAAGCCACGCATGAATTGAAGGCAAAGTACGCCTTCTATTCATGCGCGTCTTATGCCATGCCTTAGGCTAATCAAGGCGCTTCCGCTTTTCTAATTCATTTAAAGTATTGTGCTAACCCATTAAAAATTCCTTGTGCCGCACGTTCTTGATAGCTTGTTGTCTGCACTGTTAATTCTTCTGCTCTATTACTTAAAAAGCCTAATTCTAAAAGAGCAGCGGGTGCATGATTTTCACGAAGTACGTGGAAGTTTCCGTATCTCGTACCTCGGTCTCTTAATTTTGTTTGTTTCACTACTTCTGAATTTAGTTTTGCCGCCAGCCTGGCATCTTTTTGTGAATTGAAGTAGTAAATCGTTGTTCCAGATGCACTTCTATCGCTCATACTATCAAAATGAAGGCTGATAAAAGCTTGAGCATTACGATAATTTGAGGTGGCAACTCTTGAGCTTAGGCTAACGTAAGAGTCGTTAGAACGGGTTAGATAAACATTTGCACCGGCTGATTTTAATTTGTTGTACAGAAGTTTAGAAGTTGCCAATGTAAGCTTTTTTTCTAAAGTGCCTCTGCTACCAACTGCCCCGCTATCCTGTCCGCCATGTCCTGGGTCAATGACAATTGTTTTGTTTTTTACATATTGCGCAGATCCGGATTTTGTCACTGGAGAAGAAACACCACTTGTTCCTGCAACCCAACCAGCAATATAGCCAATTTGCTTGCCTTTAAGTTTAATTTTATACCAGTCACCAATCGTATCAATTATTTCATAGGTCTCACCAACATTGGCTCTTTTTAAAATGGAGTGGCTTGTGGATGAGCCTGAACGTATGTTTGTTCCATCATAAAGAATGTTGACTTGCTTATTGTTATTTGAGCTTTGCGCTGTTGCGTTTTTAGTATCACTTTTTGAAATATACCAACCAGCTACCCAGCCAGTTTTGTTTGAATGATTGCTTATTTTATACCAATCATTTTTTTCCTCAACAATTGAAACCTTTGTTCCTTTGCTTATAGATCCAATGATCTTTCCATTTAAAGATCCGTTGTCCCTAATAGATAATGTAGTAGCTGTGACAGTTCCACTAGCATTTGCTACTCGGCTATTTCCAGTCGAATGATTAGAGGTTGTAAATGTTAAATAATCATTATGTACCCAGCCTTTTAGGCCTGTAGTTTCGATTTGCACCCAGTCACCTTGCACTTGATTAACTGCTACAATCGTATTCTTTTTTAAGCTTCCTACACGTGCTCCACTTGTAGTAGGCGTTTTTCTTACATTTAGAGAAGTTGCGGTTACACTCGCTTTATTGGTGACTACCTCAGATTGCTGCGAGTTGGAATTACTCGTGTTTCCCTTAACATAACTTGCAGATACCCATCCTTGTTTACCTAAGTATGATATTTTGATCCAATCGCCGCTTTTAGTTAAATATGTAGCCTTTTTGCCCTTTTCAAAGACACCGACAACAGCAAACGATGTACCTGGTCCGGAGCGAAATCTTAAGCCAGATGCAGCCGATTCAACGGTACCACCGTCACTAGTAATAGATTGCGTGGTAGAGGTGTGATTGGCTCCCTTTCTCTGAGTTACAAGCCACTCTGCAACCCATCCAGTTGAATTACTCGATAGTTTAATTTTAATCCAATCATTTTTCTTTTCCACGACATCATATGCTTGCCCTTTTTTTACTTTGGCAATAACAGCAGATGATAAAGCTGCTCCACTTCGAACATTTAAAACATCAACATTTATGATGATCTGTTCGTTAGCTGCATTCGATGTCGGAATGGCGCATACAAACGAAGCAGCGAAGAAAAGCGCGAAACATATGAATATGGTCAAACCTTTGCGAATCAACAAAAAATCCTCCTTTTTTAAATTGCTTAGCGTACTATAAAATTCTTGAACTGTGGATAAGCGCACGACATCCAGCGCAAGCGTCCGATCCCTCTTGGGTCTAAGACAATCAGGAATTGAAGGTGAAAAACACACCTTCTATTCCTGATTGTCTTATGCTTGCCTTAGGCTGAGCAAGGCGCTTGCGCTTTTGTTTTTGCTAAATGCACCAATTCACTAATTATATCGTCAATCCTGTTAAAATTTGAAATAAAATCTCCCAAAAAAGGAAAAGATATTAATAATGATTCTTTTTTCGAAGGGAAGTGAGAAGATGAGAAATAGTGAAAAGGGAGAGTTATCGCACTCTCGTCGAGATGTATTTGGTGTAGATTTTCATGATTTTATAAAAAATGAACAAAATAATACGTCAGTAGAATTAGCATCAGAATTTGGACTTTCTCTGCAAGAAGTAAGGAATTTAAAAAAACATTTAAATCGTTCTTGACATTATACGTCAAAAATTCGTATGATAAGATAAAATTCGATAAAAACGATTCGAATCAAGTTCTTTACATATCCTTTGAACCAGTGAGGGAGAAAAGTAAATAAGAATACACATGAGTAGAGAGGAAATGCCTTAGGCTGAAAGCATTTCTACATGATGACTTATTGAAAAACACTCCTTAGGTTTCTCTCTGAAAAACAAATTGTTTAGTAGGAGAAGAACGTTACAGGCGTTAACTGATTGAGTGGGAATAGATGTAAGGTCTATTTCAACTAGGGTGGAACCACGGGTATAACTCTCGTCCCTACATTATGTAGAGACGGGAGTTTTTTATGTTCAAAGGTAAGAAGGGAATAATAACCTAATCTGCGGATAGCTAAGTTTTTAATGACATCAACAAATGTGAGTTGAGCTAGCTCCTTCCACAGCTAATTGAAGCCTTAGTCTGAAGTCATTTTTAGTTTTCTTTTCAATTAAGATCGTTACGTTACTACGTTAGTACCTTTTAGTCAAGCAAGTACAGTAATGGAGGAGAAAGTAATGTCATTCCAAATACCTAGAGGAACACAGGATATTTTACCGGGAGAAGTTGAGAAGTGGCAGTTTGTTGAAAATACTGCGCGTGATTTATGTAACAGATATCAGTATAAAGAAATCCGTACGCCGATCTTTGAGCATACTGAATTATTTGCTCGGGGTGTTGGTGAAAGTACCGATATCGTTCAAAAGGAAATGTACACCTTCCAAGATCGTAAAGGGAGAAGCATGACGTTAAGACCTGAAGGAACAGCGTCAACTGTACGTTCCTTTGTGGAAAAAAAGCTTTATGCTAACCCATCGCAACCAACAAAGCTCTATTACATTGGGCCAATGTTCCGTTATGAACGTCCGCAAACAGGTCGTTTTCGTCAATTTGTTCAGTTCGGTATCGAGGCACTTGGAAGTAATGACCCGAGCATTGATGCAGAAGTCATCTCACTTGCTATGTCATTATACCAAACACTCGGTTTAAAAAGCTTAAAGCTTGTGATCAACAGCTTAGGTGATGCGCAAAGTCGTAAAGCACATCGCGAAGCGTTAATCGCACACTTTGAACCGAGAATCGGAGAGTTTTGTTCGGATTGTCAAAATCGTTTAAAACAAAATCCTTTACGAATTTTAGATTGTAAAAAGGATCGCGAGCATGAATTGATGAAAACAGCTCCATCGATTCTTGAATTTTTAAATGATGAGTCAAAAAACTATTTCAATAAAGTGCAACAATACTTAACTTCAAATGGTATCCCTTTTGAAGTAGATCCGGGGCTAGTTAGAGGCTTGGATTATTATAATCATACAGCGTTTGAAATCATGAGTAATGCAGAAGGCTTTGGTGCGATCACAACACTTTGTGGAGGTGGTCGTTATAATGGTTTAGCACAAGAGATTGGTGGTCCTGAAACACCGGGGATTGGATTTGCGTTAAGTATTGAGCGTCTTTTAGCAGCACTTGAAGCTGAAGGGGTGGACTTACCAATTTCTTCTGATATCGATTGCTATATCGTGACAATGGGTGATCAAGCGAAGGATCGCGCAGTATCATTGCTTTATGAAATAAGAAATGCTGGACTAAAAGCTGAGAAGGACTATGAAGATAAAAAAATGAAAGCTCAATTTAAAGCTGCAGATCGTCATCAAGCAAAATTTGTTGCTGTTTTAGGTGAGGATGAGCTTGAAAAGAATGTGATTTCTGTTAAAAATATGGAAACGGGCTCACAGGAAGAAATTGCAATTGATCAACTTATTTCATATTTAAAATAAAACTAGTTTGTATATAAAAGGAGAGAGTTTCATGTTTGGTCGTACCTATTATTGTGGAGAAGTACCAGAGTCAGCGATTGGAGAAACAGTTGTTTTAAAAGGTTGGGTTCAAAAACGTCGTGACCTTGGAGGCGTTATTTTTATAGATTTTCGTGATCGTACAGGTGTTGTTCAAATCGTTTTTAACTCAGAAACATCTGAAGAAGCATTAGCAATTGCAGAAAAAGTACGAAATGAGTATGTGTTAGATATTAAGGGTAAAGTTGTTTTACGTGATGAAGAAACAGTAAACCCTAATATCGCTACTGGGAAAATCGAGGTTTTAGTTGAGAACGTAACGATTATAAATGCAGCCAAAAATCCTCCGTTTATGATCGAGGATAAATCAGAAGAAGTTTCAGAGGATGTTCGTTTAAAATATCGCTATTTAGATTTAAGAAGACCTGCATTATTTAACACAATCAAAATGCGTCACAACGTAACAAAATCGATGCGTAATTTCTTAGATGAGAATGGCTTTTTAGATATTGAAACACCAATTTTAACGAAGAGTACACCAGAAGGAGCACGAGATTATTTAGTACCTAGCCGTGTGCACGAAGGTGAGTTTTATGCATTACCACAATCACCACAAATCTTTAAACAACTTCTTATGGTATCAGGCTTTGATAAATACTATCAAATTGCTCGTTGTTTCCGTGATGAAGATTTACGTGCTGACCGTCAACCTGAATTTACACAAATCGATATTGAAGCTTCATTTATGAGTCAAGATGACATCATGTCAATGGCAGAAGAAATGATGGCTCGAATTATGAGAGAAACAAAAGGAATTGAAATTGAACGTCCAATTCAAAGAATGTCATATGATGAAGCAATGGGGCGCTTCGGTTCAGATAAGCCGGATACTCGCTTTGGATTAGAGCTTGTCGATGTAGGTGAAATCGTTAAAGACAGTGGCTTAAAAGTATTTGCAAGCGTAGTGGCAAATGGTGGGCAAGTAAAATCAATCAATGTAAAAGGTGCTGCTGCTAACTATTCTAGAAAAGACATGGATGCTTTAGCTGAATTCGTTGCACCATACGGAGCAAAAGGTCTAGCTTGGTTAAAAGTTGAAGAAGATGGTTTAAAAGGTCCAATCATTAAGTTCTTTACCGAAGAAGAGCAAAATGGCTTACTGAAAACATTAGATGCAACTGTTGGAGATTTACTTGTGTTCGTAGCTGATAAAAAGTCAGTTGTAGCAGATGCATTAGGAGCACTTCGTGTAAAATTAGGTAAAGAGTTACAGCTTATTGATGAAAGTAAATTTAACTTCCTATGGGTCGTTGACTGGCCATTATTAGAGTATGATGAAGTGACGAAGCGCTATAAGGCTGCACACCATCCATTTACAATGCCTGCTCGCGAGGATCTTGATTTATTTGAAACAGATCCAGCTAGCATGAAAGCTCAAGCTTACGACATTGTTCTTAATGGGTATGAGCTAGGTGGAGGATCAATTCGTATTTTCGAAAAGGACATTCAAGAAAAAATGTTCAAACTATTAGGTTTCTCGGAAGAAGAGGCAAAAGAGCAATTTGGTTTCTTACTCGATGCATTTGAATATGGCACACCACCACATGGCGGTATCGCTCTTGGTTTAGACAGACTTGTTATGTTATTGGCTGGTCGTACAAACTTAAGAGATACCATTGCTTTCCCTAAAACAGCAAGTGCAAGTGATTTATTAACAAATGCACCAAGTACTGTTAGTGAAGCACAGTTAGAAGAATTAAGTTTAGAATTGCGTGATTAAGTAACAAACAGACCCTTTCCGATATTTGGAAAGGGTTTTGATTTTGAAAAAAGCGAAAAGTAAATACGGGATACAAAAGAGATCATTCAAATGTGTTAGTATTATTAGGCTATTCGGAACTAATAATTCGGATTATTCTAGTTGTCAAGGGCTTGAAATGAATTTTTCTATATGATATTCTAAATTCACAGACATTGAAAGCGCTTTAAAACAAATGAAAGTCCTGATGTGTTCGTTGTACACCTAGTTTTGACCAACACTTTTTCTACGGGAGCTTGTGTTTCTGGATAGAGTAAAAGCCTCTAACTCGACTTTGAGGACTTACAAACATCTTGAGTAAAGCACCCACCTGCTAAGGGCGGGATCAAAACAAGGGAATCGACTACGGCACGATTGGGATCACTTTATTTAACGAAAAAGGGTCTGTCCTCTCTATGGGGACAGACCCTTTTTCGTCGTCTAGCATAAAGGATATAATTCTTGTACTGTGGATAAGCGCACGGCATCCAGCTACAGCGCCTAGCTCCTTGAGGTCAAAAGTGGTTTATTTGCCCGAGGCTGATCAGGGCTCTTTTGCTTTTGTTCTTAAAAACACTTGCTTTTCTACCCATGTATGTTATATTCTTTTTCAGGTAAAAATAACTGTCATTATTATGATGGTAAGGAAATTATACGGATTGTAAATGGAGTGAGTCAGTTGCTACATCAATTTTCACGTAATGAATTAGCAGTAGGTAAAGAAGGCATAGATATTCTTAAAAATAGTACTGTAGCAGTTCTAGGTGTTGGCGGGGTTGGTTCTTTTTCAGCAGAGGCGCTTGCAAGGTCTGGGGTAGGAAGAATCGTTTTAGTTGATAAAGATGATGTTGATATTACAAATGTTAATCGGCAAATCCATGCGCTAATCTCAACAGTCGGACAACCGAAAGTTGATTTAATGGAAGCACGTATAAAGGATATTAATCCGGATTGTGATGTTATTTCTCTTAAAATGTTTTATACGGAAGAAACGTATGAGCAGTTTTTTGATCAAAAGCTTGACTATGTCATTGATGCTTCTGATACAATTGCTTATAAAATTCATTTAATGAAGGAATGTTTGGATCGAAATATACCAATCATTTCTAGTATGGGTGCAGCAAATAAAATGGATCCAACAAGATTCCAAATTGCAGACATTTCGAAAACTCATACAGATCCGATAGCGAAGGTCATTCGTACACGTTTACGTAAAGAAGGGATTCGCAAAGGAATCAAAGTAGTTTTCTCAGATGAGAGTCCAATCGTTATTCGTGAAGACGTTCGTAAAGAGGTTGGAAATGATACTGCACAAATCAGGAAGGCAAAAATGCCGCCATCATCAAATGCATTCGTTCCTTCTGTAGCGGGTTTAATAATGGGAGGACATGTTATCACAGAATTATTAAAGGACATAAAAATTGTTCGAGTTAAGGATGAAGTGAAAAGAGGCTAATTAGTAGCCTCTTTTTTAATTAATTTACATATTTCTTTTCTTCAATCGTGCTTGCTTGATCAAACACACTCATTAATAAGGTATATTCATCTATGACCTTTTTTCTATTCTCAATTAGCTGATGATATTTTAATGTAAGCTCTTCATTTTCCCTCTTGAGTCGGCCGTTTTCCATTACTAGTTCGTTATTTTCTGATCTTAATTCTGGGCTGTCTTTTGTACTGTAGGTACTTAAAAATGTAATACAATCTTCAAAGTTAAGTGTTAGATGTGACATAGAGCGCACAGGTGCATCTTGCTCGATTTCATGAATAAGTTTTTTCGTATCAATTGTTTGAGACTCGGGCTTTTGTCGTTGTTTTTGATCTGACGTCCGTTTTCTTTCTTTCCGTTGTTTTTTTGCAATCTCGACGGCATCCACATAGCGGGTGCGCACTTCTGCGTTCCAGCGGTAGCCACATGCTGCAGAGGTGCGATTTAATTCATCTCCAGCTTCATCAAACGCGGCAACCTGTGTGCTATCATCACGTATATGCCTTAGGATTGTTTCTGCAAGCAGTAAATCGTCTTCATGAGACCAAGCATCTCGTCTAACCTTCATGATGCCCTCCTTAAGTGTGCTTTTAGCATATCGTGTCCGAAATGTGGCTTATTATTCAAATGAATAGCTTAAAAGGTGAAACTGCCTTTGAATGAAGTTGCACTATATAAAGTTAATGTGGTATTTAGAGAGATTTCTAGTTACTTAACTTCTTTGTTGATTTAACAGCTTTTCATATACCTGACTTAGTGTTAATTCAAATTTACCTGTCTTTTTCGGTTCGTAATACACTTTCGATTTTAAGCGATTTGGCAAGTACTGCTGTTTTACCCAGCCATTTGGATAGTCGTGAGGATATAAGTAATCAATTCCTCTTCCTAACGTTTTGGCACCCTGATAATGAGCGTCCTTTAAATGGTTTGGCACATCTCCTGTTTTTCCAGCTCTTATATCAGCAATTGCATAATCTAATGCTTTGTATGCACTATTTGATTTTGGGGATAGACATAATTCAATAACTGCATTAGCTAGTGGAATTCTTGCTTCAGGAAAACCTAATCGTTCAGAAGATTCAATAGCTGCTAATGTGCGTGCGCCTGCTTGTGGATTTGCAAGACCAATGTCCTCATATGCAATTACTAATAGCCTTCGGTTGATACTAACGAGATCACCTGCTTCAATAAGTCGACCTAAATAATGTAAGGCTGCATTTACATCAGATCCCCTAATTGATTTTTGGAAAGCGGATATGACATCATAGTGGGCATCGCCATCTTTATCATGAACAAAGCTTTTCTTTTGGAGGCATTCCTCAGCAATGTCTACATTAATATCGATGATTCCGGCTTCATTTACTTCAGTAGATAGTACCGCAAGCTCAAGAGCATTAAGCGCAGAACGCACATCACCACCACAGCTACCTGCTAAATGGTGAAGGGCATCATCTGTTAAATTAATTTCATGTTTACCTAATCCGTTCGCTTGATCAAGAATAGCTCGACGTAAAGCTTGTTGAATTTCTTGTTCTTCGAGTGGGTGAAGTTCAAAAATCTGACATCGACTGCGAATCGCAGGGTTGATCGCATGGTATGGATTACTTGTTGTTGCCCCTATTAAAATAATCATTCCGTTTTCGAGATATGGTAGCAAAAAATCTTGTTTTGCTTTATCAAGTCGATGTACCTCGTCTAAAATTAAAATGACTTTTCCCGACATTTTAGCTTCCTCTACGACAATCTCCATATCCTTTTTATTATTTACAACAGCATTCAGTTTCCGAAATGCTGTACCTGTACTACCGGCAATTGCAGTTGCAATCGAGGTTTTTCCAGTACCGGGTGGACCATATAAAATCATCGAAGACAAATGCTTTGCCTTTACCATTCGATGAATAATTTTTCCTTCAGCAACTAAATGTGATTGACCGATAATGTCTTCCAATTTTTTCGGTCTCATTCGATAAGCTAATGGTTGTTTCAATTTAAAACACTCCAAACCTTTAATGAACTAGTAGTTTTATCTAGAGATTAACGCGCTGGTAGTATAACCGGCTTTCAAAACATAGTGGAATCTGAAAAATCTAAGGACGTAATGAAGAAGGTCCTAACTACTGGATGTCTTGCTTTATCAAGCTGTATAGCAAATGTAAACGTTTTGTCCAAGCGGTGAAGTTGGTTTTAGTGCCTAATAAGTTAATAATATGCTATAATGGCTAATGTTCAAAGTAAGAAACAATATTAACTGAGTGAGTTTTGCGCATTTGACACCTTTTGAAGGTATCTTCACAAAAATCGGGGGATCTTGTATGGAGAAAAAGAATAATATCATTCAATCCATTGCAAAATGGGTTGTTTATTTTACAGGGTTACTCATTATGTCATTAGGGGTCGTTTTAACGATTAAAGCTGACCTAGGTGTTTCTTCTTGGGAAGTTCTCCATATTGGCCTTTATTATCAACTTGGTTTGACGATTGGGACTTGGACAATTATTACAGGTGCAATCGTTCTATTGGTATCAACACTTTTAACAAAGAAGCGGCCGATGCTTGGTGCCTTTTTAAATATGCTATTTATTGGGATATTTATTGATTTATATTTAATGATACCTTTTCTTCAAACACCCGAATCAATTATCGGACAATTGATTATGCTGTTGATAGGAATTGTTGTGTTAGGCTACGGTATGGGCTTATATATATCTGCAAAATGTGGTGCTGGACCTAGGGACGGTTTAATGATGGCACTTGTAGAGAAGACAGGAAAATCGATTTCTGTTATTAGGGGAAGTATTGAAGTTATCATTTTAGTTATCGGATGGATTTTAGGTGGACCGGTATTTATTGGTACAATCATTACAACAGTAATGATTGGTTATATCGCAGGAATGACAATCCCGTTTTGTCAAAAAACAACAGATCGATTATTAACAAAACTATCTAGCCATTACGGAAATTACGAAGAGATGAATTTGCTAGATCGTAAAATATAGGGGGCGTTAGTAGATGAAAATATCGACAAAAGGACGTTATGGTTTAACAATTATGATTGAATTGGCACGAAAGCATGGAGAAGGACCAACCTCTTTAAAAAGTATTGCCCAGACGCATAATTTATCAGAGCATTACTTAGAGCAATTAATCGCTCCTTTAAGAAATGCAAGACTTGTAAAAAGCATTAGAGGTGCTTACGGTGGATATGTATTAGGAAAGGAACCAACGGAAATTACCGCTGGGGATATTATTCGTGTTCTTGAGGGACCAATTAGCCCTGTTGAAGTATTAGAGGATGAAGAACCTGCTAAAAGGGAGCTTTGGATTCGAATTCGCGACGCAGTTGTTGATGTAATTGATAATACAACTCTTGAAGATCTTGCTAACTATACAGAAGATGGTGAACAAGAGCCATATATGTTTTATATTTGATTGTTTAATTTTAACGAAAGGAGGGGATGTTGGTGAGACAGATTTATTTAGATCATGCTGCAACTTCCCCAATACATCCGGAAGTGCTTGAAAAAATGCAGCCGATTATGTTAGAAAGCTTCGGAAATCCTTCAAGCATTCATACATTCGGTAGAGAAGCTCGCCGTATTCTGGACGAGTCAAGAAGATATCTTGCAGGGACGATCGGGGCAACACCAGCTGAAATTATTTTTACAAGTGGCGGCACAGAGGCTGACAATCTTGCTGTTATTGGAACTGCATTAGCAAATCAGCACGCAGGAAAACATATCATCACGACGCAAATCGAGCATCATGCTGTTTTGCATGCTTGTAGGTTCCTAGAAGGAATCGGTTACGAAGTTACGTACCTGCCCGTTGATGAGCAAGGGGTAATTTCTATCAATCAATTGAAAGAACATCTCACGGATCAAACAATACTGGTCTCTGTTATGTATGGGAATAACGAGGTTGGCTCTATTCAGCCGATTAATGAGATTGCTCATTTACTAAAAGACCATCAAGCTTTCTTTCATACTGATGCTGTCCAAGCATATGGAATGGCAGAAATAAATGTGAAAGAAATGGCGATAGACTTATTATCTGTTTCAGCACATAAAATAAATGGACCTAAAGGTGTAGGGTTTCTATATGCAAGGTCAGGTATCAAGCTCCAACCGTCCTTATTTGGTGGAGAACAGGAGCTTAAGCGCAGAGCGGGGACAGAAAATGTGGCAGGTATTTATGGGTTTAGTCACGCGTCCAAGCTTGCATTAACAACTCGTGAACAAAAAACCGAGCAATACAAAGCATTTAAGAATGAGATGATGTCAATCTTTGAAGACTACAATCTACCATATCAAATAAATGGGGTAGTAGATGGATTACCACATGTATTCAATGTGTATTTCCCGAAAACACATATTGAATCATTATTAATAAATTTAGATTTAGCTGGAATCGCCGCTTCAAGTGGGTCAGCATGTACAGCAGGTTCAGTCGATCCTTCACATGTATTAGTTGCCATGTTTGGTAAAGAATCAGACCGGATACTATCTTCAATTCGGTTTAGTTTTGGTTATGGAACGACCGTTGAAGATATTCACTATGCAGCACATGAAATCGCAAAGATTGTTAAAAGAGTAACAGCTAAGGGTAATAATGGAGGTAATTAGGGTGAAAAAAGATCCTAAAGATATAAGAGTTGTTGTTGGGATGTCAGGTGGAGTTGATTCCTCTGTAGCGGCGCTTCGTTTAAAAGAGCAAGGCTATGATGTCATCGGTATATTTATGAAAAATTGGGATGACACAGATCAAAATGGAGTATGTACGGCGACTGAGGATTATAATGATGTTATAGAAGTATGTAACCAAATTGGTATTCCATACTATGCAGTAAATTTTGAAAAGCAATATTGGGACAAAGTTTTTACGTATTTCTTGGATGAATACAAAGCAGGTAGAACACCAAACCCTGATGTCATGTGTAATAAAGAAATCAAATTCAAGGCATTTTTAGATCATGCGATGTCATTAGGTGCAGATTATTTAGCGACCGGTCATTACGCACGTGTTGAATACCGTGATGGTGAATACAAAATGCTGCGTGGTATTGATGAAAACAAGGATCAAACGTATTTTCTTAATCAATTAGGTCAAGAACAGCTTTCAAAGGTTCTTTTCCCATTAGGTGATATTGAAAAACCTAAGGTTCGGGAAATGGCGAAAAAAGCGAATCTAGCTACTGCGACGAAGAAAGACAGTACGGGCATTTGCTTTATCGGTGAAAGAAACTTCAAAGAATTTTTAAGTGGATATTTACCGGCACAACCAGGTGTCATGCAAACCCTTGATGGCGAAGTCAAAGGAAAGCATGACGGTCTTATGTACTACACAATTGGTCAACGTCATGGCCTTGGAATCGGTGGTAGTGGTGAACCGTGGTTTGCTGTTGGTAAGGACTTAGAAAAAAATATTTTATACGTTGACCAAGGTTTCCATAATGAGCTTTTATATTCTGAGTCTATCATTGCAACCAATGTAAGTTGGGTTTCAGATCAACCTGTTAAGGATTTGTCTTGTACCGCTAAATTCCGTTATCGTCAGGAAGATAATGAGGTTACGGTAACGATGATTGATGCAACAACAGCAAAAGTTACGTTTAAGAAGCCAATTCGTGCAATTACACCAGGACAAGCGGTCGTATTTTATGATGGTGAAGTATGTTTAGGTGGCGGAACGATTGACGATGTGTTTAAAAATGGTGAAAAAATATGGTATGTTGGTTAATCGTACGATAATATAGAAAGGGGTTGACACATTGGAATGAGTCAGCCCCTTTTATCTGTGTTATCGATTTAACCTGTAAATCAAAGAAGCGGAGTTAAGTCTCGCTTTCTTTACATAATAATTAACTTTTGAAAGTAGGTATAAAATGGATTTAAATCAACGTGGAATAGAAGCAATGCAGAACGGCAATTTCGAGGAAGCAGCAACGTTTTTTTCTGAAGCAATCGAAGCAAATCCGAATGATGCAGTTGGATATATCAACTTTGGTAATCTCTTATCGGCAGTAAATGAACCTGAAAAGGCCTTAAAGTTTTATGAAAAAGCACTAGAATATGATGCTGAAGCAGCAACTGCCTATTATGGGGCAGGAAATATTTATTATAATCAAGAAAACTTTAATGAAGCGAAAAATATGTATGAAAAAGCTTTGAAAAAGGGACTGGATCAAGGGGACTTGCATTATATGCTAGCGATGAGTCTAGTAGCAATTGATCAAAGTCGTTTAGCTTTGCCCTATTTCGGGCGTGCTGTTGAATTAAATGAAGAAGATTGTGATGCAAGATTCCAACTTGGCCTTTGTCTTGCTCAACTTGATTTTGTCGATGAAGCAATGGTGCAATTTCAAACTGTTGTGGAATTGGACGAGGATCATGCTGATGGATATTATAACCTTGGCGTAGCGTATGCATTTAAAGAGGATGCAACGAAAGCAAAAGAAATGCTTGAGCGAGCTTTAACGATACAACCGGATCATTTACTTGCAGGCCATGCATTAACAATCATCAATGAAAATAACATCCAATAATAATGTAGATCGTGAGGTAGAAGGGAGAACAGTTTCATGCAGGAAAGTGCTGATTTATTTGGGGAAAATGAACGTTATGTGAAAGGGCTAGTAAAGGTTGTCATTTTTCACAATGAGCAAAACTTATACTCAGTTTTAAAAGTAAGAGTTCATGAAACAAGTGAAAATATTGAAGATAAAGAGATAACTGTTACAGGTTACTTTCCACTCCTACATGAAGATGATACCTATACCTTTTATGGAACACTAACGAATCATCCAAAGTTTGGCCTGCAATTTCAAACAGAGCGCTTTCGAAAAGAGATCCCCCAAACGAAAGAAGGAATCATCCAATATTTATCAAGTGATCTATTTAAAGGGATTGGGAAAAAGACTGCAGAAGTCATTGTTGAAAAATTAGGCGAATCTGCGATTTCAAAAATCCTGCAGAATCCTGCTATATTAGATGATATTCCGAAACTGAATAAAGATAAAGCGAAGCAATTAGTTGAGGCACTTGTTTCACACCAAGGGCTTGAGCAAATTATGATTGCACTAAATCAATTCGGTTTTGGCCCACAGCTTGCGATGAAAATTTATCAGTCCTATCAAGATCAAACATTAAAGGTGATTCAGGAAAATCCATACCAATTGGTTCATGATGTTGAAGGTATTGGATTTGTACGAGCTGATCAGTTAGGGCAACAGCTTGGTATTTCTGGGAAAAGCTCGGAACGAATAAAAGCAGCATGCCTTTATAACATTGAGCAATTGAGCTTGCAGGAAGGACATGTTTACCTTACTCAAGAGCAACTGATTGTAAAAACGAGAGAATTACTTAATCATTCGACTCAGGAGCTAATACATGAGACCGACATTGCAGCTGTAATCATTACTTTAGGAACCGAAAAGCAAATAATTATCGAAGAGGAAAGGGCCTATCTTCCATCTCTTTACTATGCTGAACAAGGTTTAGTGAAAAAGATTAATAAGGTTCTTGAGCAAACGGAATATAATGATCTTTTTCCAGAGTCCGAATTTTTGCTATCACTTGGCAATCTTGAAGAGAGAATGAGTGTGCAATATGCACCGACCCAAAAGGATGCAATCCAAAAGGCTTTAATGTCCCCAATGCTATTATTAACTGGTGGACCCGGAACTGGAAAAACGACTGTTATTAAGGGCATCGTCGAGTTATATGCTGATTTACACGGGTGCTCACTTGATCCAAAAGATTATAAAAAGGAAGAACCATTTCCAATATTGCTTGTTGCACCAACAGGACGTGCAGCAAAACGTATGAGTGAAGCAACAGGTATGCCAGCTGTTACGATCCACCGTTTATTAAAGTGGAACGGTGCTGATGGCTTTGAACATGATGAAGACAATCCAATAGCTGGAAAGCTTCTTATTGTTGATGAAGGATCAATGGTTGATATATGGATAGCTCATCAATTGTTTAAAGCATTGCCAGATCAAATCCAAGTTATTATGGTTGGGGATGAGGATCAGCTTCCATCTGTTGGTCCTGGACAGGTACTTCGGGATTTATTAGCTTCAAATAAAATCCCAACCGTTCGATTAATGGATATTTACCGCCAAGCAGAAGGGTCGTCGATTATTGAGCTTGCACATGAAATCAAACAAGGGAAATTACCACAAAATATTACCGTACCGACATCTGATCGATCATTTATTCAATGTTCGCAAAGTCAAATGAAAGAGGTCATTGAAAAAGTGATTAAGAGCGCAATAAATAAAGGATATACTGCAAAGGATATTCAAGTATTAGCGCCCATGTACAGAGGACCAGCAGGAATTGACCAGTTAAATAAATTGCTGCAGGAGTTGTTTAATCCGAAAACACCTGGTAAGAGAGAAATGAAGTTTGGGGAAGTAATTTATCGAAATGGAGATAAAATTCTCCAACTTGTGAACCAGCCAGAAAGCAATGTTTATAATGGTGATATTGG
Organism: Metabacillus rhizolycopersici; assembly: GCF_020075705.1. The sequence goes on along the minus strand of NZ_JAIQUM010000005.1, from coordinate 30,804 downwards.
TGAGATCGTTTCAATCTTCTATGCAAAGGAAAATACGGAAAAAGAGGATATGATTATTGTTTCCTTCGAAGGAATCGAGGTTACATATACAAAACAAGATTTCAACCAATTTACCCATGCATTTTGCTGTTCGATTCATAAATCTCAGGGGAGTGAATTTCCCATCGTTGTCTTGCCAATTGTTAAAGGCTATTTTCGCATGCTACGTCGAAATTTGATCTATACAGCTATTACGAGAAGCAAACGATCATTAGTTTTATGTGGTGAAAAAGATGCCTTACAGATGGGGATTTCTAATAGTGACAGTTCTGACCGACAAACGAGCCTTATGCTAAAGCTTAGCGGATCAGTTGAGATTGATGAATTACAAAAAGAACTTCCTTTTCCGGTTCAAGATGCAAATATTGGCATGGAAAACGTTACACCGTATGACTTTATGGTCGAAAGCTAAAGATAGTAATGTTCGGAAAGGTGGAGATTACTTTGCGGACATTTTCAAAATTAAAGGGCCTTCCAGTATATAATAATAGTAATGCAGACCTGCTTGGTCATATTTGTGATTTATGCATCTCCCCTCAAGGCTTTGTTATCGGGCTGATGATGGACAGTAAAGGGTTGTTTCATCGTGATCGAATTGTTCCGATTGAATCAATTCATGCACTAGGTGAAAATGGGGTAATGGTCGACGACCGGGACAAGCTTCTTTCAAGACAGGACATGAAGGCGAAATTTACGTATAGCACCTATGATGATATTCGTTTTAAATCGGTTCTCACAAAAGAAGGCGAGAAACTCGGTTTATTGGAAGACGTATATTTTTCCGAGCAATTGGGAATAATTGAGGCATACGAATTGACGGACGGATTTTTTGCTGACATCGCTGAGGGTAAAAAAGTGGTCAAGGCATCGGGTGAACCACTAACGATAAGCAAGGATGCGATCGTCATCGATTTTTGATTCTTAAAAGAGGTGTGCCGGTTTGTTTTCATGTCCGAATTGTAAAAGCAAAGACCTAGGGAAGATTGGCGTAAATCAATTTTATTGCTGGAGCTGCTTTATTGAACTTTCTGTAGCAAAAGGAAAGATATTAACACATCAAGTTGAAGAAGATGGATCTTTAAGCTCACTTGATGATTTATTTTCTGATGATGAACGATCAATAAGCATGTAAAGGGGAGATTGTTTTGAATCGTACCTTAACTTCATTAGTATCTTTAGGGATTGGCGCTGCAGCTTATCATTTAGCACGAAATACTAACATGACTTCGAATCGTTCAATGAAAAAAATGCGCAAGCGTGTTATGAAAATGTTTTAGTAAATAAAGAGCCGACAAATAAATGTTGGCTCTTTATTTTTTCTATTCTTATCAGGAAGAAAAATCCCAGCTCAAGATTTAAGGGCAACAAAGAAAATAGATGGCAGATAATTCTCAGAAAAGTCTAGCATAATTTCTGTTTGCAAGAAAAAATTTTAAGCAATGTATAAATGACCATTTACCCTCCACACTAAAAGGAAAGAGGAGGGGATGTTATGAGAGATCAACAAATAAAATGGTTGCTAAGAATTACTATGTTGTTGCTAGGTCTGCTAACAATCTATGTGTTTTTTAAGCTTCATAACATCTGGGATCCCTTTTTTCTTATGTTTAAAGCTATATTTATCCCATTTTTAATAAGTGCTTTTATTACCTATTTATTACATCCTATTATTGATAAACTGCATCATACCGGAGTGCCGAGATCGATTTCAATCCTGATAATTTACTTTTTATTTTTTGGTATCATCGGATATGGATTTTATAAAGGAATTCCTGTACTTGTCAATCAGCTACGTGACTTGTCTGAAAATTTCCCGCAATTTACATCTACATATAAACATTGGGTGGATTCAATTCATAATCAAACAAATCAATGGCCTGATGGTATTCATGAGCGGGTCGAGGCCATGCCACAACAAGTAGAGGAATGGCTTGCGCTAACCGTTGAGAAAGTGATAAATAGTTTAAAAGGTATTTTTGATTATGTCCTTTTACTTGCGATTATTCCATTTTTAGTTTTCTATATGTTAAAGGACCATGATCAGCTTAAAAAAGCTGCCTGGTACATGACTCCTAGAAAATGGAGGAAAATTGCAATACACTTTTTAAAGGATATTGACCATTCTCTAGGAAATTACATTAGAGGGCAGTTTTTCATCTGTATTATTATCGGTGGGATTGCTTTTTTATCGCTATGGATTTTCAAAGTGAAATATCCGTTAATTTTAGGACTGTTAATTGGTCTTACAAACATTATTCCATACTTTGGACCAATTATTGGTGCTGTTCCAGCCTTCATCATTGCAGCTACGATGTCAACGAAAACCGTTATAATTGTCATCGTCCTTATTCTTGCTCTCCAATTTATCGAGGGAAACATTTTGGGACCATTGGTTGTTGGGAAAAGCCTTCATATGCATCCAATTATTATCATGCTTGCACTACTTGCAGGTGGTGAAATTGGCGGAGTTGTGGGCTTGATGATTGCCGTACCTATTGTAGTGATTTTAAGAGTAATCGTGGTTCACCTTATGGGATTAAGAAGGCATTATTGACATTTATTATTTGCTTGTCTATAATTCACGATAGAATATTGTTAAATCAATGATGGAACAAAGTATGTTGTGACCGCTCCTTTAGAGAGGAATTTCCTTGGCTGTGAGAAATTCTAGAGTAAGGACAACAGAAAGCTATTCCTAAGAGCAGAAAAAGCTGCCGTCTTTCCACGTTACGGATCATAAAGGTGATGGACTTATTTGTAAGAACAGAAAGCAACGTTTTTTTGTATTTAGCTTTCTTTTCCTGCGAAATTCAGTTCATAATCAGGGTGGTACCGCGAGCTAACTCTCGTCCCTGTGGAAAGAGGAGATTCTTTACACAGCGATGAGAGTTTTTGTGTTTTTATCCCACCTTAACGGGCAGTAAAACTCTCACTTCAAGATTCGAGAGAAGCAAAGAAGATAAGTGGAAGATAACTGCCCGTAAAGATCCGATAAGTCTCGCTAACCATCAGTGGGAGATGAGGAAAACCCCCGCTGATGGAAGTCTCGCTTTATGATAGGAAACAACGGAAAGGCCTGAAATTTTAAGGAGGATACATATGAGAAATTTACAATCAGCAGAAGTACGTCAAATGTTTTTAGACTTTTTTAAACAAAAAGGACATGCTATTGAACCAAGTGCATCACTCGTTCCACATGAAGATCCAACTTTACTTTGGATTAATAGTGGTGTTGCGACACTGAAAAAGTATTTTGATGGTCGAGTTATTCCTACAAATCCTAGAATTTGTAATGCGCAAAAGTCTATTCGGACAAATGATATTGAGAATGTTGGTAAAACAGCGAGACATCATACGTTTTTTGAAATGCTAGGTAACTTTTCAATTGGTGATTACTTTAAAGTCGAAGCGATCGAGTGGGCTTGGGAGTTTTTAACGAGTGAAAAATGGATTGGTTTTGATCCAGCAAAATTATCAGTAACAATTCATCCAGAAGATAATGAAGCATTTGACATCTGGAAGGATAAAATTGGTCTACCTGAAGAACGCATTATCCGTTTAGAAGGAAACTTCTGGGATATCGGTGAAGGTCCAAGTGGGCCAAACACAGAGATTTTCTATGATCGTGGTGAAGAATATGGCAACAATCTACAAGACCCTGAATTATACCCTGGCGGAGAAAACGATCGTTATTTAGAAATATGGAATCTTGTCTTTTCACAATTCAACCATAACCCAGACGGTACTTATACGCCACTTCCTAAGAAAAACATTGATACAGGCATGGGACTTGAGCGTATGGTCTCAGTTATTCAAGACGTTCCAACAAATTTTGATACAGATCTTTTTATGCCGATTATTCGTGCAACAGAACAAATTTCGAATAAGGTATATCGCCAAGATAAAGAACTGGACGTAGCATTTAAGGTCATTGCTGATCATGTCCGTACAGTTAGCTTTGCAATTAGTGACGGTGCACTTCCGTCAAATGAAGGGCGCGGTTATGTACTACGTAGACTATTAAGAAGAGCAGTTCGTTTTGCGAAACAAATTAACATTCATCGCCCATTTATGTACGAATTAGTTCCTGTTGTTGCAGAAATCATGGTTGATTTTTATCCAGAAGTCAAAACAAAAATAGAATTTATTCAAAGGGTTATTAAAAATGAAGAGGAACGCTTCCATGAAACATTGAATGAAGGTTTGGCTATACTGAGTGATGTGATAACCGTTCAAAAAGATAAAGGTAGTGATATCATTCCGGGTGAAGATGTATTCCGCCTTTACGATACATATGGTTTTCCTGTTGAATTAACGGAGGAATATGCGGAAGAAGAAGCTATGAAGGTTGACCATGACGGATTTGAACAAGCAATGGGAAGACAGCGGGAACGTGCACGTGCGGCGATCCAAAAGGTCGATTCCATGCAAGTGCAGGGTGGCGTACTTGGTGATATAAAGGATAAAAGTGAATTTGTCGGTTATAATCAATTAACAGTTAACGACGCTACCGTGGTAGTATTGGTACAAGGCGGGGAAGTCGTTAAGGAAGCAAACGAAGGTGAAGAAGTACAGCTAATTTTAGATAAAACGCCTTTCTATGCTGAGAGTGGTGGTCAGATTGCGGACGAAGGTGTACTAACTAGTGATAAAGTCCAAGTTAGAATTAAAGATGTACAAAAGGCACCGAACGGACAGAATCTTCATAATGTTGTCATTGAAAGTGGTACGCTTCAACCTGGTGACATCGTAACGGCAAAAGTGGTTCAAGAAAACCGCAGAGCAATTGTAAAAAATCATACAGCTACGCATTTGTTACACCAAGCATTAAAAGACGTTCTTGGAACACATGTAAATCAAGCGGGATCTTTAGTGAACATGGATCGTCTTCGCTTTGACTTCTCTCATTTTGGTCAGGTTACTCAAGACGAATTAGCTCGGATCGAACAAATTGTGAATGAGCAAATTTGGAAGAGTATTTCGGTTACGATTGAAAATAAATCATTAAAAGAAGCGAAGGAAATGGGTGCTATGGCGCTCTTTGGTGAAAAATACGGAGATGTTGTTCGTGTCGTTCAAGTTGGTGACTACAGCTTAGAACTTTGTGGAGGATGTCATGTTGATAACACAGCTTCAATTGGTATGTTTAAAATTATGACCGAAACTGGAATCGGCGCTGGTACAAGACGTATCGAAGCAGTAACAGGAAGAGCAGCATATCAATTAATTAATGATCAGCTTGAAAAACTTCAAGAAGCTGCTACCCTTTTAAAAGCTAATCCTAAAGACCTTGTTGCGCGGGTAGAGGGGTTATTAAATGAACACCGTGCACTTCAACGTGAGAATGAATCATTAACATCTAAACTCGGAAACCTTGAAGCAAGTAGCATTGTTGATAAGGCGGTAACAATCAATGGTGTGACAGTCCTTGCGGCAAAAGTAAATGCCAAAGATATGAATAGCTTACGTGGGATGATGGATGATTTGAAAAATAAACTTCAATCAGCTATTGTTGTTCTTGGAGCAGCTGAAGATGGGAAAGTTAACTTGGTAGCTGGAGTTACAAAGGATTTAGTCGATAAAGGTTACCATGCAGGTAAATTAATCAAAGAAGTTGCTGAACTGTGCGGAGGAAAAGGTGGCGGTCGACCTGAAATGGCTCAAGCTGGAGCTAAAAACCCAGAAAAACTGTCAGAAGCACTTTTATTTGTCGAAAAATGGGTAGAATCCGTTTTACAATAAGGAAAAGTAGTGTAAACTGTAGGTAGATTATCGGTCTAGCAGATTTCTTTTTTTGAATCTGAGAAAGAGGTGCGAATAGTGAGTTCATTTGATAAAACGATGAAATTTAATTTCTCTGATGAATCGGTCGAAACGAATGTAAATGAAGTGCTTTATACCGTTTACGATGCATTGCAAGAAAAAGGCTATAATCCAATTAACCAAATCGTTGGCTATTTGCTTTCGGGAGATCCTGCCTATATTCCTCGTCATCGTGATGCACGGAATTTAATTCGTAAGCATGAGCGTGATGAATTAATTGAGGAGCTAGTGAAATCTTACTTACAAAAACGGTCATGATTTATTTACGTTACATTAGTTATAAAGGAAAGTCAGAGTATTGTTACGAATCCACTCCAAAATGAAGAGAAATTAAGGAGTGGAACAAGCTAGCTCGACACTATTGATCATTTCCCTCCCTTAGTCTTTTCATAAGGTGATTTGGAAAGGGGAAATAATATTAGTGGGTTCCGTCCTTTTTCTTTATATAAAAAAATTGTGAGGCATAGTATGCGAATATTAGGATTAGACTTAGGTTCTAAAACACTTGGTGTGGCGGTAAGCGATGAGCTAGGCTGGACAGCACAAGGAATTGAAACGATTAAAATAAATGAGGAAGGCCGAGACTATAATTTAGCGAGGCTTTCCGAAATCATGAATGAACATAGTGTTGAAAAGATTGTTCTCGGCATGCCGAAGAACATGAATGGGACTATTGGCCCGAGAGCGGAAGCAAGCCAGAAATTCGCTGAGATCTTAACAAAGAAATATAATGTTCCTGTTATTCTCTGGGACGAGCGCTTAACAACAATGGCTGCAGAAAAAATGCTCATTTCGGCTGATGTAAGTCGAAAAAAAAGAAAGAAAGTAATCGATAAAATGGCTGCAGTAATGATTTTACAAGGCTATCTAGATAGCCTAAATTAAGATTTAACTATTATGATGAGGTGAACTATTTTGGAACATGGTGAAAAACAAATTACAGTTATAGATGAGAATGGAAACGAACAACTTTGCGAGGTATTATTTACATTCGAATCAGAAGAATTCAATAAGTCATATGTTCTTTATTATCCACTAGGTGCGGATGAAGATGATAGCGAAGAGGTTGAAATTCACGCTTCAAGCTTCAATCCAAACGCTGATGGTGAAGACGGTGAGCTTGAGCCAATCGAAACAGAAGAAGAGTGGGATTTAATTGAGGAAATGTTAAATACTTTCCTTGATGAAGAAGAAGAAGGAAAATAAGGATTAAGTGGTGCAAAAAGAGTTTTTTCTTTTTGCACCTTTTTGTTTTAAAGATAAGAAAGAATATAAATTTTTTGACTTAGTTTTCGTGTCTAGCGCAAGCGTCCATCCCCCTCTTGGGCCTACAGCCACGCAGGAATAGAAGGTAAAGAACACCTTCTATTCCTGAGCGTCTTATTTGCCCGAGGATGAACAAGGCCCTTGCGCTTTTCTTATTGTTTAGAAAACTATAAAATTCTTGAACTGTGGCTAAGCGCATGACATCCAGCTCCAGCGCCTAGCCCCTCGGGGTCATAAGCCACTTTTGAATTGAAGGTAAAAAACACCTTCTATTCAAAAGCGTCTTATGCCTGTCGGGTCTGACCAAGGCGCTTACGCTTTTGTTCTAAAGAAATGATAACACGCTCAAATCTGCCATCAATTATGTGTGATGAACTAGAACTAAAAAGACAATAATAAAAGCGTCATTATACGCCATTCTTTCATCAAAATATATTAATAAATTTCCACTACTTTCATACTTAATTCTCCTTTTGTGAAAAAATTGCCGAAACATAAACAACATTGTAGTATAATACTTGGGGTGGGAGGAGGAAATACATGTCTGAGATAGATTCAAACAAGAATACATTCAAAAAAAAGCTTCTAGAAAAACAAAAAGAGGCTAAAATTGTTAGGAAAATTGTGTTAACAGTTTTCATCATAGTAATAATAGCCAGTTCTGGACTAATCGGAGGTGGTTATTTATATATTAAATCTTCTTTAGAACCGGTTGACCCAACGAATCAAACTGAAGTTGCTGTGACAATCCCTATTGGCTCATCTGTTTCGCTAATCGCAAACATTTTAGAAGAGAATGAGATCATTAAAGACGCTCGTGTATTTAAATATTACATTAAATTTAAGAACGAATCAGGTTTTCAAGCTGGTAATTATAAACTAAACAGATCAATGACATTTCAAGAGATTATCGAAACAATCAAACAAGGGAAGCTTACAAGTGAGGTCGCCTTTCAAATCACAATACCTGAAGGCAGACAATTAAAAGAAATTGCTTCAATTGTGTCCAAAAAGACGTCATTTAGTGATGAAGTTATTTTAGACAAACTAACTGATAAAGCTTTTATTAACTCCATGAAGGCGAAATATCCAGATTTACTTACCGATGATATTTTTGGGAAAGATGTAAGATACGCACTTGAAGGATATTTATATCCAGCGACTTACCCATACTATAAAGAGGATCCGACAATCGAGGAAGTTATAGAGCCTATGATTAAGAAAATGGACGAAGTTGTGGCGACATACATTCCGCGCCTACAGGAGAAAAAGATAAGCGTTCATCGTTTTGTTACTTTGGCTTCGCTGATTGAAGAAGAAGCCACTGAACAAACAGATCGTGCAAAGATATCAAGTGTTTTTTATAATCGAATCGAACAAAATATGCCACTACAAACAGATCCTACCGTTTTATATGCTCTAAATGAACACAAGGATCGTGTATTATACGAAGATTTAGAGGTTGATTCACCTTATAATACGTATCAAAACAAAGGACTTCCTCCTGGTCCAATTGCAAATGCTGGTGATGTATCATTTGAAGCGGTATTATCACCTGAGGAAACAGATTTCTTATATTTCTTAGCAACTAAAGAAGGTGAAGTAATCTTCACAAAAACACTAGAAGAGCACAATAAGGAAAAAAATAAACATATAATAAATAATTAAGATGGACAAGAAGAGGGAAGTGAATTTAGTATTCGCATTCCCTTTCTTAATGTGATAGAATATATCAAGTTGTTTAGGGATTAAGTTATTATATAGTCATTTCCATGTAAAGAGTACTCATCGTTGAGGCTCTTATTTTTTGGTGTTTAGGAAATTATAAAATTCTTGAACTGTGGATAAGCGCACGACATCCAGCTCCAGCGCCTAGCCCCTCGATGTCATAAGCCACTCTTGAATTGAAGGTAAAAAACACCTTCTATTCAAGAGCGTCTTATGCTTGTCGGGGCTGATCAAGGCACTTGCGCTTTTGTTCGTGGATTAGAAAAATAATGACCTTAAAAAGCAAGATTTCCCTTTATTTAAAGATAAGAAAGTATAAATTTTTTGACTTAGTTTTCGTGTCCAGCTCCAGCGCCTAGCCCCTCGAGGTCATAAGTCACTCTTGAATTGAAGGTAAAAAACACCTTCTATTCAAGAGCGTCTTATGCTTGTCGGGGCTGAACAAGGCGCTTGCGCTTTTCTTATTATGGGCATTTCTCCCTTAATCCTAAGGTAGTGGTTTTACTGCTCGTTAAGAATGGGATAGAAATAGATGATGTACTTAATTTTCAGGAGGACAATCATGTTAAACGAAGATGTGCTAACATATATAGAAAAACTTATACCTGACAGGCCACAATATGTAAAAGAAATAGAAGAATATGCCGAGCAGCATGATGTGCCAATAATGGAGAAATCCAGTATAGAAGTGTTACTGCTGCTTCTCTCTATGCAACAACCTAAAAAAATTGTTGAGATTGGTACAGCAATAGGGTACTCAGCGATTCGGATGGCATTAAAATTACCGAATACAGAAATTTATACCGTTGAACTTGATGAAGAACGTTATCATCAAGCGAATCTGAATATAAAGGAAATGGGCCTTGAAAAACAAGTTCATACGTTTCATGGTGATGCCCTATCATTATCTGATCAACTAAATGATTATGGTCCATTCGATGCATTATTTATTGATGCGACGAAAGCGAAATATACGAAGTTTTTTGGGTTATATGAGCCCATGCTCTCAGAAAATGGCATTGTTTATACAGATAATGTGTTGTTTAAAGGAACGGTTGCGCGTGATCGTGCAGAGCTAAAAACAAGAAGACAACGAACACTTGTAAGAAAACTTAATGAGTACAATCATTGGTTATTTACGTTAGATAACTATGAAACAACAATTATTCCTGTTGGAGATGGAATAGCTATTACAAAACGGAAGTAATCTAACAACAACAGAAAGTGGAAAGGGGTTCTGATTAAATGGGGAAGAAGCCCGTTGTAATTGGAGTGGCTGGTGGCTCTGGTTCCGGAAAAACAAGTGTGACGAAATCAATCTATGAGCAATTTAAAGGTCATTCAATATTAATGCTTGAACAAGATTATTATTATAAAGATCAAAGCCATCTACCATTTGAACAAAGGTTAAATACAAACTATGATCATCCATTAGCGTTTGATAATGATTTATTAATCGATCATTTAAAAACATTACTCAATCATGAATCAATTGAAAAACCGATATACGATTACAAATTGCATACAAGATCTGAAGATGTTATAGTTGTTGAACCGAAGGATGTTATTATTCTGGAAGGGATTTTAATACTAGAGGACGAACGTTTACGTGATTTAATGGATATTAAGCTTTTTGTTGATACAGATGCTGATCTTCGAATCATCCGCCGAATACTTCGCGACATGAAAGAACGTGGTCGTTCACTTGATTCTGTTATTGAACAATATATTTCAATTGTGAGACCAATGCATAATCAATTTATTGAACCAACGAAACGATACGCAGACATAATCATCCCAGAAGGCGGTCAAAATCATGTTGCGATTGATTTAATGGTAACAAAAATACAAACAATTCTTGAACTAAATGCGATTTTGTAATAACATAGCATAGATAAAGAATACAGTGTTCATATTATGTATAGAAATAGATATTATTTATCCTATTCTTTATGGGCAGTAAAAACTCTTTCCGAAAATGAAAGAGCTGCAAAGAAACTGCTCGTAAAGAATCGATATGTCTTGCTTAATTTAACACAATGTTTTAACAAAGAAGTAAAGGGTGAACTGTTGCCCTTGCTTTTTTGATATCTACATCAGTCTTATGTATTCTCTTATCAGTCGATTTAATGAAAGATGCTTACCATCTTACTTAACCTGAGGCTGTAAATGGCCTAAAAAGATACATACTTATTAAGAAAAAACACAAACGATGGGGAATAGTCTACTAGAAGGAGTGGAACAAACATGGCACAAGAAAAAGTTTTTCCAATGACGAGAGAAGGTAAAGAAAAGCTTGAACAAGAGCTTGAATACCTAAAAACGGTTAAACGTAAAGAAGTAGTAGAAAGAATTAAAATTGCACGAAGCTTTGGTGACTTATCAGAGAACTCTGAGTATGATTCTGCTAAAGAAGAACAAGCCTTTGTTGAAGGGCGAGTGACAACGCTAGAAAATATGATTCGTAATGCGAAAATTATCGAGGGTGAAGCTGATACAAGCCAAGTATCACTTGGTAGAACCGTTACGTTTACAGAACTTCCAGATGGTGATGAAGAAACATATACAATCGTTGGTAGTGCTGAAGCAGATCCATTTGAAGGGAAAATTTCAAATGATTCTCCAATAGCAAAAAGTCTACTTGGACATAAAGTTGACGACGAAGTTACAGTACAAACTCCTGGTGGAGAAATGCTTGTGAAAATTGTGAAAATTAGCTAATAGCACGTTTATATAAGAGACACCTCGTCGAAAATGAAGACGAGGTGTTTTTTATTATGAACGTAAAAAGAAGATTAATCTTCGTAGGGATTTTTTTTATCTTGACATTCTCAATCATTCTTTATCGACTGGCAGCAATCCAATTAATTCAGACTGAATCATTTTCGGCAAAAGGGGTTAATCTCGTCCAAGAAAGTGTAAATCAACGCACACAAGAGGTTGTTATTGATGATGGTCGTGGTCGATTCATTGATCGAAATGGTGATTCATTACGAAATCAAGTAGAGCCGTCGCTCGTGCTCTTCCCCTTTTTAAAGGAGGTATCATGGCCTGTAGAAAAACTTTCAGAAGCTATAAATGTTTCAAGTAATGAGCTTAAAAGACGACTTCAAAATATAAAAGAACCACTTGTTCTTTCAAGTAAGGATGGAGTGAATCTATCTAGCGAAGATTTAGCGAAAATTAATAAATTAGAAATACCAGGGGTTTTTGGGATTTATAGACAATCTCCAATTGATGAGACAGTTGGGGAGCATATTATCGGCATTACGGGAGAAAATGCAAAACTTCTTCGGAAGAAATATCCGGATAGACAGGATTTATCCTATAAAACGCAAATAGGCATCACTGGCCTTGAAAAAACATTTGATGAATTTCTGTTACCAGATGCCCAAACCAAGCTGTTATATCATGTTGACGGGGATGGGAATCCCCTATTTGGTGTGAACGTGAAATATATAGCAGACTCTAACCCCTTTTATCCTATATCAGTAAAGACAACGATAGACAAAAATTTGCAATCCATTGCTGAAGACGTATTACACAAACAAAAGGTAGATAAAGGCGGCGTCGTATTACTTGATATTGAGTCAAATGAAGTGCTGGCAATGGTAAGTAAGCCTGAATTGAATCGTTCCGATGACCGAACCTTAATGAACTATATGCTTCAACCCCTTTTTCCTGGTTCGATATTTAAAACGGTTATTTCTGCAGCAGCAATTGAATATGGTTTAAATGATGCAGCTAGGGAATTTAACTGCAGTCTAAATTTATATGGAGAAAATGATGGAGGACAAGACGATGGAATGCTATCACTAGCAAAAAGCTTTGCGAAGAGTTGTAATTATACCTTTACGACTCTTGCGGGGGAACTAATGGAAAAGGATATAAATGCACTTGAGGATACGGCAGATAAACTTGGATTACTTGGACCTGTCGGCTGGCAGGGTGAAGTTTTCCATTATCAACATTTCAAACAACTACCTGAAGAAAAAGCAGGAAGGATTTGGGGAGATGAAAAGGATAAAAATGTTCCAAAAGCAATTGATCAAACAGCAATTGGCCAAAAAAATGTAAAGGTTACTCCACTTGGGGTTGCTAATATGATGGCTACAATTGCTCGAGGCGGACATAAACAGCAGGTGAAAATCGTAGAAAATATATTATACAAAAATGGAACAAATATGTTTTCTTTTACGTCTAATTCATTAAAAGGAGAAAAAATATCACCTTATACAGCATCAAAGCTTCAAGAGCTTCTCCGATTGGTTGTAGCGGATTCTGAAGGAACGGGTAGACGGTTTCAAACCTTACCTATTGACGTAGCAGGGAAGTCAGGGACAGCACAAACAGGTAAAAAAAATGCTAAAGGGCAGGATTTATATAATAAATGGTTCGCAGGCTATTTCCCCTCAAGTCAACCAAAATATGCTCTTGTCGTTGTAGAGATGGATACAACAAGTGACGAAGCTGGGACTAATGCTTCGTTTTATGATATAGTAAATGAAATATCAAAAACGGTTAGGTAATAAGAACTATTCAATTTTAGAGAAGTAACGGTTATAGTAAATGTGGGTAAATACAATAATAGTAAAAATGAAATCAAATGATATGACTAGATAGAAATAAGGTCAAATGCTAGAATGAAACAGAAGGTAAGAGGGACAAAGGAGTGTAGGACATTGAGTAATTTACATGTAAACTCTCGTTATGAAAAAAGGGATAAGCGTAGAAAAACAAACATCGTTTTAAACACATTGATCACCATTGTTACACTGCTTATACTTGTTATTGGATATCAACTAATGTTTGGTGGCAGCGATGCGGGGAAAACAGCAAAATACAATGAACAACCTGATATTAAACTAGCGAATGAGCAAAACAGCAATGAGAAGGCTATTGCTGATAATGAGGAAGAAATCGATAAAACAGATAAAGAGTTAGATGAAAATAGTGTTAAAGAAGCAGATTCGGAAGAAATTGTAGATGAAGAGACAATAACAGAAGATCCATTTGAACAAGCTACGATTACTGAGGGGGAACCAGGATCAGGAATCGTAGAAACAATTGAAAATCCGGGTTGGTCACCGGTTGGAACGACTCAAACAGAGCATAATTCTACTAATTACACTAAGGGTTCAAAAGACTGGAATGAAATGACAAAAGCGCTTAGCTATGCAACTGGTATTCCTGAATCAGACATGATCATTTGGTTCCTTGGAAATAATGGTGGACCGAACGACGCAGTGGGAACCATCTCACCGAAGGATCAATCTGTAAAATATAAAGTCTATATAACATGGGTGGAAAACCAAGGTTGGAAACCAACGAAAATTGAAAAAGTAAATTAACCACAAAAGCAGGGGCGATTATGCCCCTGCTTTTTTTGTAATATCAGAATTTATAAGTTTTGGCTTCGAGAATTGTCCAGCGCAAGCTTCCTAGCCCCTCTTGGGTCTAATCCACTTTTGAATAGAAGGTGAAAAACACCTTCTATTCAAAAGCGTCTTATTTGCCCGAGGCTAATCAAGGCGCTTGCGCTTTGATAGTTCTAGAAATCTTCTACAAAGTAGCTTTAAAATGTACGACTGCACTGTAAAATCTTTTTCCATCATCTGTTACGTGCATTTGATGAGTAACAGAGTGTACTGCTAATAAAATCGCCTGATTATGGACAATTTGCTCATTTATCTTTTTTTCTAGCTCGTTAATTGTTGTGGCCTCAAACAATTCGATTTTATCCTTTATCATATCAAGTTGAAAACTCATTTTTTGCACCTCGATCTTAAATCTACTATCCATTCATTTATTTTATCGCAGAAGTACGGGCAATAAAAGCCCTCTCTAATTCTCCATCATGCAAATGGAGAATTAGAGAGGGGTAAAAGTCTTGTGAAAGATATGTTTTGTCTCTCTCATCATCCGTTGTGATAAGAAAATTATCTGAATCGAAGTTTCACTTTATAAAAAACAATGTTAAAATAATCACGATTGGCATCATAGGTTATGTGAACATTGATTCGAGCTGGTTAAGTAGGTACTCTATATGCAGGAGATAAGATCCTAACTATCTAGTCGAAAATACGAGCAGATTACGACGGTTAAGTCGAATTGTTGATAGAAAAAGAAAGGGTTTGAAGTAAATGAAAATCGCAATAATTGGCGCAATGGAAGAAGAAGTACTAATATTAAGAGACAAACTAGAAAATCGTGAACAAGAGGTTATTGCTGGAAGTGAGTTTACAAAGGGTACGTACAATGGTGTGGAAGTTGTTTTATTAAAGTCTGGTATCGGAAAGGTAAATGCTGCCCTTAGTACGACATTGCTTTTAGACCGTTTTAAACCTGATTATGTGATTAATACTGGATCTGCAGGGGGATTTCATCCATCATTAAATGTTGGTGATGTTGTGATTTCATCAGAAGTACGACATAACGATGTAGATGTGACTGTTTTTGGTTATGAATATGGACAAGTGCCTGGATTGCCAGCGGCTTACATACCTAATGAAATGCTTGTAGACATGGCAGTAAAAAAAGCGGAAGAAATTAGTGCAATACAAGTTGTAAAAGGGTTAATAGTTACTGGAGATTCATTCTTAAATGATCCAGAGAAAGTAGAATTTATCCGCAGTAAATTTAAGGATCTTTACGCAGGTGAAATGGAAGCGGCAGCGATTGCTCAAGTTTGTCACCAATTTAATGTGCCATTTGTAGTCATTAGGGCATTATCTGATATTGCTGGAAAAGAATCTAACGTGTCATTTGAACAATTTTTAGATCAAGCTGCAAAGCATTCTGCAGACCTAGTTTTGAAAATAGTTGAGGCAATCTAAAAAGAGTTAATAAGGTTGGTATTTTTTTAGCGTGAACGAATTAGCATTCCCTCCCTTCCTCTTCCATTTATAGTGAGTAAGAGGAAGGGAGGGAATAATTGCTCTGAAAATCTAAAGTGAGTCTCTCTTTTCGATTCTTTTTTGGATGTATAGGGAATATTTAACAAACGCTTAAAAACCTCTGTTGGTGAAATTTACATGGTTATGAGGCTACTAATCTGTGTTACTGTTTCTATAATGACACATTCAGTAGGTGAGATTTATAAATGAATAAAAAGAGGTTGCATACGCTCATCATAGATTTTAAGCAGTATGCATTTATTCTATTAGCTGTAAGTGTGTTCTTTTACATCGGGGTCGTATTACCTGATCAGGGAAAAGAAGATATTTACGATATTATCCTGATGATTACAACTGTAATCTTTTTAATCGGCTCATTTCTTTGTTTTAAACAATCATTGAACTATAAAAAGCAGCTAGAAAAGCAGTCAGAACATAACTAGATTACTATTTAAAAAAACGAGCCAATTTAAGTGGCTCGTTTTCTGTTATGGTTTTATTTTTTAAAGATTAAAAAATGGTTTGGTGGGGACTTGGCTTATGATTGTTAAAGATTCTTTGCGAATGAAAATGAAAAGAGAAGAGAAGAGAAGAGTGTTGTCCCTTCTCTTAAAAAACGATTAGTCCTTTTGACGATTTCTTTTTTCCTTTTCTGCTCGATAAAATTCATGAAACATTTTCATAAGTGCGCGCTTTTCAATTCTGGACACGTAGCTTCTTGAAATGCCCAACTCTTTGGCGATTTCTCGCTGTGTTTTTTCCTTTTTTAAATCGAGCCCAAATCGTCCGACAATCACTTCTTTTTCTCTTCCATCTAAAATATCAATATATTCCTTAACCTTTTCAAGCTCCATATTTAACTGGATTGTATCAATAACATCTTCATTTTCAGATTTCAATACATCGATTAGACTAATTTCATTCCCTTCTTTATCTTGACCGATTGGATCATGTAAGGAAACATCTTTCTTGGTTTTCTTTAAAGCGCGTAAATGCATGAGGATTTCATTTTCTATACACCTTGCCGCATATGTTGCAAGTTTAGTCCCTTTTCCTTGCGAATAGCTTTCAATTGCTTTGATCAATCCAATTGTACCAATTGAAATGAGATCTTCGGAGTCTTCCCCAGTGTTTTCAAATTTTTTCACGATATGAGCAACGAGTCGCAAGTTGTGTTCAATTAGAAGATTTCTCGCATACTCATCACCCTCTGACATCAGTTTCAAATATCTTTTCTCGTCTGTCGCAGACAAAGGCTGTGGGAAGGCATTATTTTTTACGTAAGATACTAAGAACACTAATTCTTTTAAGAAAAAACCTACTGCTGCTATGAGCCCTGACATATCTCCACCTCCACTAAAACATTCTCTAGGCTAATGCCTATAAGTAATGTTTATGTAAGAAGTAGCAAGTTCGTGCCTGTACATTGAAAGAAGAAAAAAATCTTACAGGAATAATTCTCTTGTGAATAGGTTCTTAAAGATTAAACAGTCTGAAAAAACGAAGGTAAGTCTCGCTCTACCTCAGTGACGATAAAAAAATCTACAGCTGGGGGATCGAATTATGAACCGTAGCTCATTAAAAAGTTGAATAGTTGAATAACGTTATGACAAGAGCCTAAGCGTCTTTAGGGGAATGTACATACAAATATAGTAGTTAATATTCGTAGGGGGTGAGGTATATTGTCTGGATATTCACCGTATGGTCCAGGTCCATATCCATATTATCCAACATATGGAGGACTTGGATATGGCTATTGGTATGCGTTCATTGTTGTATTGTTAATATTATTACTAGTAATTGGAGGAGGTTATTTTTATTGGAATCACTTTTGCTAAAATGAGGGAGGTTGACTATTAGTGTCACCTCTCTTTTTACATTGCTGTTATTTCACAAAATAATATAGTGGTGTGTGTAAACAAATGATATAATAACATTCATTAATTAGATGATACATATAAGCTTTAACGGAAAGACTACAATTGATATGTGTGAAGATTAAATTGGATATAATAAAAAGCAAAAAAAAAGAGCCGTTTGCCGGCGTGTTACTTTAAGATGAAGCCTTTAGAACATGTCCTAAAGAACGACGCTTAATTTCCATCTTGATTAGTTCTATAAAATCATCATGTAGTTTCATTTCAGTTGCTTTAAAATATGATTCAATTAATAATTCGTTTGAAAGTTTTCGCATACTTAATGGCCAACTGATTGGCTCTACACCTCCTAACACGTATTCATGCACTTATTAAGAGATAAGTAAGTCTAGGTTTTCGTCATTGGATAGCTGTCTAGCACAAGGTGCCTTGCTTGTATCTTAATAAGGCAGTTCCTAATATGTTATTTTTTGTATTAATCTAAATCTAACATGAATAGATGTAGAGAACAATCGTTCTGTTATCCACAGTTGATAGTGGATAAACTGTGGGTAGATTGTTTATAAGTTGTAATAATTGAGTTGTTATAAGGGTGGATAATGTGCATAATATTATCCACACCTGTTGAAGAGAATCGGAATTTGTCGAAAGGTTTTCATCATTCATCATCCTTTTTAAGCATAGATTATATGTTTCTTTTGAATGTATTCTTTAAATTGGTTATGATGTAAGATGGCAAAAAAATGAATAATGAGGTGCTAAAACTCATGCTACGATTATTTTTACCAGGAGAATATGTTAAAAGTGTTTTTGATATTTCTCCAAAAGCATTAAAAGAAAGCGGAATAAAAGGAATCATTACTGATTTAGATAATACGCTTGTGGAATGGGATCGCCCAAATGCAACACCTCAACTTTTAGAGTGGTTTAAAGAGGTTAAAGAGCAGGGAATGAAGATTACAATTGTTTCCAATAATAATGAGAGACGGGTAAAGGCATTTTCGGATCCGCATCAAATTCCATTTATATACAGGGCTAAAAAGCCAATGGGAAATGCATTTTTAAAAGCAGTAAAAAATATGAACTTAAAAAAAGAAGAAGTTGTTGTGATTGGTGATCAGTTACTAACAGATGTGTTAGGCGGTAACAGAAGTGGTTTTCATACGATATTGGTTGTTCCAGTTGCCTCTACAGACGGCGTGTTTACAAAGATAAACAGAAAAATTGAACGGAAGATAATGGAGAACCTAAAACGTAAAGGAATGATTCAGTGGGAGGAATAGAAACGTGTTAGAAGAACAATTTTCATGTATAGGGTGCGGTGTTACGATTCAAACCGCAGATCAAGAAAAATTAGGTTATGCACCTGAAAGTGCGTTGACGAAAGAGGAAATCATTTGCCAACGATGCTTTCGATTAAAGAATTATAACGAAATTCAAGATGTTTCATTAACTGATGATGACTTTTTAAAAATCTTACATGGTATCGGTGAAACGAAAGGATTAATTGTTAAAATTGTCGATATTTTCGACTTTAATGGCAGTTGGTTACAGGGTATCCAACGATTTGTCGGTGGAAATCCAATTCTTTTAGTAGGAAATAAAAGTGACATTCTACCAAAATCAGTAAAAAAACAAAAGCTCATCAACTGGATGAAAAGAGAAGCAAAAGAATTAGGTCTTAAGCCAATCGATGTTTGCTTAGTAAGTTCAGCTAGAGGACATGGGATCAAAGAGGTTGCTGAGTTAATTGACACTTATCGAAATGGCCAAGACGTTTATGTCGTAGGATGTACGAATGTTGGAAAATCAACATTTATTAATCGTATGATCAAAGAAGTAGCAGGGGTAAATGATGTGATAACGACTTCACATTATCCAGGAACTACATTAGACTTAATTGAAATTCCTCTTGATAATGGCGCTGCACTTTATGATACGCCTGGTATTATTAACCACCATCAAATGGCTCATTTCGTTGATAAACGTGATTTGAAGCTTTTAAGTCCTAAAAAAGAGTTAAAACCGAAAGTATTTCAATTGAATGAAAATCAAACATTATACTTTGGTGGACTTGCTCGCTTTGATTATGTTGCGGGTGGAAGAGATGCATTTGTTTGCTATATACCAAATGAATTGTTAATCCACCGTACAAAGCTAGAAAATGCTGATTCATTGTATGAAAAGCATGCAGGAGAATTATTAACACCACCGAGAAGAGAAGATGTCGAGACTTTTCCGAAGCTAATACCTCATGAATTTACGATTAAAGAAGGAAAAACAGATATTGTTTTTTCAGGATTAGGTTGGGTAACAATTAATAATCCAGGAAAAACAATAGTGGCACATGCTCCTCAAGGGGTGAATGTAACAGTAAGAAAATCGTTAATTTAAGAGGGGAAGGTAACGATAATGGGGAACTTATATGGAGTAATTGGCTGTCCAATCAAACATTCTATGTCACCTGACATTCACAATGACGCATTTCAGGATTTAGGTATAGAAGGGTATTACCATGCTTTTCATGTAGAACCAACTCAGCTAGCTGAAACGGTTGATGCGCTTAAGGTATTGGGGGTAAAGGGCTTTAACGTTACAATTCCACATAAAGTCGCAATCATCCCATTTTTAGATGAGCTAGATGAAACAGCAAGGATTGTTGGGGCAGTTAATACGGTTGTAAATGTAAATGGACGGTTGGTAGGTCATAATACAGATGGCAATGGTTATATTGAATCCTTAACAAAGGTACTAAAAAAGCCAATACAAGAGCATAAAATGTTAATTATTGGAGCTGGCGGTGCAGCGAGAGGGATCTATTATACGTTAGCCTATCGAGGATGCCAGGAAATTGATATTTGTAATCGAACAATTTCAAAAGCGGAGGAGCTTATTGAGCAATGCCAGTTTGCAAATAACAGCCAGGCATTATCAATCGAAGCCGCACAGCAACAATTAGGAGACTACGACATCATCATCCAAACAACAGCAGTTGGACTACATCCAAATATTGAAGATAAGCCACTACTGTTAAAAAATGCAAAGCATACAGCCGTTGTTAGTGATATTGTTTACAATCCTATTAAAACTGCTTTATTGAAAGAAGCGGAAGAATTAGGCTTAACAACGCACGATGGTGTTGGAATGTTTGTCTATCAAGGGGCACTTGCCTTTGAATTATGGACAAAGCAAAAACCATCTGCAGAAAGAATGACAGCTATTGTATACAACAAACTAGGAGGAACATCATGTTAACAGGAAAGCAAAAACGTTTTTTACGATCTAAAGCACATCATTTGAATCCAATTTTTCAAGTTGGAAAAGGTGGAGTGAATGAAAATATGATTAAGCAAATCGCTGAAGCTTTAGAAGCTCGTGAGCTATTTAAAGTTTCTATTTTGCAAAATTGTGAAGATGACAAAGATACCGTTGCGAATGAATTAGTCAATGGGACAGGTGCAGAACTTGTACAAATTATTGGTAATACAATTGTATTATACAAAGAGTCTAAGGAAAATAAACAGTTACGTTTGCCTAATTAATGAATAAGGTGAGGGATAGAATGTCAAAAAAAATCGGGATATTAGGTGGCACATTTGATCCTCCTCATTTTGGACATCTGTTAATTGCGAGTGAGGTTTTAGCTGAGCTTCAATTATCTGAAATTTGGTTTATGCCTAATCAAATTCCACCTCACAAGCAAAATGAACATTTTACTGATAGTAAGCATCGCCTGAATATGTTAAAGCTGGCTTTAGATGATCATCAACAATTTAAAATTGAATCGATTGAATTGGAACGAGAAGGACCTTCATTTACATATGATACACTTTGTCTTTTACGTGAACAATATCCTACTTATTCCTTTTATTTTATTATCGGTGCAGACATGATTGAATATTTACCTAAATGGCATAGGGTTGATGAAGTCATTGGGCTTGCTACGTTTGTAGGAGTAAAGCGTCAGGGCTATAAAACAAATACCAAATACCCTGTTACTGAGGTTGAAATTCCACAGTTTGACGTTTCTTCCACTATGCTTAGAAATCGATTAAAGGCGAAAAAAAATACGGCTTATCTTCTTCCAAAAGATGTGAAAAGATATATAGAGGAGAATCACTTATATGGAACGTGAAGTTGCATTAAAGTTAGTCGCTGAGCAAATCACTGAGCATCGCTACGTTCATACATTAGGTGTGATGGAAACAGCTATCCAATTGGCGAAACGTTTTGGGGATGATCCAAAAAAGGCAGAATTAGCAGCAATTTTTCATGATTATGCAAAATTTCGACCAAAGGAAGAGATGAAGAAAATCATTAAAGAGCAAAAGATGCCAGAACAATTATTAGTACATAATAGCGAACTATGGCATGCACCAGTTGGCGCATTCTTAGTTGAAAAAGAAGTCGGGATTACTGACCGAGATGTATTAAGTGCAATTAAATACCATACATCAGGGCGCCCGAATATGACGTTATTAGAAAAGATAATTTATGTGGCGGATTATATCGAACCAGGTCGACATTTTCCCGGAGTTGATGAGGTTCGAGTACTTGCAGAAAATGATTTAGATCGAGCGTTAATAAAATCAATCCAAAATACAATCATGTTTTTACTGAAAAAGAATCAAGCAGTTTATCCAGAAACAATTCAAACATATAACTTTTTTATATTAAAAGGAGGAAGATTTACTTAATGAATGAACGAGATATTTTAACAACAGTAGCGAAAGCAGCAGATAGCAAACGTGCAGAAGATGTTATAGCACTAAATATGAAAGGGATCTCTCTAATTGCAGATTATTTTCTTATTTGTCATGGGAATTCAGACAAACAAGTTCAAGCAATTGCAAGAGAAATCAAAGAAAAAGCAGCGGAAATGGATGTATATGTAGAACGCATTGAAGGTTTTGATGAAGCTCGTTGGGTATTAATTGATCTTGGGGATGTTGTTGCACATGTATTCCATAAAGATGAAAGAGGGTATTACAACCTCGAGCGTTTATGGGGAGACGCACCAATTGAGGATTTAACAAGTGAGCTAAATCAATGATCTACCAAGGCTTTGCCTATATTTACGATCAACTAATGAAGGATGCACCTTATGACCAGTGGGTTTCATTCATTCAACAGGCGATTGCAACGTACAGTCCGGGGGCAAAGAATATATTAGATGTTGGCTGTGGAACAGGAGAAATTGCGATTCGTTTAGCAAACCAACAATTTCATGTAACAGGCGTGGATCTAAGTGAGGATATGCTTGCAGTTGCCGAGTCTAAGCTTGAGGAAAATAAGGTACAAGTCCTTTTCCTTAAGCAGGATATGAGAGACCTTACTGGCTTTTCTGAGCCCTTCGATGTTATTACGATCTGTTGTGATTCTTTAAATTATTTAGAGAGCAAAGAAGATATCTTAACTACGTTTCGTGCTGCTTATCATCAGCTCAAAAATCAAGGGTTATTAATCTTTGATGTTCATTCACTCTATAAAATTCATCATATTTTTGCTGGGGCAACATTTGCTGATCAAGATGAAGATGTGAGTTTTATATGGAATTCTTACCTTGCTGATGAACCAAATAGCGTTGAGCATGATATGTCCTTTTTTGTAAAGCAGAATGAATTGTATAAGCGCTATGATGAGCTACATTATCAACGAACATTTGCAATCGATGAATACAAAATATGGCTTGAAGAAGCTTCATTTGAAGTCGTAAACATATGCAGTGATTTTGATTTTGATGAAAATCCAACATCAACATCTGAACGACTTTTTTTCATTGCGAGGAAAATAGTGTAAGAATAGAGGAGGTGAACCCATTTTGGGTTCACCTTTTTTATCATATCAGAATTTATAAGTTTTGGCTTCGAGAACTGTCCAGCTCCAGCGCCTAGCCCCTCTTGGGTCTAAGACGCTTTTGAATTGAAGGTAAAAAACACCTTCTATTCAAAAGCGTCTTATGCTTGTCGGGGCTGATCAAGGCGCTTGCGCTTTTCTTATAGAATGTATACAGTTGATACAAATATATTACCAACATGTAAATGGATGGTAGAAAACTTTTGAACATTTTTTAGTTCATTTGCAGGAGAAGCTATTACTTTCATCGAATCATTTATTTAAGATTTTTATTAAATTGCAATGAAACCTCTTCAATATCTTCATCATATTTTTGATGGGTTACATGAAATACCTTTTTAAACATATCTCCAACGACTTCTTCTAACACTTCAATTCCTTTGCCTGTCACACCACCAGTCACACAAACCTTTTCTTGTAGAGTTGGAAGTGTATATATTTCGCTTTCGAGTAATTTCCCCATTCCAATGATCATTTCACTTGCTAAAAGAACTGCTTGGTCTTGGCTAATCGTTGTTTCAGAAACAGCACCATTGACAAACTTCTGTAGTAAGTAGCTAAAGAAGGCAGGGCCACAGCTTACTAAATCAGATGATACCCTTGTAATATCATCTTCGATTTGAATGGGTATTGAAATTTGTTCAAGAAGTTCAACAATTGTTCGTTTCATTTTTTCATCGCACGAGCTTCCAAAAGTGAGTAACGATACACCAGAAAATGCACGATTTGTAATACTTGGTATTGTTCTTGCTACTTGGCATTGTACAAGTGATTCAAGTTGATCGACACGAATGGGACTGGTAATGGAAAGTAAACATTTATTTGGTGTTAGAAGGTGTCCGATCTTTTTTAAAAGGGGGTGAATATCTAATGGCTTCACACAAATAAATAGTAAATCTGATCGTTTGACTACATCATCTACAGTTTCCATCATATTTGTTTCAGGATAAATGTCTTTAATTGCTTCTGCTTTAGCTTTTGTGCGATTCGTCATATAAATATGTGAGGGTCTGATTGCACCTGACTCAATAAATGATTCAATTAATATTCTTCCCATATTTCCCGTTCCAACAAAACCGACATTCAAAGTAGATCCCCTCCTCAGAATGCATACCTCTTTTACACAATATGTCACAAACAAATTATTTATGATTAGTTAAAAAAGGAGTGCCGTATATGAGTTTGTTTCAAAAGTATAAAAAATGGATCATGATTCTATCCATATTAGCAGCATTGTTTGGTCTTTATCATTATTTTATAAAGGATTCACCAACGTCAGAGCTCGTTACGACAAATGAAGAGGAAAATCCTTTTCATATAACAGAAACAGAAGAAACAGCTGGTGTGACAACAAATGATGAAATAGAAGAGGAGAGACTAGTTGTTGATTTAAAAGGGGCTATTGTACAACCAGGAGTTTATGAATTGGAAGGAGGAGCAAGAGTTCACGAATTGCTTAAAATGGCAGGTGGGCTTACTAGTGAAGCAGACGAGCTTGCGATCAATCTAGCAGCCCCTTTAGAGGATGGAATGGTTATTTATATCCCCAAAAAAGGTGAAGTTACGGATTATTCACTAACTTCACAAACTTCCCACCAAGAGCAGGATGATGGGAAAGTAAACATTAATGTAGCTTCAAGTGAAGAGCTTCAAACACTCACAGGTATTGGTCCATCTAAGGCTGAAGCGATTATTGCATATCGTGACGAAAATGGATCATTTAAAGAATTGGAAGGATTATTGGAAGTATCAGGAATTGGTCAGAAGTCATTTGAAAAATTAAAAGACGAGATTACGATAAAATAAATTATTATGGGGAAATAAGAAAAAGTTTATACCGCATTAACTGGCAGTAATACCGACTCATGGAAGTCTCACTTTATGGAATAAGTAATGTCGGTAAGAGAACAAGTAACGATATTTACTATTTTTTGGGAGGTCAATTTTAGAAATTGGAATTATTTTTTACTAAAATGCAAAAATAATAATTTGACGACCATTCTATATTCCCGATAAACTATTGAATATCATTGTTGAGTGGGGGAGTTCTGGTGAATCGTATATCTTGGAACCAATATTTTATGTCACAAAGTCATTTGTTGTCTAGGAGGAGCACTTGTACGAGATTAGCAGTAGGCGCTACGATTGTTCGAGAAAAAAGAATGATTGCAGGCGGATATAATGGATCAATTGCGGGCGGAGCACATTGCTCTGATGAAGGCTGCTATGTAATCGATAATCATTGTGTAAGGACAATTCATGCGGAAATGAATGCACTGCTTCAATGTGCGAAATTTGGTGTGCCAACTGAAGGTGCAGAAATATATGTTACACATTTCCCGTGCCTCCAATGCTGTAAGGCACTTATACAGAGTGGAATTAAAACAGTTTATTACGCGGTCGACTACAAAAACCATCCATATGCAGTAGAATTATTCAATCAGGCAAAGGTTAAAGTTGTGCAAGTGCAGCTTGAAAAGTCGCAAGATGATGAAACAAAACAAGAATTTATGTCAAATTTACTAGACAAGCTTGCAGAAACGAATATGAATAAAGAAGAGATTCAAGCTCTCTATAAAAAAGCTGAATTACTGTTTTCATAACCAATATTGTAAGGCTGACTTGAAATCTTCGGCTCAGGTCAGCCTAACATATAGTAAGAGGTGTTTGATTCCTTGAAAGGAAAGCTACTATTTCTAGCTGTTTCAGCCTGTTTTTCGATTATGCTGTGCCGTTTTCATTTTCAACCACTCATCATAATCGCTACGATTGCCTTTCTTATATTTCTCCTCATCAAAAACGAACGTTCCCTTTTTCTTCTTTCTATTGCTACCATTCTTTTATTTATCGGTATATTTTCATTAACAGAACGACATAATCAATCTTCATTAAACGAAGGAAGTTATACGACAATTGGTCTTATTTCATCGATTCCCTCTATTGATGGAAATCAATTCAAGGGCTATCTTGAAAATGGTTCTGGTGAAAAGTTAATTTTTTACTATAAAATCAAATCATTAGCGGAAAAGGAAGCTCTTAAAAAGATAAATCCAGGTACATATTGTCGTTTTAAAGGCGAATTAGTCGTGCCGAAATCTCCGACGATGCCTAATGCTTTTGATTATAAGCAGTACCTCTATGACCATCACATTCATTGGCAATATTTTGTGGAGGAAATCGGAAATTGTAAATCTGAAAAAATGGATTTGCTCTTGATTCTTATCGAAATTAGAAAAAATGGTTTAAACTTTATTGAAGAGCACTTTCCATCGTCATCTGTCGGAATCGTTCAAGCTTTACTTTTTGGAGAAATTGATTTGCTTGAACAAGATGTAGAAACCGCGTATCAAGAGCTGGGGATTGTTCATTTGCTAGCAATATCAGGTTCACATGTTACCTTGTTGGTAAGTGGCATTTACTTTCTGTTTATTTATTTTGGAGTGACACATGAAAAGACAAGAATAGTCTTCATTGTATTATTACCTGTTTATATGATTCTTACTGGAGCATCTCCATCTGTTATTAGAGCCTGTTTTATGGCAATTGTCTATTTTTTATTAAAGCTTTTCAAAATAAGGAACTCTACATTAGATGTCATTAGCTTTACATTTTTAGTTCTACTTGCAATGAATCCCTATTACTTATTCCAGGTTGGGTTTCAGTTGTCTTATGCAGTGACCTTCGGATTACTTCTTTCTTATAGAATCATTGAACACTTTGCTAGCTGGCTTACGAAATTAACAGTCGTTTCGGGTATTGCACAACTATGTTCACTCCCATTATTGCTTTTTCATTTTTACGAAGTTTCTCTCGTTAGCTTACCGATGAATATGGTGTTTGTTCCGCTCTATTCTTTTATTGTTTTACCGGGAGCGATCATAACAACGGTAATCACTGCTGTTTCATCCTCGATTGGAGCTTATCTGATAACCGTGTTTAGTGACCTCCTTTTACAAACTCATAAATTTGTCCTTTTTGCTTCAGCAATCCCTCATACAATGTTAACAACTGGAAAATTACCCATTTTTACATTAATTGCATTAATTATTTCTATTATCTATTTATTTGTAAGATTTGAGCAGCGGCAAAGTATAAACTACCTTTATCGACCAGCTGTTTATTTAATCGTCGTTTTTCTAATTCAAGTGATGACTCCATTCTTTCAGCCATCCGGAAAGGTATTAGTCATTGATGTAGGACAAGGAGACTCTATATTTATTCAACGTCCATTTAACAAGGGGAATTACCTAATTGATACGGGAGGAAGAATTAGTTTTCCACAAGAAGAATGGGAGGAGAGGAGGAGCACTTTTTCAATCGCAAAGAATGTGACTGTTCCGTATTTTAAATCAATTGGCGTTACAAAGCTTGATGCGTTATTTTTAACGCATGGTGATCTGGACCATGTAGGGGAAGTCCTCTCATTATTGGAGGAGGTTGAGGTGAAAGAATTAATCATACCAAAGGGTTTTGTTAGGGGAGAGCTAGAGCGAAAAATCATGCAAGTTGCAGAGCGTAAAAAGGTAAAAATCACAACAGTTCAGGCTGGAGATCAACTAACTTTTCAAAACCATTCTTTTTTTGTTGTTTCACCCGTGGATCTTACGGAAAGTAAGAATGATGATTCATTAGTATTATGGACAGAGATAGGTGGATTACAATGGTTACTTACAGGAGATGCAGAGATGGACGCTGAAAAGAGGATAGTAAAAAACTATCCATCACTAAAAGCAGATGTAGTAAAGGTGGGACATCATGGCAGTAAGGGGTCAACCTCAGAAGAACTTCTTGATCATGTTAAGCCGAAAATCGCACTCGTTTCTGCGGGTTTAAATAATCGCTATCAGCATCCACATCCAGATGTTCTTGATAAACTAGTAGCTCGTAACATCTCTTTGTTTAGAACTGACCTCGATGGTGCAATTTTGTATCATTTTAAAGGGGAGGCTGGAACGTTTTCCACCTATCCCCCATACGATAAAGTAAATAAAGAAAGAAAACAAAAGCGGAAGCGCCTTGATCAGCCTCAGGCTTAGACCAAATAGGCAATCAAGAACGCGACGTCCTGTTGCATTGACTGCACTTGCACGTCCTCTGTGCTTCGGGGCTAGGCGCTGGAGTTGGATGTCGTGCGCTTATCCACAGTACAAGAATTTTATAATTTCTAAGCAATGAAAAAGAGGTTAACGCCGACGTATTAAAATAAACACATTGGAGTCAACCTCTATGTAAGGATACCTCAATTAATTATGAGCCAATTAATTGAATAACAGTTGCAATAATAAAAATCGTCGCGAAAAATCCGAATGAAGCAACAAACCCAATTCCTGAATCTATAGCGTCATTCCGTTTGCTTTGGACACTCTTTTCAAATTCGTTCACTGTTACCCCCCCTTATTTCATATTTAGTATAAGCGATTACATTTGAAAAATCTACATTTTGATGAGATGTTCAAAACATTCAAGGTTCGAATTACCAATATTGACAGAATTAGCGACAAATATTCAGTGCGACATTGGCTAAACTAAAAATCAAATCGCTGTATCGTTTTGAATCAGGTAACCTAGGCCCTGAAACGAGACGTTCACATAGATAAAAGGGAATTGAATAAAAGATTTTCAATTCCCTTTTTTACATAAAATTTTTATAGTAAGCTTCATTTCATTATTTGGGCTATGTTGGCATCGCTAGTTAGAGTGCCTAGTCCTCTTTAAGGACAAGCTTACTCAAGAATGTAAGATAAGAGAATCCCCTTCTAATCTTTGAGTGTTTCATTTGAGACCGCCAAAGGCGCTTTCGTATTTCAGACTTGCCAAACCTTGTTTTTCATTTTAGGATTAATTGAAAGTGAAATGAACGATTGGAGAACAACAAAGATGATTTTTGATGTATGGAAGGATTTAAAAAAGAATAAATTACAATCCAACTATTTATTAATCGGAAAAGAAGCATTTCTGATGCAAGAAACCGTTCAATTAATTGAAGACGCTGCTTTACTGGATGAAGAAAGGGACTTTAATTTGTCAATTTATGACATGGAGGAAACGGAAGTAGAAATTGCTATAGAAGATGCAGAAACCCTTCCATTCATGGGCGAAAGACGGGTTGTCATTATTAAAAACCCAATTTTTTTAACAAGTGAAAAGAAAAAGGGAAAAATTGAACATCGAGTCGACAAGCTTGAGCAGTATATGAATTCACCGGCACCATATACAATCTTAATTTTACTTGCTCCATATGAGAAATTAGATGAGCGAAAAAAAATAACAAAGCTAATTAAAAAGCAATCTGTCGTTATTGAGATGAATGCATTATCAGATCAGGAGACAATTAAGTGGATTACTAGTATAGCCGAGAAAGAGGCTGTTTATTTTTCACAAGAAGCAGTGGAAGAGTTAATGCTCTTAACATCGAGTGATTTAATGAACATGTTCCAGGAAATCAAGAAGCTGAGTACATATGTCGGTGAAGGTGGTTCGATTACTCCCGATACTGTAAAACTTCTTGTTGCACGTTCATTGGAACAAAATATTTTTGATTTAATTGATCATGTTATTCATCGTAGAAGTAAAGAAGCATTACAAATTTTTTATGATTTATTAAAAAATAATGAAGAACCAATAAAAATTCTGTCTTTATTAGTGAATCAATTTCGCTTGCTTTTACATGTGAAGGAGCTATCAAATACTGGTTACGGTCAGCAACAAATTGCTGCTACTGTAAAGGTTCATCCTTTTCGAGTTAAATTAGCTTTGCAGCAAGCAAAATTATTTAAAGCGGAGGAATTGGCGCAAATTTTGATAAACCTTGCCGAGGCAGATTACGAGATGAAAACGGGGAAAAAGGATAAGCAGCTATTATTAGAACTATTTTTACTTAAGTTATTTGAGAAATAGAGGAGAATAAGAAAAGCGTAAGCGCCTTATTCAGCCTCGGGCAAATAAGCCACTCAGGAATAGAAGGTGTTCTTTGCCATCAATTCCTGAGTGGCTTAGACCCAAGAGGGGCTGGACGCGAAAACTAAGTCAAAAAATTTATACTTCCTTTAAATAAAAAACGATCCTTAATAGGATCGTTTTTTATCAGATTGTCGAGAAACCCTTTTAATTCTCGGCAACTTGAACGGTTTTTATATAAACTAGTGAAAAATAGTTGAAATAAGAGAAAAAACGATCCAAAATAGTCCTCCAACCCATCTTTTTGGTGAGATGGAGGGCTATTTTTTTCATATTTTGACAGGCGGCTGTCATAAAAGCCTGCTCTTGGACAGACTTCACCCCTCGAAATCGAGCGTATCGATAGCCATGAAGTTCTTTCG
>NZ_JAIQUM010000004.1 GCF_020075705.1 Metabacillus rhizolycopersici | reverse complement strand
AATCACTTTTCTTTGATTTATAGTGACGATATCCATCACGGTCGGTTGTGGAATAGGAAAGAATACATCCCATTGGACAGGCATATATATCCTTTTCCTCTACATAATGAAACTTACGCTTAGGCAGGCTCTTTTTGGCGTTGCCAAAACGTCGATAACCCATGACGGTAAAAATATGTTGTTCTGCGAGTTTCTTACAAATATAGTTGTTAAAATAACCAGCGTCCAAGGCGATAGCTTCTACATTAAATTGAAATTTCTCGATTTGCTTATGAAGGCGCGCCAAATATGGATAGGAATCTGCCACATTTCCAGCCGTAATAAAAGTATCTGTGACAATGTTATATTTGACATCCACTGTGCGATGATCTAAATAGAAAAATCCTTTAGGTTTTCCCTCTCGCATGAGAAAACCACTTTCGGGATCTGTTGTACTCACTCTCGTCTGTTTTAGTTTGGCAACGCCTTCCTTTCTCGGTTTTAATGCTTTTTTCCGTGTTGAATACGGTCTTCTGTAACGGCTGCTTCTAGTTCTTCTAAATACGCTTTCGGATTCTCTTCTTTGACTTTTCGAATGAATTTATTTTTATTGGCATTTGCCTTGATATGAGTAGAATCTGACATTAAAATACGCCCTCCTACCATTCGATGTTCAATGGCTTGATGAACAATTTCATCAAAAATTTCTTCGAAAATCGTAGTGTCGAGGAATCAGGTGCGTCGGTTAAAACTGATGGTTGAATGGTGAGGCACCCTATCTGATAGGGATAACCCTAAAAACCATCGATAAGCAATGTTCGTTTCAATTTCTTTCTCTAATTGACGCTCGGAACGAATCCCGTAAAAATAACCAACAAACATCATTTTAAATAAAGTAATGGGATGAATCGAAAGTCTTCCATTATTTTCACAATAATACGGTTGTAACTTTTCTTCAATAAATGAAAAATCAATCGTGGCTTCCACAGCACGCAAAAAATGATCCACCGGAACGAATGATTCAACAGACACGGTTACTTCTTGATTTCGATGATTCTGTAAGGCTCCCATCATCCTGCATCTCTCCTTTTTTTCTTTTCTAGCAGTTTTGACAGGGAAGAACTCACTTAAACTCAAAAAAGGCTGTTGAGAAAAACTTTCTCAACAGCCTTTTTTTGGTGTTTAAATAATTCGTACGTTTATGATACCTTCAATTTGGTTGATTTTTTCTTCCAAACTAGGAATGACATCACCATTTACTTCGTTATCAATGTCAATCATCGTATATGCGTAATTGCCTCTACTTCTATTGACCATGTCTGCAATGTTCAAGTTATAGTTTGACAGGGCAGATGTGATTTGACCGACCATGTTCGGAATGTTTTCATGATACGCTGTCACACGACGCTTCCCTTTATATGGAAGGTAAGCATTTGGCAAATTCACTGAATTTTTGATATTTCCAGTTTCAAGAAATTCCTTCACCTGGCGCGCAGCCATGATCGCACAATTTTCTTCTGATTCCGTCGTAGATGCACCAAGATGAGGAACCGGAACTGCATTTTTCATTTTCAATACATTTTCATTCGGGAAGTCTGTAATATACTT
Source organism: Metabacillus rhizolycopersici (assembly GCF_020075705.1). Next base: position 144,861 of record NZ_JAIQUM010000004.1, on the reverse strand, counting down.
ACCGACGATTCCACTTTCAAGCGCAACAGCCATATCTTTTTCATTCACAAGCTCACCGCGTGAGAAGTTCAAAATATGAACGCCAGGTTTCATAATGTTAAAAGTTTCTTCGTTAAACATGCCTCCTGTTTTATCCGTAAACGGAACGTGAACTGTAATGTAATCACTGTTGGCAAACAGCTCCTCAATCGTCATAGCACGTTGCACTTTGCGTGATAGGTTCCAAGCCGTATCCACAGAAATAAACGGGTCAAACCCGATAACATCCATGTCCAAGTCGAGCGCATTATTTGCAACTAGAGCACCTATTGCTCCTAAACCGATAACACCAAGTGTTTTCCCTTTAATTTCTTTACCGACAAATTGCTTTTTCCCAGCTTCTACAAGTTTTGGAATCTCCTCACCTTGACCTTCTAACGTCTTTGTCCATGTCAATCCGTCAAATAAGTTTCGAGATGACGCCATTATTGTCGTTAGCACAAGTTCTTTTACTGCATTTGCATTTGCACCTGGTGTATTGAACACAACAATTCCGCGCTCTGTGTATTCACTGACTGGAATATTATTTACGCCCGCGCCTGCACGTGCGACGGCTTTGATATTTTTATCAATTTCCATGTCATGCATGTTAAAGCTTCGAAGGACAATAGCATCAGGGTTTTCACTGTTATTATCGATTTTGTAATTTTCGTTGTTGAACACATTTAGTCCACATTCGGCAATATTATTTAACGTTTTAATTGTATACATTGTTTGTTTTCTCCCCTTTAACTAATAATTGATTTAAAACTCTTTCATTAAAGCAACTAATTATTTCATATCAATCTACACTTATTAAAGTTAGTAGAAGTTCTAATAAAAGATCATTCATTATCTATTATCCTGACTACTCAGCTAACTTACCATCTACAACAAGCCAAAAAGCCAATAAAAAAAAGATTGAATTTCTCCAATCTCATTAGGTGTCAGAATAACAAATAAGAATTCGTTACTCTTCTGTCCTTTTGCCTGAGATTGTAAACCCTTCGGCGCTGCAATTATTTGCACTCTCTCCAGAAGTTGCTCCTGTTATAGTGTTATCTATAACAATCAACGCATACTAATTATTTGGTTATCTGTAAAATTATATGATGATCTCATAGCTGTGAATATACTATCATTCGCTTTTTATTCATAATCAAAAAATTTACTTATTAATATTCTTGAATTATAAATGAAAATATACGACATATCAAGAGAAAGGAAACGAACATTTTCGCCTAAACTATTAGATACATCGCTTACACGATTAGTTATCATAGATTTCATATATACCGAACATTTTTGTCTATACAAACATTTTTCGTTCGTATTATTCTATCTCAATCAAAAAACCTGTATAAATTATACAGGTTTTTGTTATTCCGTTACAATTGTCAACTGTCTCATTACTTCACTTACACTAAAACGTATTATAAATATTTTCACATTCTTCTCCTGTCGGTTCATAAAAACAGTGAAGTTTGTAACGACCTACTAAAGGCTGATCATACCATTGCGCGGGACAGTCCCCCCGTGGTCTAAAATACCATAAACTAAAGCGAGAAGGCCATAACCTTTCACCTTTTATAACTCGTCGTGCTAATTTTTTTTCGCTGTCTCTTGCCCTTTGATAAAAATACCCCTTTGTCGTGGCTTCAAATGCATGGGGCTGAAAAACCATATTAGGAATTGTACGAAGTCCTTTAAAATCAGAACAATTTCCTCTTATTCGGTTTATTCCTACATTCCCAACCATCATCATCCCCTGGACACCCTCACCTTCAGCTTCTGCCCTTAGCAATCTTGCTAAAAGATCAATATCCGCCTCCGTAGCCTTTACAACCATCATTTCTCCCCCCCGTTAGGTCTTCTTCATTAACATATTGTTTCCAAGCTTGGGTCATGACCTTTATTTTAGTGATTGGAATTTGCGAAAATTTCTGTCAGTACGGGGGGTTCTTATCGCTAAAAGATGACATTCGAGATTTACATTAATGTAGGCTTAAATGTTTGTATTAGATTATTTAACATTGGTGATAGATTTTGGGTTATGGAGGGTATTTTTTCAAATGGGTTTTAAAACGATTGAATTGATTGTGATTATGTTAAAGTGAAGGGAAGTTTAAAACAGATAGGCCTTATATTTTTACGATTAAAAAGAAAGGCCTCACCTCTCTTTCTAATCCTAATTTCTAAATATTATCGAACAATTTAAGCTGTTCCTAATGTAACTCCAAGTTTTTTCAAGTATTGACGATAAGCGATACTTACTTTGTCGCTCTTTAGTGAAAGTTCAACTTGAAGATCTAGTGGGAGTTCTTCAGGCTTTTGATTTTCTACGATTGGTTTGTCTTGAGAAAAAATCATGTTTTGGAACTCGATAATCTCTTGATTTGTTTGACCGCTATCATAATTAAATGAAAGCATTCCAAACGCAATCGATTTTTCCTCTGTAACAGGCAAAATGGTAAACAGGATGACCATTTCTTGATTTTTTTCATGATCTTTTTTTGTAAATCGAACAGTAAGCGGACGAATAATTTCATATGTATAGTAGGCGTATTTAGCTTCACCTGAACCGTCTGGGTCTGGTTGGTAGATAGCTATTTCACTTGAACGAATCCCCTTCTCTTCCCCATGTATATCATAGTCTTCCATGACTGGATGTTCTTGTTCACCAAGAAATCCTTCATGTACAATCGATAAATGACCGACATCTAAAAAATTCTCAATGATTCTAGGTGGTTTTGCCATGACCTCTTGTGGTCCACAAACGACACTATGAAAACTTTCATTATCAAATTCTGGGTATTCAAATAGATCGACATCACTATTTTCTAAATTAATCCAAATGAAACCATACCGTTCAATACAGGCATATTTTGTGGCTTTTGCTTTTTTAGATATAGCTCTTCCTTCTGGTAGCTGAGGAATTTTTGAACATTCACCTGTTGTTTCATACTCCCATCCATCATCTGGTATTGGGATTGGTGCACTTGCAACAGTTGTCTTAAACTTAATTATTCCAGAAAAATAGGGTAATGTACTCCGTACCATTCTGTCTTTAAAATAAGTCCCATTCTAAAAATAACGAAAAAAGCTGTAGTTTCCAACAAGTTTAGGAAGCTACAGCTTTTTTATGTATAAATGATTCAAAACATTTATCTTATTCGAATATTTAAATAGTCATTTCAATTTTTGAAATACTTTTGTGTATTTATATGTATCGTAATCATATAGACCTGAATTTTAATAATTTATTTTAAATTATTTTTTATGCTATAAATATTTTTCGCTTTTTATTATTTTGTGTAAACATCTTTTTTCCACAAAAACTCGATACACCCGATTGAAATTATGATGAAATAAAAAAGAATGAATGAAAAAGGACGATAACTTTACATAATCTTCATCCTTTCCTTATCTTCAACGTTTCATTTCATCCACTCAATAATATCTAAACTTTTTTATTCATTATTTAGTAGAATTTTTTTCAAAAGGTTAAATAGATTGTTCAGCTACTTGTTTGACTAGCTTTATATCGTATAATCCACCATCTGAATTAACAATATATTCAGGCTTCGGCTTGCCTAAGTTCGCTTTATGACCTGCAATATGGGCTTCACTCTTTTCCCACTTTTTCCAATACTCCTCTGATTCCCAGCGAATCATAACAACTACTTCTTCGTTTCCGCGGCGAACCTTTTTAACCATTACGGTTAAATCGATAAATCCATCTTGTTTTTCAATTATTCCTTCTCCATCAAAACGATTTACAACCTGATCAGAATTCCCTTCAGTTACAGTGATTGTTTTCATTTGAATAAACATGTACCCATCTCCCATCAATACTCTATTTATATTTAACTTATATTCTATACTAATTGAAATTAATTATCATTGTCAATTGTTTTGATTAAGAAAGTAGAATCATGTATAGGATGATTTCATCTTTGCTATCTGTCAGCTCGTTATTTCAGTAATAATGCGAAAAAAATCCCACTCTTAGAAAATCTACATGAATGGGATTTATATTTCCATAACGAACCGATAGATGACTTGATACAAAGCAGATTCAAATCTTTTATTTTTCATAGCTTCCTCGTAAAAAATGACTCATCAAGTTCTAGCGTTGATAATAAATGGATTGTCCATATCCGATATAAATAGGAGGATAATTGAACACAGGACCATAATAATGATGAATTTGATTATAATAGATTGGCCAAAGATCACTTGTTATGATCGTTCCCACCTGAAGGATAATGATTTCCTCCTCATAATTTCCAGTTTAGCCGGAATTTGCATTTAACTTTGATTTACATTTGCTGGGTTTGCAATATCACCCTGATCATTTCCATCTGGATCTATATAGACATCTTCCATACCAGAAGATGTAGGACATGTATCAACGTAAGAAGAGTTTACTCCTGTAGATTTTGAGTTAGCTGTATGTGCATTATGAAGTGCGTCCCCCATATTTAACGAACCGTTATTTGACATATTATTGACTTTAATACTGTACATATTTATATTTGAGGGCATACATTCTCCTCCTATCATCTCGATGATATATATATATGCCCATCAAGTACTATATGTTAAAAAAAGCAGCTTCTTAATTTTGAAGAATGATATTTTTACGTTTCTAAATCTTGCTCATCTTGGTCATCTTCCTCTATTTCCACAATATTATTTTTATTTGGCCCTTGAAATGAACAAGATTAATCACCGAACGAAAAGTTTGCGCCAACTGCTTTCAAATTTGATGTATGACTATTTTGGAAAGAAGATCCGAAATTACTATTTCCATTTTGAGTAATTATATTTGTTTTCATCTTATGAACAATACTTATATTCTTCACTATACAAACAACTCATACTGCTTCGCCATCTGAACTAAGAAACCTTGAATATCATAGAAGCAAATTGAATTAGTACCAATATCCGTATGGAGGGTACGGATAACCATAACCATAACCATAACCATAACCATAGCCGTAACCATATGGACTATACAATGCGCTAGCAGCTAGGCCTCCTAATAAACCACCAACAAATGGTCCTCCGAAAAATGGCCCTCCAAAAAACGGTCTTCCGAAGCCGAAAGGTCTACCAAAACCGAAAGGTCTACCAAAACCGAACGGTCTTCCGAAACCAAAGGGTCTTCCAAATCCAAAAGGTCTTCCAAAGATTCGCTCATCGTTTGCATGCTCATAAAATGTTTGTTCCATGCATAATCCCTCCTAATTTTTTTCTTTGCTTCTCGTTGCAATATATGTAAATACCTAGAAATATTCTCTAGGTCAGACACCCATTTCATCCGTTACCATAAATACATAAAGCAAGACTTCCAACAGTAGGGGGTTCCTTAATTCCACTGTCGGAAGTCTCCATTCATTTATTCTTTAGCTTTCAGTTGTGATAATTGATTTTATTGCCTTTTCAATCTCTAAATAACCAGTACATCGACAAATATTAGATTCTAACCATTTGGTCATTTCTTCGTCTGTAGGTTTTGGCCGGTTTTCGATGAGTGACTGACAATTCATAATAAATCCAGGTGTACAGTACCCACATTGAAAAGCAAAATGTTCAACAAATGCTCCTTGTATTGGTGTCCCATTCAAGCCTTCAACCGTCAAAATTTCCTTTCCAATCGTTTCAACAGCCAGCACTAAGCATGACTTTTGTGCCGCACCATCTAATTGAACCGTACATGCACCACAATCACCATTCAAGCAGCCTGGCTTTGCACCTGTTAAACCTAATTGATTTCTTAATACATATAGTAAAATGTCTGCATTGCGGAAGGTAATTTCCCTTTTTTCTCCATTAACTAATAGCGTTGTAGTCGTTAGTAAAGAATTAAATGTTGGCATTTCCCCTACCTCCCAATTGTGTTAGTACATCTTCAATTGTATTTTTTAATACGAACAATCGATAGTCACTTGAACCTTCCGTATCATTTAGAATAGGAATTTTAAGTTGTTCGATCGCAGTCGTTATCCTTACATCAAATGAGAGATTTAGATTATTAAGAGTTTCTTCGAATGCTGTTGAACGAAATGGATAAGTTGTTAAACCACTAATTGCGATTCTAATCTTATTGTTAACTTTTATTGCTGCTACCGTAACTAGTGGATATCCTGTCTTCCATTGTCTTCTTCTCTTTATACTTATGAATGGGCTATTAAGATATTTTTGTTCTGTTACTATTTGGACAAGAAACTCACCATTTTTTAATACTAGCTTCTCAAGAAAGATTTCCATAATTGAAACTTGCTTTATCCCCTCAATACCTGCTATAACGAGAACGCTATTACAGAGTAAGAAAGGTAAAACAGCTTCGCGATAAAAAATCTGTCCACATATATTTCCCCCAACAGTTATCTTGTTTCTCGAGGTGCGATCAGCAATTTCACTAACAGTTTTACTTAGCAGTGGAAAAAGATTCGTGTCTTCGATTTTCGATAATGGATTAGTCGATCCTATTAGTAAGTGTTCTTCAACTACTTGATAACGATTGCATTCCGGTATTTCTTTTAGGTCGATGACAGCATCACCGGTTACAAGGTTTAGCCTGCCTAAGGTGATAATTTCCGTTCCTCCTGAAAAATAAACCGGTTTTCTTCCTCTCTTATTCAATTCAACAAACAAGTTTAAGGCTTCTTGAATGGTTGATGGTTTATAATATTCAAAATCATACGGAATCATTTGTTTGCCCCTTACTTTTCCAGATTAATTCTGGAGTTAACGGAAGTTGATTAAGTGCAACCCCTGTTGCAACAGTCAAACAATTGCCAAGAGCTGCTGGCATGCCAATCAATCCTTGCTCTCCAATTCCTCTAGCACCATATGGAGCTTCAAGGTGTGGGGTTTCTACAAAATCGATTATGTATGTAGGAGTTTCTCCATAATGAATTGGTCTGTATGTCCGAAGTTGTGGATTCATAATTCTAGCCAAATCGTCAAAAACAAATGTTTCTCTCCCTGCAAAAGCTAACCCCATGCTCATCGCACCCATAACTTGACCAAGTGCTCCTTTAAAATTCAATACTTTTCCAATATCAAGTACAGAAATGGCTCTGTTTATACTGTAAGTTAGATCTCGCTCGTCAAAATCTATTTCTACTCCTTGAGCACCGACTGTCCACTCTGGTCCTGGTTTTCCTGCACCAGTTTCGGGATTTAGCGTCGTCATTCCTCTTAAAATATAATTTCCTCTGCCAATAATTTGTCCGCCAATCGCATTACCATTAGAATACTTATACCCATAGGCAACATCCTTTACTTCAAGGCCTACATCGGGATCATCTCGCAAAAAAACTCTCCCATTTGCAACTTCAAGGTCATCGATTGTACATCGTAGTACTTGTGATGCAATATCTTTTATTTGCTGAATACAATCCTCTGCAGCAGCTAATACTGCCCTTCCCGCCATTAACGTCGCTCGGCTTGCAACTGTTTTCCAGTGTTCTGGCGTTGTTTGGGTATCAACGGTCATTTTTACATGGATTTGATCGATACTCATCTTCATTCTTTCCGCTAAAATTTGAGCAAGTATTGTCTTCGTCCCTGTACCGATCTCAACGACACCTGACATAAGATTGATACTACCATCAGGATTAAATGTTAGGATTACACCAGATGTTGCATCTGTGTCAATTGTCGATGTCTTCCAAACACAACAAATACCTTTCACCCTAATTATTCGCTCATCTATCCTGTGAATTTGCCCTTGATCCCAGTTGATTAATTCTTTTAATCTATTAATACAAGCTGGTAAATTTCCAACATTACTTTTATTTAATTTCACTTGAGTAGGTGTTGTATGTCCCGGTAGTATCGCATTTCTTTTTCTTAATTCAATCGGATCCATTCCTAGCTTATTAGCAAGCTTATCCATCGTCCTTTCGAAGGCAAAAAGAACTTCAGAATGGGAAAATCCCCTATACGCAGTAGCATAAGGATGATTCGTATAAAGACAATACGAATCGCACTGTACATTCTCAATATTATATGGACCTGTGCAATCCACGGCACCAGCTCGACTAACATCAATGGCCTTGTCTGAATATGCTCCACCATCAAATAAATAAACGATCTCTGTTGCTTTTATCATTCCTTCTTTTGTACACCCTATTTTCACTTTCGCTTCAAGACCTATATGACAAGGTGCGGTGATTAAATCTTCCTCTCTTGAATAAACAATTTTGACTCGTTTGCCACCAACTGCCTTTGAGGCAAGATATGCTAAGATTTCCCATTGTACAGATGCTTTTCCACCATAGGCACCTCCGACCAATGGTGTTTGAACGATGATTTTCCCCTCATCTATAGAGAAAAAAGTACTCAGTAACTTTTTCAACATAAATGGTGCTTGCGAAGATGACGTGATATGAACATAACCAGTTGGTTTGATCTCAACAATTGCAGTTCTTGTTTCCATTGCAGCATGTGCGGATGGCGAAAAACGATAGGAATCTTCAACAACTACATTACTTTCTCGCCACCCTTGTTCGACATTTCCTTTGCGGATTTTGGTAATATTTGAAATGTTTGAATTTGGTATTGGATTCGCATTACCTATTTTTTGATAGGAAATAACATCCTGATGGACTAACGGAGCATTTTCACTTAAGGCTTCGGTTGGAGAATTTACAACTTTGAGTATCTCGTATCTAACATCTACTAAATCAGCTGCCCTTTTGGCGATTACCGGTGTATCGGCAACGACGAGAGCAACCGGTTCACCATGATATCGTACTTTATCGACAGCGATAGGAGGGCGATCTCTTATTTCTTCACCAGTAAGTGGCAGGTCGTGACTTCCCAGGACAACTGCTCTTACACCAAGGATTTTTCTTGCTTTAGAGCAATTGATTTCAAGAATATTTGCATGGCCATAAGGACTTGTAACCATACTTATATGAAGAGTTGATATTTTATTCTCGTCTGCAGTGTAATTTGCTTTACCCGTAACTTTATCTAAAGCTTCTTTTCGAAAAACACTTCTTCCTATATATTCCATTACATCCCCTCTTTTTCCCTAAATGACTCTAAGAAATTCCTACTTCATTAGTTTTAAAAGAGATGTCAGCAGATATAGTGTCACCTTACGCCATTTTCTACTTCGTGAATTTTTGCGATAATCGCCTCAGTTAATTCTTTCGTCATGTCTGTAAGGTTTTTCTTTAACTTTGAATTGATTATTTTTGCCATTGCACCTTCAAATGTAATATCAAGATAACCTGTCATCAATGACTTCTTTTCAGCAATTGCTTGTGCTTTAAAATAACCTTTACCAGTTATTTTTTCATTGATACCTACCAAATTAAATGTTACTTCTGTGGGCTCAACCCAACTTGTGATATCTACTTTTAAGTGGATCTTCTTCTTAATTACTCCTAAATCACTTTTAAATTTCCAAGTTGATTCACGATCATTTAGGATTTCATGTTCGATATAGCCAGGCAGAAGGGGTGCCCAATTATTCATGTCACTGACAAAATTCCATATAGAATGAATTGGTAGATTGACTTCAACTTCGTATAATTCACTTGGCATCGTTCATCCTCACTTTCAACTAGTAATGAGACGGAAAATCCAACAATATTTTCCTTTTTTGATTAATTGTCCATAATCATAAGAAAAGCGCAAGCGCCTTAATCAGCCTCAGGCTTAGACCCAAGAGGGGCTAGGCGCTGGAGCTAGACAATTCTCGAAACCAAAACTTATAAATTCTGATATCACAAAGAATGGTCATTCTGAACTTATTCAGTAAGGACTGATGTTATGCCAAATGTCTTCAATTAAACAATCAACAACGCCACACTTCATTCCATTGCTTTAAATGCTTATTTAGTTAACGCCATCTAAGTGCAATTTTCAACTGACAACAATCGGTATTATTTCCTTTCGAGGAGATTTTTAAGTTGATTCCATCTGGATCAATGTTAGCTGATACATCAGACTTGATTCCTGTTGATTTAATTAACTTATCAACTTCCTTTGTATTTGATTGCTGTGCAGCATACATAACTTTTTGAGCAAAGGATTTAGAATCTGCTAGTTTATTTAATAGCAAATTGGCGTCCTTTAGTAACAACTGCATTGATTTTGCAGATTGTTCAAATAAGGTAACATCCACTTCCGGATATTGTCTGTTGGGCAATTCAGAATAATTATAGTAAGGGACCATATTCGACTGTCTATGTTGGAATGGAACATTTACACACTTCATAGGAATAAATGGTTGATAATAATACGGGAACACTTAAAGCAGCTCCTTGTTGTTATTATTTTTGAGCTTTATTACCCTAAGAATAATGATTGGATTATTTACGATATGCCACGGTTGGTATGATTGAGACAATCACGATGGTGAACCTTTTCATACGCTTCATTACACGCTTTCCGTCATAGTTCATTTTTGAACAGACCTTTTTCATCAAACTCCGACATTTTTGAAAATTTCCGTTGTCGACCTTATTTCTTGTTTATGTTCGCTACCCATTATTGTGTAAGTCCAAAGCAGAAAAAATAAGCCCCATGCCACTGTTTTTATATTTAGTAAACAGTAGCATAGAGCTTAATGATCATTTTTGAATTGGAAGTATTAGTTCAACCGTTGTTCCTTCATCTACTTTACTTGTAAAGCGGATTTTCCCTTTATGAAACTCTACAATTCTGTAACTAACTGTTAAGCCTAATCCTGTCCCTTTTTCTTTCACAGAGTAAAAAGGTTCACCTAGATGCTTTACTCTTTCTTCATCCATTCCACAGCCATCATCCTTAAATTGGATGCGAATTTTTTCCTGATCGACCATCTCTACCTTCACTTGGATTTTTTTAGAAGAAGCCTCTATTGAGTTTTTCATGATATTAATAAATAATTGTTTCAATTGATTCGGTTCACAATCGATCAAAGGAATTTGATTATTTTCTACTAGTTCTAACTCAACATTATAAAGATTTGCTTCAGACTGAAGCAATGATTTCACACTTTGTAACAATTCATTAATATTTCGTTTTTGAAATTGAATTTGTTGAGGCTTCGCTAATACTAAAAGCTCGCTGGCAATAATATTAATTCGTTCAAGTTCATCAAGCATAATTTGATGATAATGTTCATTTTCTTTATTAGAGGATTGCAATAATTGTACAAACCCTTTTAATGAAGTTAATGGATTCCTAATTTCATGCGCAACACTTGCAGCTAATTCTCCTACGACAGATAATTTTTCTGTTTTAAGAAGCATCTGTTCGGTTTCTCTTTCTTTTGTCATATCGTATGCATATCCAATTAACCCTACTATTTGATCGTCGATAATCATCGGAACGGCTGTAACGCGCAACAATTTCTGCTTTTTATCTTTTGTAATAATTTCAATTTCTTTATTAACCCATGTTTTATTATGACGAACAAGCTCTAAAAATGACTTAAAAGCACAAAAACGATTCTTTTCGGAGATGAGAGATTCGATTGTTTTAGTTAGAAAATCCTCAATTTGATAGCCAGTAATCCGATAAAAATGATCGTTTGCATTCGTAAGTCTACCTTCTAAATCGATCATGTAAACTAACTCTGGATTAAACTCAAAAAGTGATTTATATCGTTGCTCACTTTCCGCTAACTTCTTTTCTGCAGAAATTTTCTCAGAAACGTCTCTTCCTAATACGACTAATTCTTTTCTAGAACCATCTTTATTAAAAATCGGAATTTTAATTGTAGAAAATGTTTTGAATGAGCCATCTCTTTTTGGAATTTCTTCTATACATCGACTAGGCTTCTCGTTTAACCAAGCCTCTTCATCAGATATTTCACAATACCTCATTACATCTGTATAAAATTCACTATAAACGGCAAGTTCAGAATCTTTTTTACCTCGGTAGTCAATATTCTCAAGTTGAAAAAGCTTTAATGCAAAATCATTTGCCCTTGTCCATCTACCTTCTCCATCTTTAAAACTCACAAAATCGACCATGGAATTGATCAAAATGTTCAACTTATTTGTTTCTTCCTTTTCATTTTCATAGGCTTCTTTTTTTAAGATTAAATAATAAATATAGAAACTTGTAAGTAATACGAATAGAAAACCTTTTACATTTCGAAAAATCAATCGTACTTCCTCTGAGATATTTAAATATACAACCAGGTTATCTGTTGCAATTAGCCATAATGAACTAACTACTATATATGAGATGATCAATTTAACTTTATTAGGCATAATTTGCTCCTTAGAATAAACGCTTAATGATTAGACTATTTTACTATAGTTTGTCATTCATTACATTACTATCTAAAGAAATCGATAATATTTTCTAATATAGTATCAATTCGTACACAAATCGTAAAAAAAGAATAGCCCAATGTGTAGTAAAGAACACACATTGGGCTATTCTACTTATTGAATGCGATAGTAAGCTAACTATATTATGCTAAAACAGTATTTCCCATTAAATAAAGATCAACTTCACGAGCAACTTCACGACCTTCATTGATTGCCCAAACAATTAAGCTTTGACCACGTCTTGCATCACCTGCAGCAAACACGCCTGCAATATTCGTTTGGAAATCCCCATATTTTGCCGAAATAACATTTCTCCCCGTTGTTTCAACATTAAATTGCTTTAATACAGGCTGTTCTGCACCTTCAAAACCAATTGCAATAAAGACTAATTGAGCTGGCCATATTTTTTCCGTTCCTGGAATTTCTTTAAAGTAATAACGACCATCTTCATCTTTACATTTTTCCATTTGAATCGTATGAAGCTCTTTTAGATTTCCACTTTCATCCGCAACCAGCTTTTTCGTCTGGATTGAATATTCACGTGGGTCTGCACCAAATTTTGCTTCAGCTTCTTCATATGCGTACTCCATCGTGAATACATGTGGTGCCTCAGGCCACATATTTTCATGTGTACGTGACATTGGTAGTTTAGGATGCTTACCGAATTGAACGACGCTTTTACAATTTTGACGTAGAGCAGTTGCCACACAGTCAGCACCTGTATCTCCACCACCAATGACAATAACATCTTTATCTTCCGCATTAATGAACTTTCCATCTTCAAAATTTGAATCAAGATAGCTCTTTGTAGAAGTCGTTAAATAATCCATCGCGAAGTGAACTCCATTTGATTCACGACCTTCAATCACTAAATCACGCTGCTTTTGTGCACCAACACATAAAATGACTGCATCAAATTGTTCACGTAGTTCTTCAGACGTAATATCTTTACCTACTTCAGTATTTGTAACAAACCTAATCCCTTCTTGACTTAACAAGTTAATACGTCGCTCAACAATCCCTTTATCAAGTTTCATATTTGGAATTCCATACGTTAATAAGCCACCTGGACGGTCAGCACGTTCAAAAACTGTAACAGAATGTCCAGCTTGGTTAAGTTGATCAGCACTTGCTAAGCCAGCAGGTCCAGACCCAACGATCGCAATTTTTTTACCTGTTCGTTTTGTGGGTTTACGAGGTGTAATCCATCCATTTTCAAAGCCCTTATCAATAATCGCCTTTTCAATGTTTTTAATTGTCACGGCAGGGTCAGAAATGGCTACGTTACAGGACCCTTCACATGGGGCAGGACAAACCCTTCCTGTAAATTCAGGAAAATTGTTCGTTTTCATAAGACGATCTAAGGCTTCCTTCCATCTTCCACGATAAACTAAATCATTCCACTCAGGAATTAGGTTATGAATTGGACAACCTGAAGTAAAACCATTGATCTCGGTACCAATATGACAGAAAGGAGTGGCGCAATCCATACAACGTGACCCTTGTCTGCTTAGCTTTTCCTCAGTGGAAGGAGCCGTATATTCTTTCCAGTCATTTAAACGTGTAAGAGGCTCACGTTCAGTCGCCTCTTCACGTTTGAATTCTAAAAAACCTGTTGCTTTCCCCATCATGCTCTCCCCTTTCTACTGTACGATTGCTTCAGAGCGGTCAATACTTGCTACCGATCCTTTTTTTTCTGTTATGGCATTCGCCTCAAAGGCACTCATTACTGCGTCCTCAGCAGTTAATCCTGCTTGCATTTGTTCTTCAATTCTTTCCATCATTCGTTTGTAATCCTTTGGAATTACTTTAACAAACTTAGATATTACTTCTTCCCAATTATCAAGGATAATTTCAGCCTTCTTACTATTCGTATAATCGAAATGTTTTTGGATCATATCCTCAAGCGATCTTATCTCTTTTTCATCTACTAAACTTTCGAATTCGATCATTTCTCTATTACACTGAGCGATAAATTGATCTTTATTATCAACAAGTACGTAGGCAATACCACCTGACATACCAGCACCAAAATTCTTTCCTACTTCACCCAAGATGACAACCTGACCACCTGTCATATATTCACAGCCATGGTCACCGACTCCCTCAACAACAACATTTGCCCCACTGTTACGGACAGCAAATCGTTCACCTGCACGTCCGTTGATATATGCCTTACCACTAGTAGCACCATAAAATGGTACGTTACCGATAATGACATTATCAGTAGCAACAATGCTTGTTTTTTCAGGTGGAGTGACGATGATTTTCCCACCTGAAAGACCTTTACCAATATAATCGTTAGCATCACCAGTTAATTCCATCGTAACACCACTAGGAATAAATGCACCAAAGCTTTGGCCAGCAGAACCATTAAAACGTAGGGTGATCGTGTCTTCAGGTAATCCTTCTTCACCGTAACGTTTAGAAATTTCACTTCCAACAATTGTACCGGCTACACGATTAATATTTTTGATAGTAAACGATTTATCAATTTGAGTTCCTGTTTCAATGGCATTTTTGACAACTGGTAATATTTCAACCATATCGAGCGATTGTTCGATTTTATGGTTTTGCTTAAATTTCGCAGTACGTGTGCCCTCCGGCTGATATAAAAGGGTTGATAAATTCAGATGCTTCGCTTTCCAATGCGCTTTTGCACGATCACTTACTTGTAAAATATCTGTACTTCCAACCATTTCTTCCATGTTTTTAAAGCCAAGCTCTGCCATGATTTCACGAACTTCTTTTGCAACAAAACGCATGTAGTTGACAATATGATCTGGATCACCAGCAAATTTTTCACGTAGTTCCGGATTTTGCGTTGCAACACCAACTGGACAAGTATCTAAATGGCAAACACGCATCATGATACAACCCATTACAACTAGTGGAGCTGTTGCAAACCCGTATTCCTCCGCACCTAAAATTGCTGCCATCACAACGTCGCGGCCTGTCATTAATTTTCCATCAGTTTCTAAGACAACACGTTCACGCAGGCCATTTAGCATTAGCGTTTGATGCGCTTCAGCTAAACCTAGTTCCCATGGTAAACCAGTATGTTTAATACTCGTTTTCGGAGAAGCGCCAGTCCCTCCATCATAACCACTAATAACAATGACATCAGCAGCACCTTTTGCAACACCTGCGGCAATTGTCCCTACACCTGACTTAGAAACTAACTTAACGCTAATACGTGCATCGCGATTTGCATTTTTTAGATCATGAATCAGCTGTGCTAAATCTTCAATAGAATAGATATCATGATGTGGTGGAGGTGAAATCAATCCCACACCAGGTGTTGAACCACGAACATCTGCAACCCATGGGTAAACCTTATTACCAGGTAACTGACCACCTTCACCAGGTTTAGCCCCCTGAGCCATTTTGATTTGAAGTTCGTCAGCATTCACTAAATAATGACTTTTCACTCCAAAACGACCTGATGCAATCTGTTTAATCGCACTTCTGCGGAAGTCACCATTTTCATCAGCGATATAACGTTTCGAATCTTCTCCACCTTCACCACTGTTGCTTTTTCCACCTAAACGGTTCATCGCAATAGCTAGTGTTTCGTGAGCTTCCTTACTTAATGAACCGAATGACATTGCACCTGATTTGAATCGTTTTACAATTGAATCCACAGATTCAACTTCATCGATCGATAGTGACTGTCTATTACTGTTGAAGGAAAATAGGTTTCGTAAAAATCCAATTCTCTCTTCATTTGCTGCCTGAGAAAATTTCTTAAACAATGTATAATCATTTTTTCGGCAAGCCCATTGTAGCGTATGGATTGTCGCCGGATTAAATGCGTGATGCTCGCCAGTTTTTCTCCACTGAAAATCACTACCTGAATCTAACGTTTTATCAACTTTTTCTGAATAAGCTTCTTTATGGCGTAAAGTTGCTTCATTTGCAATTGTTGCTAAGTCAATTCCATCAAGTTGAGATACAGTTCCTGTAAAATAACGGTCAATTACATCAGAACTAATACCAACAGCTTCAAAAACTTGTGCACCACGGTAGCTCTGTACAGTCGAGATACCCATTTTAGACATTACTTTTACGACACCTTCTGTAATACCTTTGATGTATTTTGCTACTGTTTCTTCATAACTTACGGTTAAACTTCCATCAAGTACAGCTTCTTTATATGTTGCAAATACCAAGTATGGGTTAATTGCATCAACACCGTAACCGATTAATGCAGCAAAATGATGTACCTCTCTAACCTCACCCGATTCAATTACTATACTTGTCTTTGTGCGTGTCCCCAGGCGCACTAAATACTGATGTAAAGCTGCTGCAGCTAATAATACAGGAATAGCAACTTTCTCTGAATTCATTTCACGATCAGATAAAATGATAATATTTACGCCTTCAGCAATTGCTTTTTCTGCTTCTAAACAAATCTTTTGTAAAGAATATTCTAAATTTTCAGTAAATAAAGTCGGTATTGTTTTGCTCTTAAACCCATCGTAAAGATTCAAGCGTAATTGTGATAGTTGATGATTAGAAAGAACCGGTGAATCCAACTGAATTCTACGTGCATTTTCCTTATTTGGGTGAAGAATATTTCCTTCTGCCCCTAATAATGTCATTGATGACGTAACAATTTGCTCTCTAATTGCATCAATTGGAGGGTTTGTTACTTGAGCAAATAGTTGTTTAAAGTAATTGAAAAGTGATTGTGGACGTTCTGATAGCACCGCAAGTGGTATATCATTCCCCATTGATCCGAGTGGATCCTTCCCTTCCGTAATGAGTGGAAGCAAATACTTTTGAATATCTTCGTACGTATACCCAAACGCACGTTGACGTTCTGAAATATCCAGCACCTCTTCTTCAATCAATACTTCGTTTTCATTATCAAGTTTACTGAGTTGCTCGTTTAACCATTCTTGGTATGGCTCTTGTTTCGCCATTTCTGCTTTAATTTCATCATCTGAAACAATCCGACCTTCTTCTAAATCAATTAAAAGCATTTTCCCAGGACTTAGACGATCCTTATAAAGAACATTCTCTTCTTCAACTTCAATAACTCCTACCTCAGATGAGAAAATAATGTAATCATCCTTTGTTACATAGTAACGTGCTGGACGCAGTCCGTTTCGATCCAAAATCGCTCCAATTTGCTTTCCATTTGTAAATGAAATAGCTGTTGGACCATCCCACGGTTCCATCAAGCAACTATGGTATTCGTAAAATGCTCTCTTCTCAGGACTCATATGGGGATTCTCTGTCCAAGGCTCAGGAATCATCATCATGGCTGCATGAGCTGGTTTACGACCTGCTAATACGAAAAATTCAAATGCATTATCCAAAATAGATGAATCACTTCCATCTGCATCTAATATTGGTAATACTTTTTGAAGATCCTCACCAAATGCTTCAGATACAAATTGCTGCTCCCTTGCTTTCATCCAGTTCATGTTTCCACGAAGCGTGTTTATTTCACCATTATGGATTAAATAACGATTTGGATGTGCTCTCTCCCAACTAGGGAATGTATTCGTACTAAAGCGTGAATGTACTAATGAAAATGCTGAAATAAAGTCATCATCCTGTAGGTCTAAATAAAATGCATCCACTTGTTCAGGAGTTAGAAGTCCTTTATAAACAATTGTACTGCTTGAAAGACTTGTAAAGTAGAAACGTAGTTCACGCTCTCTTGCCCAATTTTCTGCTTGTTTACGAATCACATATAATTTACGTTCAAAAGTAATATGGTCTGCAATGCTATCATTTGCACCAATAAATACTTGGCGAACGACCGGACAGCTCATTTTTGCAACTGGTCCAATGTCATTAGCATTGACTGGAACTGTTCTCCAACCTAATAAGGTTTGACCTTCTTCCTCAATCAATTTAGTAAGCTGTGCTTCGATTTGATCTCGCTCTGAGTCGTCATTAGAGAAGAACATCATCCCGACTCCGTAACGTCCATTTTCAGGAAGAGTCATTTCTTGGCAATTCTTTTTAAAGAATGCATCAGGAATTTGTACCATTAAGCCAGCACCATCTCCTGTTAGCGGGTCACTGCCTTGCCCTCCTCTGTGGTCTAATCTGCAAAGCATATTTAATCCTTTTTTCACGATATCATGTGTTGCGTGACCTTTTATATGAGCGTATAAACCAATACCGCATGCGTCATGTTCAAACTCAGGACGGTAGAGACCTTGTGCCTTAGGAATTTGATTGAAAGTCATGTATATCTCCCCCTGTCAGATTATCTTACAACCGTTTATTTCCAAGATAATTATATTATATATTCACAAATTAATATGAACAATATATAATTTAGATGGAATCAATCTGTTTTTGATATATATGAACGGAGGAATACGATGGAATTACGTCAATTACACTATTTTGTGGAAGTTGCAGAGCGAGAACATGTTTCAGAGGCCGCTCAACATTTACATGTAGCCCAGTCTGCAATAAGTAGACAAATCGCTAATTTGGAGGCAGAGTTAGGTGTTCCTTTATTTGAAAGAGAAGGGCGGAATGTAAAGCTAACACCGATTGGAAAGATATTTCTCACTCATACAAGAACTGCTATAAAAGCAATCGATTATGCCAAAAGACAAATAGATGAATATCTTGATCCTGAAAAAGGCTCCATTAAGATCGGTTTTCCAACTAGCCTTGCGAGTCATTTATTACCAACTGTCATTTCAGCATTTAAAGAAAAATATCCGAATGTTTCTTTTCATTTAAGACAAGGCTCATACAAATTTTTAATTGATTCTGTCATTAATCGCGATATTGATTTAGCATTTTTAGGACCCGTCCCACTTAATATCCCAGAAGTCGAAGGAACGATTTTATTCTCAGAAAGTATTTTTGCCTTACTACCAATATCGCACCCCCTCGCTACTCAAAAAAGTATCCTTCTTAATGAACTAAGGAATGATGAATTTGTTCTATTCCCAAAAGGCTATATCCTGCAAGAAATTGCAGTGGATGCATGTAAACAAGCTGGTTTTGTTCCTAATATCTCATCAGAAGGCGAAGATTTGGATGCGATCAAAGGTTTAGTTTCAGCGGGGATTGGTGTAACATTATTACCTGATAGCACATTTCACGAGGTAATTCCTCGGTTCACAGTAAAAATACCGATAGAACTTCCATTAGTTAGAAGAACTGTCGGTATCATTGTTTCTAAAAAAAGAGAACTCGCCCCTTCTGAAAAGGTTTTTTACCAATTCATTAAAGAGTTTTTCTCCATGCTTGAGCAGTACCAATGATTTTTAAAGTAAGGCTGGCTGCTAATATAAGTTAGCCTTACTTCCATTCTAAGTTATCTATTTCCTAGAGCATCTAAAAACAAAGAAATCATCTTTTTCTCACCTACAATTGGGGCATATAGGTAGGAAAACTTTCTTTTAAACAGCTCTTCATCTGGTTTAATTTCGAGCAATGTTCCTTGTTCAAGCTCTCTCTTCACGACACAGGTTGAAAGAATCGATATCCCCAAGCCATTCATGACAGTTTCCTTTACACCTTGATTACTACTAATCGTAATTAAACGATTCATTTTTAACCCATTCGTCCGAATGATATGTTCAACATATTCCCGTGTACCAGAACCTTTCTCTCTACTAACCCAAATCTCGTCCTGAAGATCCCCCATTTTTATTGAGTTTGCATGTTTTAAAGGATGGTCGGGTGGAGCAATAATTGTTAGGTCATCTTCCATAAATGGTTGAACGATAACATCCTTTTCATCTGTATTTCCTTCAATCAAGCCAATATCAGCCTGAAAAAATTGCACTAGCTTTACTACCTCATCTGTATTTCCAATTGTGACATCAAAATCGAGTTTCGGATATTCTTTCATAATCGAAGCCAAAATCGGTGGTAAGACATATTCTCCAATTGTAAAGCTTGCCGCTATTTTCAGCATGCCTTTAATGGTGTGTTGTTGCTCATAAATTTCATTTTTTGTTTTATCGTATATTTGGACCATTTGCTTCGCACGTTCATATAAGATTTCACCAGCATGCGTAATTTTTAATGTTTTTGGTGATCGAATAAAAAGTTGAGACTGAAATTCCACCTCTAGATTCTTAATATGTACACTTACACTTGGCTGCGAAATCAACAATTTCTCTGCTGCCTTTGTAAAGTTTTTTTCTTCTACTACCGCTATAAACGTTCTTAATGCATCATAATACATCTCTACTCACCTTTACTATTAAAAATATTAATGATAACAATGTTTTATCTATATTATACTAATAACCAAAATTTCTTTAAAGTATTTTTATCGAGTCAATAGGGATGTGTCATGTATGAAAAAAGCATTGCAACCCCTTTTGGGTCTAAGGCTATTAGTATTGATTCCGAAGATTCAAGAATGAGAAACCTTGATGTTGTAAAAGCTATCATTATGTCGATTTATAAAATATAGAATGCACTGGGGGCTATGTTGGAATGGCAGAGGAAAACAATTTAACTCATGTACCAAATAGGGAACAAATAACATTGCAAACAGATCGAACATTTCCTATTCAAAAAAATATTGATGGAGATTCTGTAAACGAACATAGAAACATAGAAGCCGCTAATTCCTTAATCGCTGAAAAGGAAATTGGACAACAAAACGAAAATTTATAGTTTTTATTTTCTATTTCCTAAAAAGGATATACATTCTGATGTATAAAAAGAGGCTTGACATTGTATCAGCCTCTTTATTTTATTATTCTTTTAAGTAATCAGGATAATCCGTTACAACACCGTCTACTTTTGCATCTATCAACCCTTTTATTGACTTTTTGTCCCTTACTGTATAAGGAATGACTTTAAGCTTGTATGAATGGATTCTTTTTACCAACCCTTTCGTTATTAATGCTTTATTAGGATTGATATATCGTACCAGCGAAGACCATTCTCTAAGTTGTACATTTGAAATCCCATGTACACGATACTTAACAAGAAGACCTAAAGGTACATTGGGAACGATTTGATGGAATCTTTGTAATAATTCAAAATCAAATGACTGGACAATGACTTCATCATTCCTGGGACAATCAAGATTATTCTTTTTTAATTCGCTTGCAAGACTCTCTGCAATTGTAGGGTATAAATCCGGATTTTTTATCTCAATTAACAATCCCATTTTCCCACGGAATTCTGTGATCACTTCTTGAAGTGTCGGAATTCTTTGTCCTGAGAATTTTCTATTAAACCATAAACCTGTGTCAAGCATTTTTAATTCTTTATATGAAAACTCTCGAACTTCACCTGTACCATTAGTTGTACGTGCAACATTCGAGTCATGAATAACGACAAGCACATTATCATTTGTCATTTGAACATCTAACTCTATAAAATCCGCTTTTAATTCTAACGCTTTTTTAAACGCCACCATCGTATTTTCAGGTGCATATCCAGAAGCACCGCGATGTGCAACTACTAAAATACTAGGTTTGTTTAAGTTAGCTTTCTTAAACAAACCTCTTTTTTTATATAATTGTTGAACGTTTCTTAACATGGACTTTACTAACATTCGTCCCCCTCCTCTTTTCCATTTTAGATTATCATTTAGATCATATACTTTGAAAAAATACCCACACCACGATAAAGTTAAGTTGCTGAAATTAATGATACAGGAGGAATTTAGAGATGAATGAAACGATTAATACATTAACAAATCATCGTTCTTTTCGAAAATATGAAGAAAAACAGCTAGACAACGAACAACTTAAGGCGATTCTTTCCGCAGCACAAGCTGCCCCTACATGGATCCATGGCCAGCAAGTATCTGTAATCGTGGTTCAAGATCAGGAACGTAAACAGGAGCTCGCTACCTTTTGCGGAAACCAAGAACATATTAATCAAGCACCTACATTTCTCATTTTTTGTGCTGATTTTCATCGCGCAAAAAAAGCAAGTGAAATTGAGAATATACCATTTGAAGTCGTTAATGATGTAGATTCATTACTAGTCGGAGCTACAGATGTTGGCTTAGCATTAAGTAATGCCATCGCTGCTTCAGAATCTTTAGGGTTAGGCACTGTACCTATTGGTGGAATTCGTAGAAATCCTTTAGAAGTAATCAAACTGCTAAATTTGCCACAATTTGTTATACCTATTGTTGGTTTATGTGTTGGTTATGGGCTTGACGATCCTGGCTTAAATCCACGATTGCCCCAAGAAGCATTCGTTCATCGAGAAAAATATAACAGCGACCAAGAACAATACATTAAATCCTATAATCAAGTTTATAAGGATCATCTATTTCAAAAATCAAATGGACAAACTGATTCAACATGGACAAAAAGAATCTCAAATTTTTATAAAGGAAAACATTATAACGACAATTATAAAGATGTGCCTCAGATGCTGAAACAACAGGGGTTCATTTGTAAAGATATGGACTGATTATAGTGAAAAGAATACAGCAGATCTAGTATTAAGAAAGCCATTTTCATAAGGTGAAACTTCCATCAGTGAGGATTACTCTATTTCAACTGATGGAAGTTTCAGCCCCTTGGAACTACTATCTCAATCCATTACTTAGTCAGCCGAAATTGATCAATAAAAGGTTGTGGGTCTGTTTTAACAGTGTAAGCATACATTCCTTTTGTTGTATGCAAATAGAAAAAGCCCATTTCTTTTGCAAAAAAACGGAAGGATATATCCAAAATTTCATCCATTAAAAAAGTGTCAACTGATGTACATAATCGTTCTGAGGACAATGTAATCTCATGCTCTTCTTCTATTTCGTATTGAGTATTGCCTTCAATAACCCTCCTCACCTTAAAATAGGGTTGATTTGCCAAAATATCCACAGTGCCCCTCCTAGTAAAAACGGTTCAATTCTATAGCCTTTCTTCTAATTATGATAAACCACTTTCTATTATAAAGTCACCCTTTAACTTATTATTTGACAAACCTTTTCCCATCAAGTCTGGAAGAACCACTGGAGGAAAAAGATCAATTCATGCAAAATTAGGAGATTCAACTAACCTTTCAACTTCTCATGTAAATAAATTTACAAAAAGATTACATAAAAAACAAAAAAATCTCTTTGACACACAATACACCCATATATTTTGCGGGATTGCCTTAAAGCCTCACTTTCAATTTAGCTTATGTTTAAAAATCGTAATTTCATTAAAACTTTACGCTGACTTAAGCTTAGGTTCATTTTAGCGTGCTAAGCTTAAAGTAAAATGAATTAGGAGGGATCTAGAACTTGTCTAAGCGAACTTTGATATTTCTATTTTTCTGTATTAGCTTTCTCATTTTAACTACTACTGTTTACTCAACAACTAATTTAACAGCTAAGGATGATGTCGTAAGGGTTCAATTACTTGGCATGAATGATTTTCACGGACAACTGAATACTTATCAGGAGTTGTTTGGTCAAAAAGTCGGTGGTGCAGAGTATGTAGCTGCATATATTAAAAAATTAAAAAAAGAACATTCTCTCCTTGTTCATGCTGGTGACATGGTCGGCGCTAGCCCACCTATTTCTGCTTTTTATTTAGATGAACCAACCATCGAGTTTTTAAACCAATTAAATGTAGATATTGGCACATTAGGAAATCACGAATTTGATCGTGGTGTAAATGAAATGAATAGACTTTTAAATGGTGATCCTAAGACCGGCTATAAGGGATCAACCACTACCTATATCTCCGCAAATGTACTAAATAAACAAACGAATTCTCCGCTATTGCCACCCTATACAATAAAGGAACTAGATGGAATTAACATTGGCTTTATTGGCGCCGTAACAACAGAAACGAATGATTATGTCGTTTACAAAAATCGAGAACAAGTTAACATAATTGATGAAGTTACTGCAATAAACAAAGCAACAGAAAAATTAGTAGAAAAAGGCGTTAAAACAATTGTTGTTTTAGCTCATGTTTCAGCAAAGTCACAAGTTTCTGGTAGTAATCCAGAGCTTGATTTGGTCGAAATGGCGCCATTTATCCATGATGAAGTCGATGTCATGTTCGCTGGCCATAATCATGGATACGCAAATACAGTTGTCGATAATAAGCTGATTATTCAAGGATACTCAGCTGGTAAAGCAATTTCTGAAGTTCTCCTCGATATCGATCGCAAAACAGGGGATATTATTAAAAAGGAAGGAAACATCCATTTAACTTTGCATAATTTTATAGAGCCTGATGAGGAAACGATAAAATTACTAAACAACTATCAAGCAATGCTAAGTCATGAAACGAATGAAGTGATCATGACGATACCAAAACCAATTTCTAGAAAAACGAATAATAAGGGGAATTCACCTCTTGGCGAAATGGTTGCAATGTCAATGATGCATGAAATGAATGCGGATATGGCATTTACTCACCATGGCGGTATTAGGTCAAGTTTACAAAAAGGGGAAATTACATTTGAGGATATTTACAGTTCTTTACCCTTTGATCACAAAGTGGTAAAGATCCATTTAACAGGTAATCAAATAAAGAACGTCCTTGAACAGCAATGGAAAAAGGAGAAAGAGAATCTTCTACAACCTATAGGTATTTCCTATACAGTTAACCATGATGAACAATTTGGCAACAAAATTGAATATTTGACTGACAAGAACGGAGATAAATTAATTCCAAATAAAATTTATAGTGTTGCTCTAAGTGATTATCTAGCACAAGGAGGGGATGGTTTTTCCTCATTTCGAGTAGGTAAAACAGTTGTAACCGAATCGTATATTCGAGATATTTTTGTAAACTATTTAAAAAATCGAAATTTGGCTTATCGATAAGATTAATTCGTTCTGATCATGATTTATCAAACAACAATTCGTCCTCCCCCTTAAAGGGGGATTCAATTTATTTACTTTTTACGATTGAATATTGTAATTATTGTAAATCGAACTCAGTTAACGAATCCATATGACTTGCAACCATCGCAATAATTGTACTAGCTTCTTCTTTACTGAAGATAAAGTTTGTCTCATCTTTAATTAGCCTATTCTCGACATCCTTTATCCGATTTATCCGCCTAAGTACGCCATCACCAGTTTCCTGTACAATACCAAATTGATAGGTAACTTCTACTTCATCCTCGTATGTAAAAGCAGTAACTTCTGGAGTCTCCCATTCAACATCTATTTCTTCAAAAATATCACCTGAATCATCCATTTCATCATCTACATCGAGAATCACATTATCATCATAATCTTCATTCATAAAATAATGAATGCTTTCATGAACAGCATCGACAATGTCTTCGAAATCTGAAAGAATTGTTCTAGAGGTTTGCTCGTATTCAAAATCGAATGTTTCAAGATAGAACTCTTCATTTAGAGGATCGAAAAATAATGTACAAAAATAATCTCGATCATCATCTTCTGTTTCAACAAAAAATTCAATTCTGGGATGCTTAACACCGCGATCAATTGACATATGCCCTACTTGATCATATTTTTCACATATTGATTCAAGTTGTTCCGGTAATTCACCGCTTACACGGTCAAACCATTCTAAACCCATCTTTCAACCACCTTTCATGATTTTTCATTTTAGTATGTCCCAACTAAGCAAAAAACGTACATGATTTTTTAATAAGAAAAATAAGTAATCAAATCATTGGGTTACCACATAGAATACTATCATCATCAAGGTTAATGGATGAAGGAGTGAAAATATTTGGTTTATATTAAAAATAAAGCGAATCCTCTTATTTATAAACAGCCTTCAGAAATCAAAATAATGTCTAATCAGGTCTCTTTTCGAAGAAATTATTTGCAGGAGTTTATCCAGAAGCAAAGTGAGGTAAATTCAACTTTAGAAAATGCCACAAACGATGTAAACATCTTGCTTAATAAAACAAAGAGTGAACAACAGGATCAGTTGCATCATGTTTTAAAACAACTTGAACATCAGGAGTCACGTACATCACCATTAATTGATTCGATAAAGAAACAAGACGAAGCATATCAAATTTTGTTACAGCGTATTGAGGCAATCGATGCATTTAACCATGAGTTATTAAAAAAATACGAAAATGAAGGTATTGTAAATCAGGCAATTGTTGATCAGTTAACAATTCAAGATACAGTTATTCAACAACTTACGAAAAAGATCGAACAATTTGATCAACTTAATACCAATATGAGTGAAAAGTTGGATAATCAATATCATCTAAATGACGAAATCTTGAAAACTCTCGAATTACAAGAATCCTTTCATAAAACGATTTTAGAGCGACTGAATCACCAGGATATAGCTAACCAAAAAACGACTAAAGAACTAGAAAGTCTAAAAGCTACATTATCTGAAAGAATTAGCTATGTAGTAGACAAAATCGAAGCAAATTACAAGCAAATTACTGGATATGTCGCACAACTTTTCATAAAAACTGGTGTTTTTCAAAAAATCCACGTTGAACAAGATGAAAAACAAAAAGAAACAACTAGCTCAAAATAGATCAAACGAAAAAACTGATTTATTGCGTATAATTATGAAACTCGATTCAAAACATAATGAAAAGTAGTGCAGTAAAAATTAACCGCACTACTTTTCATTCATCTCTAACTGAATAATGGATTTAACTATGATGATTCTATTTCCAAATATAGGATGAGTAAATAAGTGCGATTATGAAGCAATAAACCAACGACCATAGGCGATAAATAGTGCTAATAATAAGAATATCAAATTCAGCCAAATTGCTTTGTTTTCTTTTCTCTTAATATGAAAGCCCCCAGCAAGAATCATAATGACAGCAATTCCTACTGCTGCAAGTGGTGTTAGCCAAGTAAGTATTCCTGTTGCTTGCGGAACGATTACCCCAAGTCCTCCTAGTATCTCTGCTACCCCGATAAAAATAACCAGCCCCTTGGATGAGTCTTTTACCCACGGTAGACTTGCTTTTGATTTTTCATATTGAAATGCCTTCATTGAACCAAACATGATAAATGCCAAACCAAGAATTACTTGAATAACCCATAATGTGATATCCATTAAAAACCACTCCTTTTTATTTTGTTTGGACATTTCAGTTTTTGTTCTAATACCACAAGACTTGCTCGATTAGCAGGTTGCTTTTTTAAAAATTAATATTCCGATTGCTTATCGTTCTATAATTGCACCTTCAACTTACATAATTCAATTTTTAAAAATTGTTTCTATGAAACCTGTAACAAGTAAAATGTAAACATCCACTCTACATCATTCTTCATTTACTATCAATCATGGCATTTTTACCACCTCCATGTAGTTCCTAGAATTATTTTATTCCAAGAGTAAAAACATTAGAATTAAGTACTAAAATGTTTCATCGGTCCACTTAGATACTATGAAAAAAAGCACAAAAAAGGAAACTAATTTATCAGTTTCCTTTTCCTCAAAAATATATTGAAATTTTCGATTATTCATTCTCTTGATTCTTTGATGTTGATCTTGCTTCTTTTTTGTAGTCAGATACATTCAATACTCGGTCAATATCAAGGTATGCTTTACCAACTATTCCCTTTGCATTATGATCAGTCGGCTCTTTCCAATTTTCATTTGTCATAATTGTCCACCTCCAATTAATAATATTTTTAACGCTTTATTAATGGTTCATACAAATAATGGGTGTTATTCACTTTTTTAATTTGCTAATATATTGATTTCGTTTCGAATTCTCAGTTGGTGCTTGGTGGTTTGAATAGGCAAGAGTTACTGTTAACAGGTCTACTATCTGATTATTTTCAAATGGATAAATTTTACTGAAATTAACTAGAATAGTTCCAGTAATACGTGGAATATTATTATCAATCAACATCCACATTTCAAGAAAACGGGTTAGCCTAGAAGGTAAAGCTTGGTGCAAATCCGGCCTAACCCACCAAACAATCATTCATAGAAGGAGATGGATCAACATGGCAAGCAACGGTAATAACTCAAACCAACTAGTAGTACCTGGTGCTGCTCAAGCGATCGACCAAATGAAGTATGAAATTGCATCAGAGTTTGGTGTAAATCTTGGTGGAGAAACAACATCTCGTGCAAATGGTTCTGTAGGTGGAGAAATCACAAAACGTTTAGTATCTTTTGCTCAATCACAATTGGGTGGCGGAGCGAAATAACAACTTTAATTTCATATAATTGGCAAAAAGGCACCTTATCTGGTGCCTTTTTCATTTCCATTTTATTTATTGAACGTGAGAAACGTCTTATGAAATCAACTTATGTAAATACGATCGTTTTATTACCATGAACAAGTACTTTATCTTCAACATGCCAGGAAACGGCTTCGGCAAGAACCCTTCTTTCCACATAACGTCCGGCAATCTTTAAATCCTCTGCTGCATAACGATGATTAATCCGCTGTACATCTTGTTCAATAATTGGTCCTTCATCAAGATCATTGGTTACATAGTGTGCAGTTGCCCCAATTAACTTCACTCCGCGGTTAAACGCTCTCACATAAGGATTTGCTCCAACAAATGCTGGTAAGAAAGAGTGATGGATGTTAATGATTTGATTTGGATACTTAGAAATAAAATTTGGGGAAAGAATCTGCATATATCTTGCTAGGACAATAAAGTCTACTTTCCCTTTCAAAAGTTCTAATGCTTTCTTTTCGGCATCTTCTTTCGTTTCTTTAGACATTGGAATATGATAAAAAGGGATTCCATAACTCTCAACTACGTCTTTTAAATCTGCATGATTACTGATCACCATAGGGATTTCCACTGGAATTTCCTTGGACTTCCAGCGTAAAATAAGCTCCATAAGAGCGTGATCCATTTTGGAAACAAAGATTGCCATTCGTTTCTTTTTCTTGTTACTACTCAACTGCCAATCCAAATCATAATCCCTGGCCAACACATGTAAGTCACTTTCAAGTTGTACAAACGAAGAATCAAAGTCTTCTAAATCAAACTCGATTCTCATAAAAAATATTCCTGCTTGCGGATCTGTCGTATGTTGGTCAAAATGTACAATATTAGCTTTATGTTCTAATAAAAAGTTAGTTACAGTGGAGATAATTCCAGGCTTTTCTGGACAAGAAATTAATAATTTTGCTCTGTTACCTTCTAAGTTTGTACTCATTGTTCTTCCCCCATTTTTTAAAGTTCTATCCGTATCTTTTTATAAAAGAGAGGTTAATATCCCGTCTAATTCAAATATTTTATTATTAAGCGTGGATCGCATTACCATCTACTGCTAGTGCTGCTTCACCAATCGCTTCAGCTAATGTTGGGTGTGGGTGGATCGTATGTGCAATATCCATCGCTGTCGCATTTAATACACGAGCTAATCCTGCTTCTGTAATCATATCAGTGACATGTGGTCCAACCATATGAGCACCTAACAACTTATTTGATGCTTCATCAACAACAAGCTTAACAAAACCATCAGATTCACCAAAAACAAGTGCCTTTCCAATCGCACGGAAAGAAAATTTACCTGTTTTTACTTGATATCCCTTTTCCTTTGCCTCATCCTCTGTTAGACCAACACTCGCTACTTCCGGACTGCTGTAAACACATTTTGAAACAAGAGTTGGATCAAGTGGTGCAGGATTTTTTTCTGCCATATGTTCAATTCCGATGATTCCTTCGTGTGAAGCAACATGTGCAAGCTGTAATCCGCCAATCACATCACCAATTGCGTAAATGTTGTGTTCATTTGTTTGATAAAACTCATTTGTTTTAATAAATGCACGTTCCAATTCAATTGAAGTATTTTCAAGACCCACACCTTCTACATTTGGTGCACGTCCGACGGAAACTAATAGTTTATCTGCAGTAAATGACACTTCTTTTCCTTTATGCTCGGCCTTAATCGAAACGCCTTCACCTTTTTCTATTGTTTCTGGAAGCACTTTTGCACTTGTTACAAGTTTCACACCTTTTTTCTTCAATAGGCGCTGTACTTCCTTAGAAATCTCTTTATCCTCTGGCGGTAAAATACGATCCGCATATTCAATTACTGTTACTTGTAATCCGAAGTCAATTAGCATCGAAGCCCATTCAATTCCAATGACACCACCGCCAACAATAATTATAGATTTTGGTAGCTCCTCCATTTGAAGTGCTTCATCTGAAGTCATTACATACTTTCCATCTGCTTCTAAACCAGGAAGTGTTCTTGGACGAGATCCTGTTGCAATTAAGATATTTCGAGAGTTTAATGTGATATTCTCTTCTTCATTATTCATTTCCACAAAAACATTTTTTGACTCTAAAATAGTCCCTTTTCCCTCGTAAACATCGATTTTCCCTTTATTCATTAAATGTTGTACACCTTTAAATAAACGATCAGTAATTGCTTCTTTACGAGCCTGTACTTTTGAGAAATCAAGGCCAACTTCAGGAGCAATAACACCAAATTCTTCCGCATTTTTTGTATTTGAATAGACTTCAGCACTTCTTAATAATGCCTTACTCGGGATACATCCAGCATGCAAGCATGTTCCACCAAGCTTTCCTTTTTCCACTACTGCAGTTTTAAACCCTAATTGAGATGCGCGAATTGCAGCAACATATCCACCTGTTCCGCCACCGATGATGACAACATCGTAATCTTTTGACATGTCTTAATTCTCTCCTTCTAAAGTTGATTTTGATAGTATAGTGATGATAATCATATTATCACTATGAGAGAACTTGGATATAAGGAAATAAGATCCTGAAAAATCTTCTTAACTCTTTTTGGTCTAATAGTAAACTATTAACGCAAGTATCAACATTCTCTAGAATCTATTTCATGTCTATATTTTATTACCCCTTTATTTCGATCCAATCCCCTTTGTATCTGTACTTTCAACAGTACTTCCTTGAACTAAATAATTTCAATTGAACATGCACTCGATTCAAAGCTTTCTCCTACTAGAAAGCCTTGTTCATCTGAATAATCAATTTGCGTTTCTTCATCTAAATAACGTTTAGTAAATTTATCAATTCTAATCTGAATCTCATCGTACTCAATCACTGTATCGTTTCTTCTTGATTCATCGAAAACAAGACTAAACTTGACAGAAATCCCACATCCACCAGCTATATCAGCGTCAATCCGTGGAGAATGTTGTTCCACTAACATCTTTTCTTTTAGCTTCTTCAATGCTGCATCTGTAAGCGTAATGATCATTTAAACTCTCACGCCCTTTTATAAGTTAATTTTAATGATTACACATTTTCTTTAGCTGCTTTGACCTGCTCATCAGCATGATAGGAAGAACGTACAAGAGGACCGGCTTCACAGTGACTAAACCCTTTGGATAATGCGATTCCCTTTAGTTCATTAAACTCCTCTGGACTCCAATATTTTTTGACTTTTACATGACGTTTTGTAGGCTGTAAATATTGACCAATTGTCATAATGTCAACTTCGTTAGCACGAAGGTCATCCATCGTTTCTATGATTTCTGCCTTTGTTTCTCCTAGGCCAATCATAATGCTTGATTTCGTTGGAATACTAGTATTCATTTGTTTTGCGCGTCTCAAAAACTCAAGTGAACGTTCATAGGTTGCACGTGCACGAATTCTTGGCGTTAAACGGCTCACAGTTTCAATATTGTGATTTAAGATATCAGGTTTTGCATCCATTAATGTTTTTAAGTTGTTATATTCCCCATTCATATCAGAAGGAAGAACTTCAATGCTACAAAATGGATTGCGGCGTCTAACTGCCCGTACCGTTTCCGCAAAAATTTGAGCTCCGCCATCTTTTAAATCGTCACGAGCAACCATTGTAATCACGACATGCTTTAAGCCCATTAGCTCCACTGATTCTGCAACTCGTTCTGGCTCTTCCCAATCGAGCTCTGTCGGAAGCCCAGTTTTAACAGCACAGAATCGGCATGCACGTGTACATACACTTCCCAAAATCATAAAGGTTGCCGTTTTTCGTACAGCCCAACATTCATGAATATTAGGGCACTTTGCTTCTTCACAGACTGTATGAAGCTTTTTTTCACGCATCATTTTTTTTAAGCCTGTGTACTCTTCATTGGTATTTAATTTTATTTTAAGCCACTCTGGTTTACGAACATAATCGGTGGTCATATCTATTCACTCCTATAAAAACCGAACATAAAATTAACTGAAAAGAGTTACATTTAATACACTCAGTTCTGAATCGTTTTTATTTTATTTGAAACCACCAAGAATGTAGCGGCGAGAAGATTTCTATTTCTCATTTACCTTCATCCTTGGTGGTTCATTTTAAAAATTCATCTTAAGATTTTACGACTTCTTTTTCTGCTACTTCTTCTTTTGTATAACGTAAGATTGGTTGTCTAGCTGCTTGTACTTCATCTAATCGACCAATTATCGTTGTATGTGGTGCATCTAATACGATACCAGGATTTTCTTCCACTTCCTTCGCAATTTGTATCATGACATCTGCAAAAGCATCCATCGTTTCTTTTGACTCGGTTTCAGTCGGTTCGATCATCAGACATTCCTCAACATTAAGCGGGAAGTAGATTGTCGGTGGATGGTACCCGAAATCAAGCAGGCGTTTTGCCATATCAAGTGTTCTAACACCTAGTTTTTTCTGTCTTGAACCAGATAAAACAAATTCATGCTTACAAACTTGTGAATACGGTGCATCAAAATATGGCTCAAGTAATTTACGAAGGTAATTCGCATGAAGCACTGCACTCTCTGATACTTGTCGTAAACCAACTGGACCCATTGTACGAATATAAGTATACGCACGAACAAGAATACCAAAGTTTCCATAATAGCCTTTTACACGTCCAATTGATAACGGATGATCAGAGTTCAGTACATATTTATCACCGTCTTTTTCAACGCGAGGCACTGGTAGGTATGGAATAAGTTTCTTGTTCACACCTACTGGACCAGCGCCTGGACCGCCACCGCCATGGGGACCAGTAAACGTCTTATGAAGATTTAAATGCACGATGTCAAAGCCCATGATTCCTGGTGTTGTTTTCCCTAAAATCGCATTTGAATTTGCACCATCATAGTACAGTAATCCGCCTGCTTCATGGATAACATTAGCAATTTCCAAAATTTCTTTTTCAAACAATCCTAGTGTATTAGGGTTTGTTAGCATTAATGCTGCTGTATCACTGTCAACATGTTTCTTTAATTCCTCTAAGTCTACTAAACCATTTTCATCAGAAGGAATCGTAACTGTTTTAAATCCAGCAACTGATGCACTTGCAGGGTTTGTACCATGCGCAGAGTCAGGAACAAGTACTTTTGTTCTCTTTTCTCCCTTTTGCTCAAGATATGCTCTCACCATCATTAAGCCGGTCCATTCTCCTTGAGCCCCTGCAGAAGGTTGTAGCGTTACAGCATCCATACCTGTGATAACCGCTAACTCTTCTTGTAAATTATATAAAAGCTCTAGAGCTCCTTGTACTGTTTCTTCTGGTTGATATGGATGAATACGACTAAATCCATCTAAACGTGCCACATCTTCGTTAATTTTCGGATTATATTTCATCGTACAAGAACCAAGTGGATAGAATCCATTATCAATCCCATGGTTTTTATTAGAAAGCGCTGTATAGTGGCGCACAAGTTGAAGTTCCGATACTTCTGGAAGCTCTGCTGCTTCATCACGGATCAAATGCTTTGGAAGTTTATCTTCTAAATTGACTGTGCTAACATCACTTTCCGGAAGGCTTGAACCGACACGGCCTGGACGACTGATTTCAAAAATTACATCATTATACTCAACCATTTACAACGTCCTCCAATACTTTTACAAATTGGTCAATCTCTTCTTTTGATCGTTGTTCTGTTACGGCAATAAGCATTTGGTTGTCAAAGCCGTAATCAATACCTAAGTCATATCCACCGATGATTCCAGCTTCAAGAGCTTTTTCATTAATTTCCTTAACCGGACGAGGAAGCTCCACCACAAATTCATTAAAGAATGGTGATTGATTCTTAATATTAAATCCTTTTTCTTGTAAACGTTTTGCCATGTAATCAGCCTTCTCAAAATTCAGCTGTGCCATATGACGGATTCCTTGCTTTCCAAGGGCTGTCATGCAAATAGAAGAAGCAAGTGCATTTAATGCCTGATTAGAACAAATATTAGATGTCGCTTTATCACGACGAATATGTTGTTCACGTGCTTGTAGTGTTAATACAAATCCACGTTTTCCTTGTTCATCAGTTGTTTGTCCTACAATACGTCCTGGTATTTTACGCATGAATTTTTTACTAACTGCAAAATATCCGCAATGTGGACCACCAAAGGACATTGGTATTCCTAATGGTTGCATATCACCGATCACAATATCTGCTCCAAGTTTACCTGGTGCTTGTAACAGCGCTAGTGCAAGTGGATTTGCACTTACAATTAACAGTGCTCCGTTTGCTTCTGCAATTTTCTTAATTTCTGCTAAATCTTCAATTGATCCGAAGAAGTTCGGGTATTGAACGATTACCGCAGCAACATCTTTACCAATTTGTTCCTGCAATTTCACTAAATCTGTAGCATCAGTAGCAAGATCTACTTCTTCAACAGTGTATCCTTGACCTGTTGAAACCGGATTTATAATCGCGCGTGATTCAGGATGAACTGCTTTTGATACAAGCACTTTTGAACGTTTTGTTGAAGCAACTGCAAGTGACGCAGCTTCTGCAAGTGATGTAAACCCATCGTACATTGAAGAATTGGCAACATCCATTCCTGTCAATTCACTTACCATCGTTTGAAATTCAAAAATAGCTTGTAACTCACCTTGGCTGATTTCTGGTTGATATGGTGTATAAGCTGTGTAAAATTCAGACCTTGAAATCATATGATCTACTACACTTGGAATGTAATGATCATATGTGCCCGCACCTAGAAAAATCGGGTAGTTATTTGCATTTTTATTTTGTGATGAAAGCTGAATCATTCTTTTCATAAGAAGTAGTTCAGACTCCGCATCAGGAATATCTAATTCTCCATCTAAACGAATTTCAGCTGGAATGTCTTCAAACAACTCATCTATTGAAGAAACATTTAAAACGTCAAGCATTTCCTTTTGATCTTGTTCCGTATCTGGAAGGTATCTATATGTTGCTGTCATATTATTCCTCTCCCTCATTAATGAATGCTTGGTACTCTTCTTCTTTTAAAAGAGATTCTAATTCTTCAAGATTGGAAACTTCTACTTCTACTAACCAACCTGCATCATATGGATGTTCGTTAATTGTCTCAGGAGCATCTTCTAATACCTCATTTACACTAACAACTGTTCCAGATACAGGAGAGAACAATTCAGAAACCGCTTTAACAGATTCGATCGTTCCCATCGTTTCATCTGCTGTTACTTCATCATCGATTTCCGGAATTTCAACAAATACGATATCTCCTAATGCTTTTTGTGCATAATCAGTAATTCCGACTCGAACTTTATTTCCTTCTAATTGTAGTACCCACTCATGTTCCTTGCTATATAGTAAGTTTGCAGTTGCGTTTGTCATTATAATTCCTTCCTTCCACTTAAGCTTTAGTATTTTAATATTTTTTTAATCAGACGATAACTCTATGAATTAACCTTTTTATAGAACGGTGTTTTTACAACAACTGCGTCAATTTTCTTATTGCGCACTTCCACCTTTAGTTGCGTCCCCTCTTTAGCATGTTCTGCGGATACTAGAGCAAGCCCTAGGCTTTTCTTTAAAGAGGGAGAATGTGTCCCAGATGTAATAAAGCCAATTTCCTCTTCCCACGATGTAAACACTTTGTAACCATGACGAGGAATCCCTCTTCCAGTCACTTCAATCCCAACTAATTTTCGGTTTAATCCGACTGTTTTCTCTTTTACAAGTGCCTCTTTGCCGATAAAATCACTTTCTTTGTTCGTTTTTACTGCAAAACCGATTCCTGCTTCAAGTGGGCTAATCTCTTTTGAAAGCTCTTGGCCATATAGCGCTAGACTCGCTTCAAAGCGAAGAGTATCACGTGCACCAAGTCCGCATGGTTTTAAGCCGTTTTCCTTTCCTACTTCGAGAAGCTTCTCCCAAAGTGCTACGGCCTTATCCGCTGCAAAATAAAGTTCAAAGCCATCCTCTCCTGTGTAACCTGTACGGGATACAAGAATATCTGTAATTCCACCAAGATTGACACGTTGAGCAAATTTGAAGAAGCCGATTTCGCTTAAGTCTGTTTCGGTTAATTTTTGTAAAATAACTTCTGCATTTGGACCTTGAAGAGCGAGCAACGCAATATCATTTGAGATGTTTTCAAGCGTCACGTCTCCTTTTACATGCTGCTGCATCCACTCGTAATCTTTCTCATTATTTGCCGCATTAATCACGAGTAAATACTTTTCACTCTCTAACTTGTAAACTAGTAAGTCATCGATTGTGCCTCCATCTGGGTAACACATTGCTGTATATTGTGCTTGATTGATCTGAAGCTTTGACACATCATTTGTTACAAGATAGTTGATATAGCTTTCTGCGTCTTTCCCTTCAACAATCACTTCTCCCATATGAGAGACATCAAAAAGCCCTGCTTCATTTCGGACAGCCTCATGTTCTTCTAAAATACTTGAAAAATGTACTGGTAGTGCCCATCCTCCAAAATCAATCACTTTTGCACCGAACTTCTCATATGTTTCAAAAAGTGGTGTTCGCTTTAATGCTACTTCTGTACTCATTGATACACCCCCGATTAAGATTGCTTACAAAATAGCTGTTCTTTTACCCTTTTACCTGTTTCTGTCATCGCTAGACCTCCAAGCGCTGTTTCCCGAAGTGTCCGCGGCATCTCTTTGCCAACCTTATACATTGCTTCAATTACTTCATCACACGGAATGCGACTTTCAATACCAGCAAGGGATAAATCGGCCGCTGAAAATGCAATAGATGTTCCAATCACATTTCGCTTAATGCAAGGCACTTCAACAAGCCCTGCAACCGGATCACAAACTAAGCCTAAGAGTGACTTCATAGCAATCGCTGTTGCATTCACTGCTTGTTCTGGTGTGCCCCCTTTTAATTCAACAATCGTCCCTGCTGCCATGGCCGTTGCAGAACCAACCTCTGCTTGGCATCCTCCTGCTGCTCCTGAAATAAAGGAACGGTTTGCAATCACATACCCAAGTGCACTGGCTGTAAATAATCCCATTACTAAATCTATATAAGAAGCGTTATCATTTTTGTGTAGAGAAAACAATACGCCAGGTAAAATACCGGCCGCTCCAGCTGTTGGAGTAGCCACAATGACCCCCATTCGTGCATTACTTTCAGATGTAGCCAGTGAGTAGGTCATCGCATCGCTAATATAATTTCCTGATAGAGCTTTGCCTTGATTCACATAATCGTGCATTTTAACAGCATCGCCACCAGAGATGCCACTTGGTGCAGCTGAGGCATCTGTTGTCCCGCTCTCAACAGCTTCCTTCATTTTAATTAATCGTGCTTCCATCATGCTCATGATTGTTTCTTTATCTTTCCCCGACTTCGCGACTTCCATCATCAGCATGATTTCACCGATGCTTTTTTGTTCGCGCGCGCAAACTTCAATCAGCTCATTCATTGATCGAATTTCCATTATACCGCCCCCACTATCGCTTCTTTCACCACATACGGACGGTAGCGTGCTGCAAGTGTCGAAAAATCATCACTTGTGCTTAAACGAATATCAAAGCTTTCGTCATTAATCATAAAGATTTTAGATAAACCACCCCCAAGTGATACACCGCCTACCTTTACTACGAGATCTCCACGTTTCGCCGTCACAACCGTTGTATTGGGGTGTTCATAATACGGACAGTTATCTTCAAACTGAAATTTATAGGACAGTCCATACTCTCTAGTCAGCTCGATTGCATGTTTAATTTGGGAATCATCTGTATCCAGTCCAATCAATCCACCAAGAAGTGCTTTATCTGTTCCATGACCTTGATATGTTTCTGCAAAGGAATCATAAAAAACAATTTCCGCTTCTTCAGGACAACCCTCCAATAGTTCATAAACAAACTTGCCTATTGATACGACACCTGCTGTATGAGAACTTGAAGGTCCTACCATAATTGGACCGATAATATCAAAACAACTTTGAAATTCCATGATCATGCTCCTTTCTCAAACAGTGATTGGTTGCTGAAAAATTGGATATTTATCACAAATTCCTTTAGTTGTTTCTTTTGCTTGTTCAAGAACGTCTGGGTCACCTTTACTCTTTAAAACAGCAGCAATAACTTTACCAATTTGCACCATTTCTTGTTCTTTCATTCCACGTGTTGTTAATGCTGCAGTTCCCATACGGATTCCACTTGTTACAAACGGACTTTGAGGGTCATATGGAATTGTGTTTTTGTTTACAGTAATTCCTGCCTCTTCAAGTAGTTTCTCTGCTTCTTTTCCTGTTAAATCCCATGGACGCACGTCCAGTAAGACGATATGATTATCTGTTCCGTCAGAAACAAGGGCTGCTCCTTCTTTCTTTAATGCTTCACCAAGTGTTTTTGCATTTTCAATAACTTGTTGTGCATATTGTTTAAAGCTCGGTTGTAATGCTTCTTGAAATGCAACCGCTTTAGCTGCAATGATGTGCATGAGCGGACCACCTTGAATTCCTGGGAAAACAGATTTATTAATGGCTTTAATAAGCTCCTCATCGTTTGTTAAAATAATTCCGCCACGAGGTCCTCTTAATGTTTTATGCGTTGTACTTGTCACTACATCTGCATAAGGGATTGGTGATGGATGTAAACCTGCTGCTACAAGCCCCGCAATATGTGCCATATCAACCATGAATTTAGCGCCAATACTATCGGCAATTTCTCTAAAACGAGCAAAATCAATCGTTCTTGTATATGCACTTGCACCTGCAATGATTAATTTCGGTTTTTCCTTTTTTGCAATAGCTTCAAGTTCATCGTAGTCAATTAATTGAGTATCTTCTCGCACCCCATAAGACACAATCTCAAACCATTTTCCTGAAATACTAACAGGACTACCATGAGTTAAGTGTCCACCATGTGATAGATTCATCCCCATCACTTTATCACCAGGTTGTAGTAATGTGTAAAAAACCGCTAGATTTGCTTGTGCACCTGAATGTGGTTGAACATTTGCATATTTGGCTCCAAACAGCTCAGTTAATCGATCAATAGCTGCTTTCTCTGCCACGTCGACAAACTCACATCCACCATAGTAACGTTTCCCTGGATAACCTTCTGCATATTTATTAGTCATCACACTTCCCATTGCTTCTAATACATCAGGACTTACAAAGTTTTCAGAAGCAATCAACTCAAGTGTTTGAAGTTGACGATTTTCCTCATTCTTAATGGCTTCAAAAATTGTAGAATCATTATCTCGCAAACTCATTTCTACTCCTCCTTGGCTTTAATAGATTTACTTCGGCTACAAAACTAACTAATTCTGAAAGTTACAGTGTCGCAAAAAACATTTCAATTGTTTGCTCACTACAGACTTCCTTATTTCAAGAATAATGTAGCGTTGCTATATGCTTTTCTGTCCTTTTTTTGCATGCAAAAAAAGGACAGAAAAGGGTAGCGTAGCTTTCTCTACCCTTCTCTGTCCTTTTACCTGAGAGTTTAACTCCATTATTTAATGGAGCCTTCCCCTTTGGTGGCGTACTACTTTATACGCTCTCTCCAGAGGTGCGTCCGGTTGTGGTTCCATCTACCTGAGAGATTTGTTCCAAGGGTCTTTTTGGAACTTGCTCCTTCGGTGGCTTGTCTATCTTATTGCTCTCTCCCACAACCGTCATCCGCTAATATTTAATTTTCGTTATATTCAGAATAATCTTTAGAAACGAGAATGTCAACCCTTTTGTAACCGTTAACATTTTATTTTTCGAAATTATTATTTTACAAATGGCACATTGTGTTCATCCATATCACTCAAGGCTCCTTGTTTCATCAGTTTTATCGTTTTTTGATAGTTGACTATTTTTACCGTAAGTGAAGTAAATAACTCAAGGGACGTGGATTTTTGTCCGTTGTCTTTTAATTTCCCGCTACCTTTTCCTGATTCACCTGATCTACATGATTCGCCTTCGGTTTCATCTTATAAATCACAAGCAGTAAAATAAACCAAACAGGAGTTACGAACAAAGAAACACGGGTATCTTCCGCAAGTCCAAGCACAACAAGAACAAACGATAAGAAAGCAAGGATCAAATAATTAGAAAATGGATAAAGTGGCAATTTAAATTTGTTCACTTTCGCTAGATCTGGTCTTGTTTTGCGGTATTTCAAATGACTGATGACAGTAATTCCCCAAATAAAGATGAAACATACTGTAGAAATACTTGTAATCAGCGTAAATACTCCTTCTGGCATTACATAGTTCAAAACGACGGAAACTAGAATGACGATAGTTGAAAAGAACAATGCATTAGAAGGTACTTTACGGGCATTAAGTTTTGCAAATGGTACAGGTGCATTTTTATCTTTGGCAAGTGAGTATACCATCCGGCTTGTACTAAAAATGGCGCTGTTACATGCTGAAGCTGCGGATGTTAGGACAACAAAATTGACGATACCAGCAGCTGCAGCGATACCAACTGCTACGAAGACTTGGACGAATGGGCTTTCCGTTGGGATGATTGCGTTCCACGGATAAACACTCATAATGACAATAAGTGCGCCAATGTAGAAAATTATGATCCGAATAGGAATACTATTGATTGCTTTTGGGATAACTTTTTCTGGGTCTTTTGTTTCACCTGCTGTAAGTCCTACAAGTTCAATGCCAACAAACGCAAACACTACCATCTGGAATGAGAGGATAAAACCATTTATACCATTTGGGAACATGCCCCCGTGGCCCCATATATTCGTGAAACTGGCTTCGCCTGAATTAGTGGAAAAGCCTTTAATAATCATGAAAATACCGATAACAATTAGTCCTAGAATCGCGATGACTTTAATTAATGCGAACCAGAATTCCATTTCACCAAAAAGTTTTACGGTTGCAAGGTTCATAAATAATAAAATGACAAGCGCAATTAATCCTGGCATCCACTGTGGTACAGATGGAAACCAATACTGGGTATAGAGACCAACTGCTGTTAAGTCGGCCATTGCGATTGAAACCCAACAAAACCAGTAAGTCCAGCCGGTTACAAATGCTGCCATATCACCTAAATAATCTCTTACAAAGTCAACAAAAGAATGATAGTTCAAATTGGATAAGAGTAGTTCTCCAAGTGCACGCATGATTAAAAAGCAAATGACGCCTGTAATCAAGTAAGCAAATAAAATCGATGGTCCTGCTAAATGAATAGATTTTCCTGCTCCTAGAAATAATCCCGTTCCGATTGCTCCACCAATAGCGATTAGTTGTACGTGCCTGTTTTTGAGACCTCTTTCCAATTTTTCTTCCTGCATACAATTTCCCCTCTCTTATTTTTTAGGATGCTTGTAATTTTTTGGAGATTTGAAATATTTTAATAATAAATTCAAATCATATAATTGCAAATTAATATCCCAATAAAAGTTTAATATATAATCAGTTAATTAAAAAAAGCGCTTACAATTTTGAATGAAGTAAATACTCAATAGGGTCAGCATAATCCTCCTTTGGTTCAACTTTAATCAAATCTAAATGAAAATTGACAGGGAATCGACAGCTGCAAAGATAGTCTTGTGCTTATCCTCCTCCTTTTTGCTTATCCCTATCTTTCTCTAATAAAAAAGGACAGAGAAAAATAGGTGTTGTCCTATTTTCCTCTGTCCTTTTACCTGAGAGTGTAACTCCTTTGGTGGCCTATGGCTCTCTCCAGAGATGCGTCCTATTGTGGTCCTTTTACCTGAGAGATTGATCCCAAATTTTTCGGATTTGCTCCTTCGGTGCTAAACAATGCGTTTAGTCTCTCCCACAATATTCATCCGCTAGTATTATTCTAATTTACATATTAGTCTATCGTAAGAATGATGTCAATTTAAAATTCTGAATTTTGTTATTATTCAGAACACTTATAAACATAGGAATAAATACCATATGCCCATCAAGCTAAACTAAATCGATGTTCTCAAAACGCTATTCTTTTTGTGAAATGATCAGAAAGGATGACGTTTTTTGATAAATCTATCGACTTCAAATGAATAGAAAATACCAATTATAAGAACTATGTTTCCCTACTTTGTTAATGAACCAAAAAAGTGTTATAAAGATAGACTGCCAACTGTATTTTTAGATAATCCTCATAATTGTTAAAGTCCATACCTAGAATATCCTCAATTTTTTTTATGCGATGATAGAGCGTATTGGCATGGATATGAAGTTCCTTGGCAGTAGAATTCATCGAACGATTATTCTGTATATACGTGAAAAGTGTATGCAAGAGTTCATCGTTTTTCTCCTGACCTGTCCATAATCTTGAAAACGTCTCACGCAGAAATGAATCGATTTCTTCTGGTGGATGATGTAAAAAAAGGCTACTGATTCCAATATTCCTGTAATGTACAATGCCTTTTTTCTTTTGTTTTTTCAAGTGAAGAAGGGCTTTCTCTGCTTTTAAATGATTTTCTTCCGCTTGACCAAAATGGTAATAGCCTGTGCTGATTCCCCCCCGAGCTATTACCGTAAATTGTTCGTTCCACCATTTAATACTGCTTTCAATTACCTCTGTAAAATAGTCTTCGTGGACAACATTGCGGGTAGAAGAAAAAAAAGTAATTTTGTTATTGTAGCTAAATAGAAGGCTATTTTCTACTGTTATTTTCTCTTTCAGATGCGTTAACAGAAGTAGTGCATCATTTTCAAGAGAATGTAAATCGACGTTACCATCTAATTCAATTAAAGCTGTTTGGAGAAAATAATGATGATGAATCCCTAATTCCTTTGCAGCAATCTCAGCCTGCTGTGGATTTTTTATCTTTAGAAACTGTTGATATGTTTCATAGGTTTTCTTATACATGATTTCAGTCTGTGATCGAAGTTTCATAATTTCAAGAGACAGAATAGGAG
This sequence comes from Metabacillus rhizolycopersici, assembly GCF_020075705.1. Next base: position 101,682 of record NZ_JAIQUM010000004.1, on the reverse strand, counting down.
CTCCCTGTTCGATGATTAGGCTATCGATTTGTGATAGAGGAGAGCTTCCTTCTGCAATCAGACAACCTAAAAAAATGGAACCCGACCTAATCGGATAAATGTAGTAATCATTTTGAGCCTTGTCACAGATTGATACATAAGCTGCTTTCGTTTTATTAGTAAAGAGAAAAAATAGATCATCTAGACTTTTGGCTAAATTCTTATCGCGCTTAGGAACAATCGTTCCCTCAAGATAATCTGCATAGACAAAATCAATATCCATCAGTTTATTCATTTCTAAAATAATAACACTCAGGCCCTTTTTCTGAACCGACAATCCAGTAAGGAGATTGTGAATGTCTGTTCTCTTTTCTAACATTGCATTTGTTTCTTTTAGCCTTTGTGATAAATGGGTGACTTCATCTAAGGTTTTCTGTACTTCTGTATGGAGATTAGCATTATGAAGTGCAATAGCTGCCTGAGAAGCGAAACTTTGTAAAAGGAGAATATCTGTTTCGCTGAGACCATCTTCTACATCAAAACAATGAAGTGTCATAACACCAATCCGTTTTGTTCCAAATGAAACAGGAACAGATAAAATAGACTTAATATGTTCGTTTTTATAGTGTGCCTTATCAATACAGTCAAAATTTTCTTTACTTAAATCACCCATACTTTCATAAATCTCTTTCCTTGTGGTAATAAGCCTTACACAGCCATCTCTAAAAACTTTCCCTGTTATAGACTCACCTATATTCACTTTAAAGAGGCTAATGTTTTTATTAAAGCCAACATATGCCTTTATAATCAGTTTATCCGAAGGCTCATCATACATTTGTATATATCCTGCCTCTGCTGTTTCTACTATATTTAATGCGAAATGCATAATTTTTTTCAAAACTTCATCCAATTCAAGAGTCGAGTTCATTGCCCGAAAGCTTTCTATTAAATTTATTACATGATACTGTGCCTTTTGATTATCGAAACCTATTTGTTGAAGAAGTCCTTCTTTTCTTTCCATATTTCCTACCCCCATTGTTTAATTCCACATTGAATATATACAAACATTGTTTAATTCCACATTGACCAATCTATCTGAAATTATATAATATTTAGATAAATAAAAGGAAGCGGAAATATCAATCTGATTGAAAGCGTTTTCTAGAAAAGGAGGAGAAACCGGAGTGGAAAAGATAGCCTATAAGGAATTAGAAAATAAATTCGAAGATCTCGTTAATATTAGACGAGACTTACACATGTACCCAGAATTGTCATTTGAAGAAGAAAGAACTCCGACAATCATTGCAAACTATTTAAGAGAGTGTGGCCTTGAAGTAAAAACTGGAGTGGGAGGACGAGGCGTCACTGCCTTATTAAAAGGCGCAAAACCCGGAAAAACGGTTGCGCTTCGTGCTGATTTTGATGCACTACCCATTCAGGATGAAAAGACAGTTCCCTATAAATCAAAAATACCAGGTATCATGCATGCATGTGGACATGATATTCATACTGCTTCACTACTTGGAGCAGCTTATGCCCTCAGCAAAGTCAAGGAACATCTTCAAGGCAATGTAATGTTTATTCACCAGTTCGCAGAAGAAGTTATTCCAGGGGGTGCAAAAGCAATGATTGAGGATGGGTGCCTTAATCATGTCGATGTGGTCTACGGAGCGCATGTTTTGTCGAACCTGCCTGTAGGTCAAATTCTTTTTAAAGAAGAACATATGATGGCAGCTGGCGATAAGTTTGAAATTGTTATAAAAGGAGAAGGTGGACATGGATCTTCCCCACATCTCGCGGTTGACCCAGTTCTCATCGGGAGCCAAATTGTAACAAATATCCAGCAAATAACCGCAAGCCGGATAAATACGACTGATCCTGCTGTTGTAACGGTCTGTTCGTTTGATGGTGCAAGTAGCTTTAATATTATACCCGATCAAGTAACCTTATCTGGAACCGTTCGCACTTTTTCAGAGGAAGCAAGGGAACTTTGTGAAAAGAATATTAGAAGAATAGCAGAGGCAGCTTGCAGCGGAGCAGGTGCCGAGTGTCTAGTAACGTATGAATACGGCTATCCTTCTGTATGCAACAATTCGGAAGAAGCACTTCGCGTTAAATGCATTGGTGAAAAGATTGTAGGAAAAGAAAATATTTCAGAGTCCTCTTTACAGATGGCGATGGAGGATTTTTCCTACTATGTAAAAGAGAAGCCGGGTGCATTTTTTAATGTAGGAGGAATGAATCCTGCTATTCAAGCTGTCTACCCTCATCACCACCCGAAATTTGATGTTGATGAGCAGTCTATTATTCTAGCTGGAAAAATGTTTATTTCACTCGTTTTCGATTACTTAAACAACTCACATTAATATACGTAAGAAAAAGTATTCTGTTTGACTTTCCGTTAATATGTAAATTTAGGAGGAGGGCATCACTTTGCAAAACAACCAAATTAATAATAAAAAGAGGCATATGATTCTTGCACTACTGTTTTTAGGATGGTGTTTATCTTATCTTGACAGGATGGCAATGAATGTTGGGATTGTGGAAATTGCAAAAGATTTTAATCTTAGCCCGTCTGTTATGGGTATTGTGTTGAGCAGTTTTTTTGCTGGCTATGCTTTAATGCAATTGCCTGGCGGCTGGCTTGCTGATAAATTCGGATCCAGAAAAGTAATTGCTATTGCTATTTTGTTTTGGTCATTATTTACAGTTTTAACAGGAATGGCCTGGTCCCTTATGTCTATGATTATCATTCGTTTTATGTTTGGTCTCGGAGAAGGAGGATATCCTGCAGCAAGCTCCAAAGCAATAGCTGATGTCTTTCCTAAAGCAGAGCGAACTAGTGCCCAGACGATCATGATGTCTTCCAATTCACTTGGTGGAGTGATTGCTCCTTTAATTGCTACGCCGTTACTTGTGTGGATAGGTTGGCAGAACCTCTTTATTGCCATAGGTATATTGGGTATTTTCGTTGCAGCTTTACTTTGGTATTATTTAAATCCGAAAAATATGCAGGTCGAAAAAGCTGATGAAGAAACGGCTCAAAAAGCTTCTTTTAAAGATGTTTTAAAACTTAGGACAAGCTGGCAGTTAGCCATTATGTGGTTTGGAGTAAGTACTGTCGTATGGGGACTCATTTCATGGATGCCTCCTTATCTTGTAGATGTTAGAGGTCTTGATTTGATGTCTATGGGTATGCTTACGTCAATTCCGGCACTTGCTGGCGCTGTAGGTGTTATTATTGGTGGACAACTTATCAAGTCTTTATTAAGCGGAAAAGAAAAATATCTTTCAATTGTAAGCTTTATCATCATGATTGTATCTCTGTATTTGTTATTTAACGCACCGTCTGTTTCGCTAGTCATTACGTATCAAGCTATATGTATGTTTTTTCATGGCCCAATTGTGGCTACCATTTTTGGTCTCCCGCATAAAATATTCTCAAAGAACGTTATTGGGTCTACATTTGGGATGATTAATCTTGGCGGAATGATTGGAGCATTTCTTGCACCAATGATTATGGGATATTTAATTGAAGTTTTTAATGGGTTATATGTATCCGCATTCATGTATATAATTGTCTGTGCTGTTTTAGGTATCTTTGCATCAGTAGGGCTTAATTCGAAAAATAATCTTTCAAGCGAAGTTAATGTGGTGACTAGCAACGATAAAGCTATATAATATCAAGGCCAAGTTTGTGCAGGAGCAAGATGCTTGTCCATTGGAAAACAAGTCTAAAAACTCATACTGTATAGGAGATTAATATTGACTCAAACAGAAACCGTTACGTATTTTTTCAGCTTCTAAAAAAATACAAAATAGACATTAGTCAATTACAAGCAAAACTTTATTGTTTGAACTATAAAAAGCTAAGAAGTGAAGTGAACTGACCTAGCGAAATGAGAGACTATTTTCATCTCTTTTATTTTTATACTAATTTTATAATTGAAAGAATTTCACATCACTAATACATGCTAAAAGCAGTAAGATTTTCTATTCGAAATCTACTGCTTTTAACTTCTTTACTCTTTATGTTTTTTCCGGTACCTCAAAAGTGAATTAATTACCCTATGTGTCAGCCACATTTGGTTATCGTTATCCTATCTCCCTTTAATAAACATTTGAACCCATGCCCCATGATAGTAGCCTACACCAATTGCATCAAATTCCGGTTTTAAAATATTTGCGCGATGGCCAGAAGAGTTCATCCATGCGTTCATTACCTCTTGTGGTGTTTTTTGTCCCTTTGCGATATTTTCTCCTGCATATGAGTAGCTAATTCCAAAAGTTTTTAACATATCAAATGGCGAACCATAGTTTGGGCTTGTGTGAGAAAAATAATTAGAATTAATCATGTCCTGAGCTTTTTTCTGTGCGACATTTTTCACATCTGCTCTGTGAGTAAGTGATTTTAATCCTGCTTTAGCTCTTTGTTGATTGACTAGCTGGACAACCTGTTCTTCAAAGCTGCTAGGACTTGAGGCAGATGCCTTTAAACGAATAACCTCTCCGACATGCATATTTGTCGGTTCGATTGTAGGGTTTAGCTGCATTAGCTTTTTATAATCCAAGCCATATCGTTGCGCTATGTACCAAAAAGTATCCCCTTTTGAAACTTTATAAAATTCAAAAGGTGGTTCTTTAAACGTCTTGATTTGTCCATAAGATATAGACGGAATGGCTAATAAAAAAATCGCTGTTGCCAATACTATTTTTTTTAGCATTGTTTTTTCCCTCCAGTTTCACTAGTAGTTTTTTCCACCATCCTAGTATGGCTTAATCTTCAAAATGAATACATGATTGAAACTTATTTCCTTTTACTCGAAATTCTTATTAGTTGAAGTTTCGTCCATCCATTAATGATGGTTAGGTGTTAGCTGAACTTTACCCTCGAAACAGAAATAAGGATGAACATTAATCTGTTCATCCTTTCAAGATAATTATTGATCGAGAATAGAACGAATACCCGCACAAAGCTTTGCTGGGTTTTCATCTTGAAAAATATTTCTGCCAATCGAGATACCGTTAGCACCAGCACTGATTGCATCGTCAACCATCGATAACAAATCACCACTTGATGATAATCTTTCGCCACCAGCAATTAACACAGGAATTTTCACACCAGTTATTACGTCTTTAAATGATTCTGCTGATCCACTGTAATTTACTTTTACGATATCAGCACCTAGTTCTTCGGCAACTCGGGCTGCATGCCGAATTCGTACTGAATCAAATTCATGATCTTTTGAGCCATCACGTACATACATCATCGCAAGCAACGGTAAGCCCCATTTATCACATTCTTCAGCAATCATTCCAACATCTCTTAACTGATCTGCTTCAAAGGGTGATCCTAAATTTACATGTGTCGAAATAGCTGTTGCACCTAAACGAATTGAATGCTCCACAGATGAAACAACTTCTTTCCGGTTTGCTTGTGCTTCAGGTGCTAACGAAGTTGAAGCAGACAAATGAATAATTAATTCTCCTTTATTGGATCCGAGTGTATCTTTTAAATAACGGACAAGTCCTTTATGAACAACGACCGCATCTGCTCCGCCCTCAAACACTGCCTTTACTGTTTCATTAATCTCAGTTAAACCCACTACAGGACCAATCGTAATTCCATGATCCATCGGGACAATTAATAATTTATCAGAATGATGATATAGTTTTTTAAATCGTATTTCTTTCCCCGACATAAATTTTTGCCTCCCATTTTATTTTTCAATGATCGTTTCGTTTACTTTAACCCCAACATGTCTACCTGGTTCACATACATAGGAAAGTAATTCATCACCAGGTTTAATTGTTGAAGCATTGCGAGGCTTTCCATCTGCACTCATAATTCGAATATGCCAATCATCTTGAACAATGACATTCAGCTCTCGATTTCCAACCGTTCCTTTTATTAATAACATTGGACGTACTTCTGTTTTCATTCGACCAACAGTAAGAATACGCGTTTCACCCTTCGTATTCACACATAGTACTTTATCGCCAACCTTTAAATCGCTTAAATATTCAGCTGCATCGTCTGGCTGCCATACATAGGAGTGAATTGCACCAGCATTTACACGGAAAGGTCTTAAATTCATATATGGAAGATAATGTGTTTCAGAGCAGACAAATAGACCGCCACCAGATGTCGAGCCAATTATCATCCCTTCATCTTGCGTCATAATCCCTGTCGTATCAATACATGCACGTACACCCATTCCAGCATGCTTAACTTCAGTCACAACCATCGGATGTAGCTTCAAATTTTCTGAGGAAAGCTTCGACATATAGGCAGTTAGTCGCTTCACCTCATCAACATCTGTTGTAGCAAATAGAACACCGTCACTACCTTTCTCAAGGGTTCCATACGCAATTTCTGTATCAATAGCTGTATTTACAGCTCGTAGTAATACTGTGTTGCTTTCTTCTAATCTAGCAATAATTAATTCAAGTGGAATGTTTGTTGGTAAGTCAAAATCTACGGCAGCGAAATCATACTCACTTGCTTCTCTTGAAACACGTTCTAACATGACTCGATCATCTACTGAATAAAAAATACACGTTTGGTAGCCTAGTTTTTTCGCATTTGCTAAAATTTCTTGATTGTTAGAAAATACGACGTCTCCTAAAGGTACTTGTTCAAGCTCATCCGTGTTCGCTACTTCTGTAATAAATGACATTTTTTGCGGAAAATATCCACCTTGTCGCTGTTGCAGGGAAACAACAACCTTGTCAATTGGTGAATGGTTAATTAACTCCCAAATATCCATATTTTCAACTGAAACTTCTCTACCGTCATACCATACTTGCCTTTCTTTTTGTTGCATTTTTTACTTGCTCCTTCCAACTAGGGGTTTATAATTTGTTTTAATAAGCTTTCTGTCTCTTGATCTGTTAAATAATAACGAGGCTTCGCTTTCATTCCGAATGATAAAGATTCATGTCGATCATACAATGTTCCTTTTTCTAACAAGAGGATTGAGAGGCCAATTTCAAATGTTGCTTTAAGAGTTTCAACATACTCGTTTGACACCATATCATGATCAGATTCTTTTTCGATAAATAGATAGAGGTGATTGTTCCATTTACCAACTGTCCAAAATCGTCTTGCAGGTAATCGAGATATCATTTTCTCAATTGCATATAAATCAAATCTAACAGTATTGATTGTTAACATTTCATCTTTTCTTCCCCTAATTTGGTATGAACAGCCAGAACCACAACTACAAGGATGATGATTTACTTGCACAATATCACCAGTTAAATAACGAATCATAGGCGTTGCTCGTTTTCGTAACGTGGTCACCACTAAATTGCCGCAATCTCCATCCTTTACCGCTGTTTGTAAATCATCCTCTAAAACTTCTACATGAAAACACTCCTCAAACAAATGCAATTGCTGAAACGAGCAATCTACCATGATCGTCCCAGCTTCTGTCATTCCATAGTTATCAAATACAGGGACGCCCCAAATATCTTCGATTAATGCTCGACGAAATGGTGTTAATGGCTCACCCGCTGTATATATCGCTCTTAATGCTGGAAAATCAGTTTTAGGATTCAAGTTATTCATTTCCGCTACCTCAGCGAGCATGATTGATTGAAGTGAATTACATGCAAGCACGGTTACATGTAACGTTTGTAATAAATCGATCACCTTTGGCATTGGTGTAACCGTTGTGCGACTATCAGCTGGTACGACGCAACCATTTTGTTTTTGTACCGTTTGATGAATGAAATGGGAAATCGTTGATAGTGCATACGGAAAGCGGATGAGAACAATATCTTTTTCCTTGAATTTAAATCCATTTGTTGCAATTTGATTCGATATTTCATCAAGGTCTGTTTCGCTATACCAGATTGCTACGGGTCGACCTGTCGTACCCGATGATTCATGATACTGCGCCAATGACTCTGCAGCGTTTGGCAATAGCCCAAAAGGTGAATGCTGTCTTAAATCATTTTTAGTTGTGATCGGAATCTGCTTAATATCCGCTAGTGTGCGTAATGGGAGATGTGGTAAACGTTTAGCATAAAAGGTTGAGGTTTTTGCATATTTAAGCACATCATTTAACGAGGATAACTTCTCTTGTGCGTCCAACTAAACACACCCTTTATGTCATCTGTAGAAGATGTTTAATATTTTCACTTAATACTTGCTCACGTTCACGATCTGTTAACGGAAGTTTTAAAATTTTTTCCAATTCAATCGCTGGATGTGATAATGGATATTCTGAACCGAAAATCACTTTTGACGCGCCAATTTTCTTAATCGTTTCTTGAATGTGAAGATAATTACCTGTTGATGTTTCTAAATAAAAATTAGGAAGGGTTTTTACCGCCTCAACAGCTTCTTGGTCAGCCGGACCAAATCCCATATGACCAACTATAAAATTTGTCTGAGGAAATCGCTTAGCTAATTGTATGAACTTAGTAGTTGATGCACCAGGACTGTAGACAACATGCGAATATACTGGAAAACCATAATCCCCACAGAGAGACGCTAAGCTTTGAATTCCTTTCGATGCAAATGAAAACTGATGTGATAAAGGAGATAGTTTTAAGCCTAAAAAGCCAAGCTCTCGACCTTTTTCAAGTTGTTGATCTACATCTTGGTCATGAGGGTTTATACAGATAAATCCCTTTATATTTTTATTACCCTTGATTGCTTTTTCAACGTATTGATTATCCGGGATAGGATTGTCTGGTTTTGCTTTACCAGTAATATAATCTGTCATTTTTCGAACATCCAACATTGCTCCAGGAACCGCAACCCCTTGATCAATACCTGCATCTTTCATCATCTTTATATATGATTCTGTATTTCCGTAATCTGTATTTGATAAATGCGCATGTGCATCAATGATCAATTTTTTCACCTCTATTTGTAAACAACACGAATTGTTTTTCCTGTTGGACGTGGTAGTTTTTCAACAAATTCAAATGAAAATGGGATTCCAGAAGCAAATTCAAGCTTACTTGCTAATGAATCTGCCAGATGCTCTGAAGGCTCAATGTCAGCTGCAAGCTCACATCGAACGTTTATAACTTCATTGTCGCCTTCTTTATTTAAAACAAATTCAAACCAGTTACCTATTTCAGGCTCACGCATTAAAAATTCCTCAAGGTAAAATGGAGATAGTGTTGTGCCGTTGTAGAGAATTTGATCCACTACTCTGCCTCGAAGATAAAATTTCGGCATTGTTACCCCACACGAACATGTTTCTGATTCTATATAGCCTAAGTCACCTGTTTGAAAACGTAAAATTGGTGTGTCGTAGCGAAGTGCACTTGTTACAACGATTTCACCAATTTCCCCTTCATCAAGTGGCTCTCCTGTTTTATGATCAACAATTTCAAGAATGGCGTGCCCTTGAGTGACATGATACCCATCGTGATCATCACATTCAATTCCTAAAACTCCACATTCAAGACTTCCGTAAAAGAAGTTAGCAGTCGCACCCCATAGTTTTTCTAGGCGGCTGCGAAATGCCGGAGAACAACCCTCTCCAGTAATCCATAACTTTTTTAACTGTAACGATGTTAAATCAAACTCTTGCTCATTAGCCTCTTCAGCTAATAACATCGCCCATGAAGGTGTTGTTATCACAACATTTGGTAAGAGATCTCTTATCAATTTTAATGTTTTCTTAGGAGTTGAATATGCTCCACCCTTCCCAGCCGGAATGACTGTTGCTTCACAACCTTCCATAAACGTTTTATGAAAAGCCAAACCAGCAGCACTCATTTCATATGGAAGAGCATTTAAACAAACATCACCAGGATCTACTGAAAATAAATCTGGATACCTCGGTGCTAAATCGTGCAAGTAGTAATCATTCCATGTATACATCATATAAATCTCTTCTCCACCTGTCGTACCAGTTGATACTTGAACAAGTGCAATTTCTTTTTTATCACATGTTAAGAGGATATATGGGTTTCCTCTTAGCTCATCCTTTGTCAAAAATGGTAATTTACTTAAGTCACTTAATTGCATGATATCGTTCGGTTTCATATTTACTTCATCGAGCTTTTGACGGTAAAATTCATTTTTTTCATATGCCTTATTTACAATTTCTTGTAAAGATGCAAGATGATATTCATTAATTTGTTGCTCTGACATCTTATCTGGATGTGGGTTCCCGTTTAAAAAACGGTCAATGGTAGCAGGCAAATTTACTTTTTTCAGTTTGTCTTCAAATAACGAGCTCATGTTTCTGGGTTTCCCTCCTGTCTTTCGATGAGTTGAGCATATTTGGAGCTAGGTGCAACTTTTACTAGCTTTTTAAATGTTTTCTCAGCTTTATCCAAGAGATGGGTTCGTTTATATAAATGACCTAAATCAAACAATAATTTGACATATTGGTCTTTTGAGATCGGAGGATTTTCATGATGTCGTTCAAAGGCTGTTCTAACACCAGAAAAGTCTCTAATTGCAAGATTACTAGAATGGAAGAAACCTTCTGGTAAAACACTGTATATAGACCCTCGTAAAAATTTCAATTCTGGATTATCGGTCTTAATGGATGTTTTTAACAACTTTAATGCTTTCATTGTTTCGCCAAACATTTCCTGTGGATCACTTGCATACTTACCTACCAGTGCTATTGATGCCGCAAAATATGTGTTCGCAACTTCACAATCAGGGTACGCTTGCTGTGCTTTTCCCCAAGCCTCTAAACTTTGTTTAGCAGCCAGTTTATTTCCTTTTGCACCTAAAGCATGCAATTCTTTAGCCTCCGCATAAAATTTATCTTTCGTTGCTTGTGAAAGTACGCGCAGTTTCTTCTGTTTATAACTATATTGCTCTTGTTTCTCGTTCACTAATTGCTGAATCCCATTACTAGGGCTAGTTTGCGATAGTTTATTCCATGCTTCTTTTGCTTCCTCTATCATCTCAAGCTTTTCATAGGCACATCCTAAATCAAATAATAGCTGTTGATACGTTTCTTCATTTAATGAATCTGGTTCCTTGTCATATTCTGTTAACAGAAATTCAATATCACTTACTGCTATCGCAGAGCGTCTAAAAAAATTTTCTGGTAAACGTAAACTGTGTTTTGCTCTGACTAGTCGAAGTTGAGGATTTGCTGGATTTTCATTTATTAGACGATCCATTGCTTTCATCGATTTAATTGCTGAGCCAAACATTTCAAATGTGCTATTTGAGTCTCTTCCTAACATTGATTGGACATCCAAATAAGCCATTTCTACTTCAGGTGCTGTATTCGTTAAGACAAAGCTTTCAAAGAAGTCAATTGCTCTTTGTACTTCTGTAGGACCGCCATTTAGTGCTTTTTGATGCATAAGAATTGCCTCATCTGTTAGTCCATTAGCTTTTCCTTCTGTTTTTGACGTTTTGCTTGAAGCTTCGTTACTGTTATTTGCGTTAACCGGGACATTGCTTCCGACATTATTGATATTCTTTAATTTTGATTGAAACATAGATGCTTTTTCTGATTGATTTGTTCGCTTGCAAGCATCAATAACATTTTTTAATATGTCTACATATTCATCTTCATTTAAAATAGATGAGTCCTTTTCATATGCAGAAACAAGGAAAGAAAAGTCTTCTATCGCAGTGCTCGTTCTTTGAAAGTACATTTCAGGAAGTCGATAAGAAACATTCCCTCTTAACACTCTAGCGATGACTAAATTAGGAGCTTCCTGAACAACCCCGTCTAAAATCTTCAATCCTTCTAATGCGTATTTCATCTTATCTGTAACGCTACTTGCATCCCTGCCTAGTAAAGTGGTAGCACTTCCTAAATAAGCTTTAATTTCCAAATTGTTTTTTTGCTGTTTTGCAAGGTCTTTAAATGCGGATATTGCATTTTTTACTGATTGTTTGTTCCCTTTTATGCCTTCTTCGTGAAGTTTAATTGCATCTCTTAAAGCTCCATTTTGTGATGAAGTAGCTTTGCTAGGAGTTGATTTTGGTTGAAAATGTAGATTTTCAGTTTGCTTTTCCTTGACCTGATTTGAGGTAGAAAAGCTATTTGTATAATTTTTATTTTTTTTCGATTTCGTCGAATTGCTACTCTTTGATTGTGTTTTTTCTGAATCATTTTGTTCTTGTGCTGAACCCGGAACGATTAATTCTAATAGTTCTAGTACTAATGTTTGAATATCTTCTTGTAAATGTACTGGAACTGAAACATCAATAGGTTCTTTAACGACTTTTTCTATTAGTTCAATTACCCGTTCTTGAGCGTGCTTCTGCACTGTCGCTGGAATAAATGCAGCGTCTTGATTTTTTACTTGTGTTTGTTTTTTATCTGATTTACTAACAGCAGCATTTTCTTTCATACTATAGGGATTAGATTTGCTTAATGTTGTTAGTATCTGTTGTCGTAATTGTGATTTTTTGTAAGATCCCACAATTACTCACCTCCAGTTGATTTAGCTTTTTCTACAAGCGTTTTATATTTGCTATTATTTAAACTCAATAGCTTATTCCATGTTTCCTCTGCACGTTGAGAGTTACCTACAGTTTTATATGATGCACCTAACTTTAATAAGATCTCATAATATTGTTCTTTGGAAATATCTCGATTGTTTCCCTCGAATGCTTTGATTAGATATTGAAAATCTTCTATAGCCGTTTTCGTACGTTTAAAGTAGACTTCAGGTAAGCGATAGGCAACATTTCCTCTTAACATACGAATCTCAACATTATTTCCATCTAACTTAATTGCCTGATCTAGAGCTTTCATACCTCTTTTTGCATAGTTCGTTTTATCTGTTAAATCAGTACTATCTCTTGCGATTAATGCTGATGAGCTTCCAAAGTACGCCTCAACTAGTGAATGATTATTTACTTGGAATTTAATGTTCTTCAACGTTTCATACGCCTTCTGGGCTGCTTGCTTATCACCATTTATCGCCTTTTTGTGAAGAGCTACAGCCTTATCAAAGTCTTTTTTCCAGTTAGTATTCCCTGTTCCCATTTCTTGCACCTCCTTCTTACAAACTTGCGCTATGAGTTTTGAAAAATTCATAGTTTAATTAACACAATTACAATTTATGTTCTAAAGATGGTATGGTGATAGACTGTACTAGAAAAGATTATATTTAGTGACAGTGACTAATTTGATAACGTTTCCATTTTAAACTTTCATGATTCCATTGACTTATGTATAGTCTGTTACATCATTTTTTACTGGGATTAGAAAAATATGTGATCGTTATTAATAAGCTTGTTTGCTCTTCTAAGTAGATTTTTTGAAACGTACCGGATTGGCGTTAAATATCTTATAGAAAACTTGCTCCCATAATAAGCATCCAAAATAACATTTTAAAATAATTCTCGTACATAAATTACATGGTCTATGTAAATAATAGAATGATGATTTTATTAGGAGGTTTTTTATATGGATATTATTCGAGTAAAACAAATTCTCTCATCTTCTGCGGATGTCAAAGTCATGTATAACGGAAGCTCAATTTGGATTGATGAATTACATGAAGATCAAGAATTAGTTACTTGTCATTTAAGAGGACCACTTGAGGAACGAACACAAGTTGCTGTATCTGACTTGATTGAAGTTAAATGACAAGAACAAAAGAGCAAGCGCCTTGATCAGCCTCGGGCAAATAAGACGATTTTGAATAGAAGGTGTTTTTTATCTTCAATTCAAAAGTGGCTGTAGACCCAAGAGGGGCTAGGCACTGGATGTCGTGCGCTTATCCACAGTACAAGAATTTTATAAATTCCTAAGCAAAAATAAAGTAAACCACTTCTAGTTTTTAGAAACAACATTCTAATTCTGGAAGGAATTTGTTAACTAATCAACATATTGTTAGGAAAAAAGTGTATAATATATGTAGTACTAAATCTCCTTACTAAAGGATGTGAGTAAATGAGATTTCAACAGCAAGTCGAAAAACCGCCCGAAGTAAATTTAAAAATATGGACTTGTGCTTCCGATGATTGCAATGGTTGGATGAGGGATAATTTTAAATCTGACGAAAATCCAAATTGCCCTCTATGTGGACACGCAATGATTGAAGAAGAACGTACTTTACCAGTGTTAGAAAACTTTTCAGCAGTTAACTTAAAAAAGTAATGATAAGATAATGCGAGTTGTATCTTAACTTTTACGGACAGTTCATTATCCCCTCACCTTCTCCTCCTTGAATCACTCAAATTTAGAAGTGAGGGGTTTTTACTGCCAGTTAATAATGAGAGAAAATCTTGACCTACTATTACTTCTGCGTTTGTTACAATGAAATTGCTTAGATGTGAATCTTTTTAGCTTTATGAGGATGGCCGCATGCTCGTTAGGTGGAATTTTGAGGACAATAAAATCAATCATATTTCCTCCTATTAATACAAAACCTATTTGTTTCACACAGCAGTATTTCTTACCAAGTACTATTGTAATATAGAAATAAAAAACGACGTCTATAGACGTCGTTTTTGCGTATTGAGGCGAAAGACTGCACGCCACATCGTGCATTTAGCCAGAAGGCATGTCTGTCGACTTACACAATTCAGCTCATCGCTTGTTTAATATAACATAACTTCAATAAAAAAAGAAGTCTTAATGTAAAATTTGTTGGCAATCCTTATAAATACCTTATTCAATTTCTTTTTCTTTTTAACTTTTAGACAAGTTCACCTCCCTATTGACATATAGATGATGGAGACATGCTTTCAAGAGGGAGGAATCATATTGAAATTTATCGTTATTAATAGGAAATGGTTGTTTATAGTAATCGGAGCACTTTTAGCTTTTAGTTTGTATTTTATCTCGAGAGAAGCCATCCCAACTTTTAAAACTAGTAACAACCATGGAAATGACCTTATTATCAACATGGTCACAGGAGAATTTTCGACAACTACAACGGATGGAAAGAAAATTGAGTCCTATCGTTTTGACCCTGGTACAATTGTTATTCCAAAGGATCAAGATGTAACTTTAAGTATTTTCGGAGTAAACGGTGCGGAACATCCATTTTTTATTGAAGGTACTGATATCAAGGGGACGGTTAAAAAAGGCGAAGAAACGATTGTACCTTTGCACTTTAAAGAAGAAGGGACGTATCGCTTAATTTGTGATACACATACACATGATGGGCATGGTAGTATATCGATGATTGCTTATATCATTGTCGATTAACAAACATCACAACAATCTTTATGGTTGATGATAGTGGAGGATGGAAAGCTCACATTTTTAGTATACTAATTCGCTCTAAATAAAAATTTCTATATTATTGAAGAACAGCAAAACCACAAAGGCCTTGCTGTTCTTTTATGAATATGAAAATTCCCTCTTATTTCATCCCGTCGTAAGATTGAACTAAATAATCAATTAGTTTCTCATCTTTTGAAAGCCCTGCTGAAAAAGATCTTTTCAAAAATCGTTCTGCAGTCTCGAATGATGGATGTGCTTCCGGAAGTAAAACATGGTTTTTTTCGATAATCCATTGTTCTTTTCCATCTTGGTATAGTAAAAATTGATCATCTTCTTTGTTTTCATAATGTGAACATCGAACCTTATTATTATATTGATTATTGCGTGAATCTTCTTTTAATGACTTAATGGAGAATGGTTTTTCAACAAATTCTTTATAAGCTTCTTTTGTTATTTGGCAGCCCGAGGCTTTTGCATGTCCTCCACCACCATACTTAGAAGCCAAGTCGGACACATCAACATGATCATGTATCGTCCGAAAACTAATTTTTTTACTTCCCATATTCAACATGGAAATGCAATCTAGATGAGGATACTCTTTCCCTAGTGCATTACCTAATTCCGAATGATAAGACTCTGCATGAACAATTCCGACACAGAGATCATTAATTGTAGTTTGAACTAATTCTCTTCTTTTTCGACGAATATATCGGTCTGTTTTTTTCTCTTCAATAGCCAATATTTTTTCTTCAAATTCATCAAAAGAAAAATGAGCTTGCTGATTGATTCTTTCAAGCATTGACTCTTCAAATTCTTCTATTGACTGCATATATAATAGATCATTTAGTCTTTTCGCAAGGAAGTTATCATTTTTTTCCCATTCCCATGTATCATATTGACGGACCAACTCTACGTATTCATCTAAAATAGCTGTTGGTTGGATAAAGTTGCGCTCAACTAAATACGTGTAAAATAAGGAGGTTGCTGACGCTAGCTTCCCTTCAGCTTCTTCAACTTTCACTATACCCCACTCATATTCATTAAAATGAAGTGCGGTTTTATGGTGATCAATTAATTGAATGTTCCCTCCCTTCGATGTATACTCATTTAACTTTAACTCATTCTCTTTGTTTACTGATAAATCTGTTATGTAAAGTTGAAAATTCGTTTTCTTCCCGAATTCATTTAAAAATTTCTCTACTTGATAGTCTAGACTGTTAACTGAATGATAATGTACTTCGATATTGGTCGGAAATGCATACTTTGCAAGAATTCCACAACTGACACCATCTAAATCATTATGAGTAAATAATTGATTCTGCATGGACTCACCCTCTAATTCAACATTTTCAAATTTAAATCCTGATCTTTATTACGTGTTTTTTACAAACGAAACGATGTGATAGGTATGACAATTTTTTAGTATAGCTTTAAAGTTGAACCTGTTCAATATATGCTTTACAGGATACAAAGGTAAAAAAAGTAATAACTGACTTGTTCCCTATTTTTTAACTTGTTATTCTTTTACCTAGTATAAGTAAATCTCTTTCTACACCATCCATATCGGCTATTTTAGGTAAATGAGCCCACTTTTCAAATTGATATTTTTGAAATAAATTCACACTTGGTTTATTATGACCGAATACAAACGCAAGCAATGTTTTAACTTCTAATTTAGGACATTGTGAGATTGCTCTCTCAATTAAGAGTTGAGCGTAGCCTTTTCCCTGTACAGAAGGATCTAAATAAATACTAACTTCTGCAGTTGCATGATAGGCAGGTCTTCCATAAAATGATTGAAAGCTTAACCACCCAACAATATTACCATCTTCCTCCAAAATCCATAATGGTCTATGATGTGCGTTATGCTCATGAAACCAAGCAATTCTACTTTCGACGGTGATTTCTTCCAAATCGGCGGTCGCAAGTCTTCCTGGAATAGAAGAATTATATATTCTAACAATTGTTGCAAGGTTTTCAAGTTTTGCGTTTCTAATGGTTAGTTTGTTCTCTTTCATAAAAGTCTTCCTCTCTTAATTCAAACTCTTTAAAAATAAATAACAAAAATGTGAGAGGTGTTTAGTGAGCTTATACTAAAGTTGAATACTCACTCAGTGGTAGCTATGGTGTTTATTCTCCCACAATCATCATCTTTCTATTTGTTAATAGTGAAAAAAAGGATGACACACGGGCATCCTTTTTTTCACTATCTATTAAGTTTATACTTGAGCTTCGAAATACTCTTTATAATAACCGCCAACTTTTCCAGTATTATCAATAACAAAATAAAATTCTTCTGTTTCGTTTTGGACATCATACTGTTTACCTGCAGTTAATGCGCGATTAACCATATACTTTTTAGCATCTGTATGTATACATGTTACTTTTTTAAGCGGCGATGATGTTTGCCATGTTTTATGTATCATATCTTCTCAATCCCTTCTTTGTACACATTTTATCTCATTCTTAACGGACAGTAAATCCCCAATCTCAAGATTAAAGAAAAGCAAAAAAATAATTGGGAGATCACACCCCAAAAGGATCCAATATTTCTCGCTATACCTAACATTATCGAAAATGCCAATTACTTATCATAATTCACTCCGATTTTTTAAGAAATTCAGATGAAATGGATTAGTCATTTTTCATTCTAGGTATACAACAAGGGCAGAATCAATTGGATGATTCTGCCCGTTACACACGTAAATTAGTGAAAAACAATTAAATTTCGTTATATTTGTTGATTTCTCTTTTTACAACCGGCGCTACCTCTGTTGCTAATAATTCTATTCCTTCTGCAATTTTATTAAATGGTACGCCACCTATATCAATTTGTGCCATGAAACGATGATGTCCGAACATCTCGTATTGTTGGAGGATCTTTTCAATAATTTGCTGTGGGTTACCTACAAATAATGCAGTTTCAGGACTCGACATTTGCTCGAAGTCTGCACGAGACATTTTTGTCGAAATGCCACGTTGACCGTTCACATATTTCCAATAATTTGAATAATAAGGATAAAACTCTTCCTTAGCCTGTTGTGTAGTCTTCGCAATATATCCGTGTCCTGTAACACCTACATTGAGATTGGATAAATCATGTCCTTCTTCTATACCTGATTTTCGATAAACATCTACTAATGGCTTAAATCGTTGTGGATCTCCTCCAAGAATCGCGATAGCCATCCCAGTCCCGAGTCTACCAGCTAATGCAGCACTTTCCGGTGTACCGCCAACTCCAACCCAGATTGGAAGTTGCTTTTGAGCTGGACGCGGAGCAATTTCCGCATCATGAATTGCCGAGCGAAATTTGCCGTTCCAAGTAATCGATTCGCTTTTGTTGAGCTTTAAAAATAAGTCAATATTTTCAGCAAATAGTTCTGCGTAATCATCCATGTCATATCCAAAAAGCGGAAATGACTCCACAAATGCACCTCGCCCTGCGATTATTTCAGCACGACCATTTGAGATCAAATCCAATGTCGCATAGTCTTCGAACAAACGAACAGGATCGACCGTGCTTAAAACTGTTGTTGCACTTGTCAGTTTTATTTGCTTTGTTGTTTGTGCAATTGCCGCCAACACAACTGGGGTTGCAGAAACAGCATAATCTAAACGATGATGTTCTCCCACACCAAATACATCTAGTCCAGCTTCATCTGCCAGCTTTGCCGCTTCAACAATTTCACGTATACGTTGTTGTGCGCTAATGATATTTCCAGTATGTGGATTAGCAACTAAATCTCCAAGCGTGTATATACCTATTTCAAACCGTGATTTTTCCACTGTATTTTTCAGCAAAGTACCTTCCTCCAAAACCTTTATTAAAATGTTTGCAATTAGAGATACGAAATCTACATTTTATTTATAACCAAATTTACCATAATGTTCATAGCTATAAAGGTTATCACGATTTTAATTAAACCGTTAATTGTATTCGATTCCCTGAAGGGTCTTCCGTAACAAAAATACCATTCTCTTCAATTACTTTATAGTCTAAAGCTTGTAACTGCTTGATTATATTATTTCTTGCTTCCTCATTTGCTAGGACAAGTGAGAATGATTTTAATCCAATACTATGAATAGAAGGTCTAGGAGCCCCAACTCCAGCCCATGTATTTAACCCTATATGATGATGATATCCACCAGTAGAAATAAAGAGAGCCTGGCTCCCGTAACGACATACAACTTGAAAACCAAGTCCCTTACTATAAAACTCTTCTGTCTTTTGCAATTCAGAAACGTGCAAATGAATATGCCCCATTACAGTTTCATTTGGAAGTCCATTCCACGATTCCTGATTTATTTCAGTTAGTAGGTTTTCAAAATCTAATGGATCAACAGTCATTTCGACTTCACCATTTATCCAATTCCATGAAGACGATGGACGGTCAATATAGATTTCGATTCCATTTCCATCAGGATCTGAAAGGTAGATTGCTTCGCTTACTAAATGATCTGATGAGCCAAACTGAATACCGCTTCGATATAAATGCTGGACGATATTAGCCAAATCAGAACGTTTAGGTAAAAGTATTGCAAAATGATATAAGCCTGTAGTATTTCGTTGTCTAGGCGTAACATCATTTGGTTGCTCAATTGTTAACAGAATTGTTTTCCCATCAGCAGTTAATTTAGCATTTCCTTCTGTTTGTTCCAATATTTTAAACCCGATGATATATTGATAAAACGACAGTGCACGTTCTAAATTTTCAACTTTTAAGTTCACTTGACCGACGAATGTATTTGGTTGATCATGGAAGTTCATATTGTTGACACTCCTTATTGATTGAAATTATATTTATAATGAGAAAAAGTTAATTAAAGCTATTATTTCCTACCATTAGCTTAAATAATTAATTAAAAGTCATTTTTAATAGTTAGTTACTTTATGTAAGTAATTATATTTTCATTACAAGATTATGTCAAGTAACTAATTTGTTGTTTCACATTATATTATTTATTATAATTTGGTATAATATTTATTATAGGGGGGATGAATTTTGAATAAATCTTTAATTTGTCCAAGGTTTGAGAAGGCGATGGGGATCTTAAGTCAGAGGTGGACAGGACTAATTATTTACCAACTCCTAAGTGGTCCTCAACGGTTCTCTACTATTGAAACTTCAATCGGAATCACTGGGAGAGTTCTATCGGATCGGTTAAAGGACTTGGAGAATCAAGGAATTGTTAATCGAGAAGTTTATGCAGAAACTCCAGTTCGAATCGAATATTCTTTAACTGATAAGGGTTTTTCATTAGAGCCCCTTTTGAGAGAAATAGAAAAATGGTCTCAAGACTGGATTAACGTCGAAAAGAATTTATCAGATGAATAAACAAACCTTTGTAAATACAGTAAAACCTAAAATGCTTGGCTAGATAATTATATCTAGCCAAGCATTTTTTTTGCTTAACCGTTCATGTTTCATGCACCAGTTGATATAATCTCTTATTCAAATAACTCAAAATGCCTTACACTGGAGATAAGAAAAGCGCAAGCGCCTTGTTCAGCCTCGAGCAAATAAGACGCTCAGGAATAGAAAGTGTTCTTTGCCTTCAATTCCTGAGTGGCTGTAGACCCAAGAGGGGCCGGACACGAAAACTAAGTCAAAAAATTTATACTTTCTTATCTTACAAAATAAAAGCATCTCTTCTTGCTTCATGCATATATTGACTACGACTGATTACGGGGAGGGATTTGTTTTGGATGAAGAATTCATTTCATCAATGAAAAAGTGGAGTGATGAAATTTTAGAGAGCTATCATCGTTCACTTGATATGTTACGTGAAAACGCTGATGCACATTCGCTTGCAGAATGGAAGGATCAGTTAGATCAATTTCAAAGTGAACTTAAGGAAGCAGACTCATTGGATTACACGGACCTCTATGTTCGTGCAAATGAGATTCATCGACAGTTTGAACAGTATTTCGCTGTCGGAACTGAGAATGAAATGTTACGTGCTCAAACTTATTCAAGTTCAGTACCTATTGGTGAGCATTCTCTCCCACCATTACCATATCCCTATGATGCATTAGAACCTTTCATTAATCAAGAAATTATGCGCCTACATCACGATAAGCATCATAAAGGTTATGTCGACGGGTTAAATAAAGCAGAAAAGGAAATGCAAAAAGCACGTATGACGAATCAATTTGATCTGTTAAAGCATTGGGAACGAGAAGCTGCTTTTCATGGTGCCGGACATTATCTTCATACAATTTTTTGGAATAACATGAGTCCAAAAGGCGGAGGTCAGCCTTCAGGAATGTTATTGAACGAAATCAATCAAAGCTTTGGCAGTTTTGAAAAATTCAAACAACATTTTTCGGCAGCGGCTAACAACGTAGAAGCAGTTGGTTGGGCCGTTTTAGTTTGGTCCCCTCGTTCTCGACGTTTGGAAATTTTACAAGCAGAAAAACATCAAAACCTAAGCCAATGGGATGTTGTACCGCTTCTTGTTCTCGACGTGTGGGAGCATGCCTACTACCTACAATATAAAAATGATCGAAAAAAATACGTTGAAAATTGGTGGAAAATTGTTAATTGGCGAGATGTAGAAAACCGATTTCATGAAGCACAGAAATTAAAGTGGCAGCCATTTTAAGACTTCTTTTTATATGAAAGAACAAAAGCGCTGGAGCTGGATGTCGTGCGCTTATCCACAGTACAAGAATTTTATAATTTCCTAAACGATGAAAAAGGCGGAAGACTTGTCACATTGTCATCCGCCTTTCTATTAAATAATTCCTAAAACATCCAAAAACACGAAAATGATCACTACAGGTGCAACATATTTTAAAAGCATATACCAAATAACAAATAGCTTTTTGCTAATTGACGATCCTTGTGAAAGTTCGTTAAAAAGAGTTTCCTTCGACAATTTTAAAGGAACGAATATCGCAATTAACAGCGAACCGAGTGGCATTAATATATTACTCACTAAAAAGTCTGCTGCATCAAATATTGATTTATCAAACAACGTAATATGACTTAAGACTCCATATGAGAGTGTGGAAGGAATACCTACAATAAAGATACACAACCCGAAAATCCAAGAAAACTTTTTGCGTTTTAATTCATCTCCTTTTGCAACAGGAGCAACAACAATTTCAAGCAATGAAAATGCAGAGGTTAAAGTTGCGAATAAAAATAGAAGCAAAAAAGCGATTAAAAAAACAACTCCAAATGGCATCTGATTAAAAACTGTAGGTAATACATTGAATAATAAAACTGGACCAGCATCAGGTTCTAACCCAAATGAGAAAACAGCTGGAAAGATTGCTAGCCCAGCTAAGAAAGCAACCATTAAGGATAAAGAGACAATCGAAATCGCTGACTGAGGCAGATTTTCATTTTTTGGTAAATAAGAGCTATACGTAACCATCACTGAAACTCCAACACTTAACGCAAAAAACGACTGCCCCATTGCATAAAGAATCGTTTCCGATGTTAACTTTGCAAAGTCTGGTTTTAGAAAGAAAGAAATTCCCTCCATCGCTCCATCTAACGATAATGAACGAATGATTAAGACAATGAAAATAATAAAAAGTGCTGGCATCATAAAACGATTTGCTTTTTCAATCCCATTTGAAACGCCTTTAGATACAACAACGATTGTAAAAAGTAAAAATAAAAACTGGGCAAATACTGTTAATCCAGGATTTGAAATACTTTGTACGAATAGATCACTGTATCCCTGTTCTGTTAAACCACTTAAACCACCAGTGATCCCTTTAAAAATATAAATTAAGATCCAGCCACCTATGACACTGTAAAATGATAATAGAATAAAACATGTTACAATTCCGAGACGGCCAATGATATGCCATGATGAATTCGGTGCAATTTGTTTATAGGATTGAATCGCATCCTTTTGCGTACTTCTACCAATAATAAATTCACCTAATAATAATGGTAAGCCGACTAGTACCGTAAATAAAATAAAAATAAGAAAAAAGACTCCGCCTCCACTCGTACCAGCTACATAAGGAAACTTCCAAATTGCACCTAATCCAATTGCAGAACCTGCTGCAGCAAGAATAAAGGCCAATTTTGAAGACCATTGTTCTACCTTGTTTCCCACAAAATCACCTCAACTAATTTTCCTGTATGCTAGATTGATTCAAAATAATTGATAATAAAAAAAACATAACTGATTACTACCTTAATGACAGTATTATTTGCTTTCTCAAATACTATCTTCGAACAAAACAAGACTTATCAGATCTTAACAGACAGTCATCCTCCACCTATTATCTCTTTTTGCACTTGAACCATAAGTTAAGGATTTTACTGTCCGATTAGAATGGGATAAATCATGATAGTACTAAATCAATTTTATCTTCAATACTAGACTAACAATGCATAATGTTCTCATTTTAACATTTTACTACAATAATTTTATATAAAGATTTAAAATTTTTTCACTTTATTTTAGTTGACATAATAGTATTATTGATCGATATGAAAAATAGGAATGATAATCCGGTTAAGGATAAAGCCATTAATACAATTCATTCACGAAGAATACAAAAAAAGGAAGCAGAATGATATATCATCATTCTGCTTCCTTTTTTTAACCTTCTAATAATAATGCTTCTGGATCTTCTAGTAACTCTTTTACGGTAGCTAAGAAGCTAACTGCTTCTTTACCATCTACAATGCGGTGATCATAGGATAATGCAATGTACATCATAGGACGATTTTCCATTCTCTCTGCATCAATCGCCACTGGTCTTAGTTGTATTTTATGCATCCCCAGAATACCGACTTGTGGTCCATTTAGGATTGGTGTAGATAACAATGACCCAAAGACACCACCATTTGTAATCGTAAATGTCCCACCTTGTAAATCCGCTAATCCTAATTTATTATCACGAGCTTTCGTACCTAAATTTAGAATCTCACTTTCAATCCCGGCAAAATTTAGACGATCCGCATCCCTAACAACTGGTACGACCAGTCCTTCCGGTGCCGATACAGCAATTCCGATATCATAGAATTTTTTCATTACAATCTCATTACCTTGAATCTCTGCATTTAATAATGGATACTGTTTCAAGGCAGAAACAACTGCTTTTGTAAAGAAAGACATAAATCCTAATCGCACATCATGTTGCTCCAAGAATTTGTCTTTACGTCGTTTACGAACATCCATAATCGCAGTCATATCAACTTCATTAAATGTCGTTAACATGGCCGCCGTTTGTTGAACCTCTACAAGACGATTAGCAATTGTCTGTCTACGTCTTGACATTTTTATACGTTCAACTGGCTTACCTGGTTGTTCTTGTTGTACTACCGCTTGTTTTGCAGGCGCTTGAGCTACTGATTTAGCTTGTTCGTTTTGAACAGCATTCTCCACAGGCCCTTGATTTGAATGTGCCTCAACATCTTGTTTACGGACGCGTCCTAAAGGATCAATCACTTTTACTTGTTGTAAATCAATACCACGTTCACGAGCAAGCTTTCTCGCTGCTGGCGAGGCGATAGTTCGTTGTTTTTTATCATCCTCTTTTTCAATTACATCAATTTGTTGGATAATTGCCTCTCCCACTCTTTGTTCTACTTGTTCATTTTTTGCTTGTTCTGGCTCAGAAAGCGTTGCTTCACCATTCTCATCGATTAGGCCGATTGTTTCTCCAACTTCTACAGTATCACCGGATCCTTTCAGTAGTTCTTTTAGAACCCCAGAAAATTCAGCAGTTAATTCTACATTAACCTTATCCGTTTCTACTTCTAAAAGATATTCTCCCTTTTTCACCGCATCACCAGGTTGCTTAAGCCATTGTGCAATTGTTCCTTCCGTAATGGATTCTGCTAGTTCTGGTACTTTAATCTCAGCCATGTTGGTTCCCCCTATGCACTCGCTAAATATTTTTTCATCAAAATTGCTGTTTCTTAATTTAGTTTAGTAAATGACTGTGTTCTTAGGAAAATAGTAAGCTATGCTTCATCATTTTAATTTAACAAATGATTGATCTAGTACATTTTCAGTTAATGCTTCAGTTACGATTCTATCTTGGTCTTTTTTATGAATATTTGGGTCTCCTGCCGCAGGACTTTGTCTTCTTCGTCTACCGATATAACGGACATTTACGCCCTCTGGAGCTAACTCTCTTAATCTTGGATCGATGAATAACCAAGCACCCATGTTTTGAGGCTCCTCTTGAACCCACACGATTTCTTCAAGTGATGTTAAACGGTTAAGAATTGCTAAAATCATTTTTTTCGGGAAAGGATATAGCTCTTCTACTCTCAAGATGTGTACCCAATCTGTATTACCTTCAAGTGATTTTAATTTATCAGCTAAATCAATCGAAACTTTCCCGCTACAAAGTACAAGTCTCTTTACTTTCTCAGGAACATTACCTAGACCTGGTTGTTCGATGATAGGCTTAAATTCCCCTTCACTTAAATCTGTAATCGTTGAAACTGTATGCGGATTTCGTAATAAACTCTTTGGTGTCATAATAACTAGCGGTCTAACCTCTTCACGTTTCAATAAATCTGCTTGACGACGCAAAATATGGAAATATTGAGCTGCACTCGTTAAATTTGCAATTTGCCAACTATCTTCTGCCGCTAACTGTAAGAAGCGTTCAAGTCGTCCACTGGAATGCTCAGGCCCTTGACCTTCAAAACCGTGAGGTAACAGCATGATCAAACCTGATTTTTGTCCCCATTTCGCTCTACCTGCAGCAATGAATTGGTCAAAAAATACTTGGGCTGCGTTCGCAAAATCACCATATTGCGCTTCCCATAACACTAATGTTTCGGGCGCAAACACGTTATAACCATATTCAAATCCTAAAACAGAACCTTCAGATAACGGACTGTTATGAACTGCAAATGAAGCATTGGCATTGGATAAACGATGTAATGGTGAGTAAAAATCTCCAGTTTCTACATCATGTAACACGATATGTCGCTGTGAGAATGTTCCACGTTGTGAATCCTGTCCAGTTAAGCGGATAGGAGTTCCATCTTCTAATATTGACGCAAATGCTAGAGCTTCTCCTAATGCCCATTCTACTTTTCCATCTTCAGAAAGTGCTTTTGCTCTTTTTTCTAATATTCTTTGTAGCTTTGAAAATACATTGAAATTTTCTGGCCAATTAATAAGCTCTTCATTCAGTTTTAGCAGTTCCGATCTGTCAACAGCCGTTTTTAATTCAGGCAACCCACTGTTAACAAATTTCGGCAATCGAATTTCATGAACTTGTTCAACTTTGTTATCAGGCACTTTTGCATATGCATTTTTAAGTGTGATTTGAACTTCTTCATTAATTTTTTCAATATCTTCAGAAGTTAAAACGCCTTCATTTTCTAGTTTGTAACTATATAATTCACGAACAGTTGGATGTTTCCGAACCTTTTCATAAAGCTTTGGTTGAGTCATTGCCGGTTCATCCATTTCGTTGTGCCCAAAACGTCGGTATCCAATTAAATCGATTAGGAAATCGCTATTGAATTTTTTTCTGTATTCCATTGCCAAATAAACCGCAGCGATACATGCTTCAGGATCATCTGCATTTACATGAACAATTGGGATTTCATAACCTTTCGCTATGTCACTTGCATATTTTGTCGATCGAGAATCACGGCTTTCTGTTGTAAATCCAATCATATTATTTGCAATAATATGTATCGTTCCACCTGTTTGAAAACCTGTCAATTTATTTAGATTAAGTGTTTCTGCAACAATTCCCTCACCTGGGAATGCGGCATCACCATGAATTAAGATTGACATGGCTGCATTAGAATCTTGCTTTGGATACCCCTTTTTGCTTCTCTCTTCTTGAGCTGCACGTGTATACCCTTCTACAATTGGATCAATAAATTCCAAGTGACTTGGATTGTTAGCTAAAGTTACTTTCGCACGAATTGAATTCTCTTCTTTAATTTGTTTATTGGCACCTAAATGATATTTAACATCTCCACTCCAACCATAGTTAAAGCCAATAGATCCTTCTAATGTGATTAAATCTTCATTTGATGCATGTTGGAATTCAGAAAAAATAATTTCATACGGTTTTCCAAGCACATGTGCCAAAACATTTAAGCGTCCGCGATGCGCCATACCAATATTTATTGTATCTGTCCCAACTTGAACAGCACTAGAAATCAATTCATCAAGAACAGGAACAAGCATATCCAACCCTTCAATTGAAAAACGCTTTTGTCCTACAAATGTCCGATGAAGAAATTGTTCAAAGCCTTCCACCTCTGTTAATCTTTTTAATATTGAGGTCCGTTTTACTTTAGACAAGTCTTTGAAAATAGTACCTGATTCAACCATTTTCAAGAGCCACGTTTTTTCTTCATAATTATGAACATGACTAAATTCAAACGCAATTGATTTCTTATACACTTCTTTTAGATATTGATATGCTTCTAGCCCGTTTGTGACATGTGCTGGAGCATCCTTGCAGAGAAGATGAGCAGGTATGGCCTTTAAATCTTCCTCGGTTAAATCGAATTCTTCAAGTACAAGAAACTCATTGTTTTCCTTAAAATCCTCAAACGGATAGATCGAAGCATTTAAATGTCCACGTCTGCGGATATTCGTCACAAGATTGACTGCATCTGCAATTTTCGTCATTTTTTCGACACTAATGGTTTCATTTTCAGTAGATGATTTCGTTTGTTTAGTCTCTATAGAAGGAGAACCCCAGGTATCAAAAATTTCTTTTAATTCTATGTCAATAGAGCTAGGATCTAATTTATATCGATCATATTGCTCCATCACATAGCCGAGGTTTGGACCATGAAAGTCTTCCCAAGGGAATTTGAGTTTTTGTGTACCTTCTAACATCTATCATTACCCCCAACTATTTGTAAATGTTCAATCACTTTTTTACTACAAACGGAAGAAAAATATTATCCTACAATACTTTCTGTTGTTAAAAGAATAATATTTATAATATAAAACGCTTCCAATTCTTATTTTAACATTGATGGCTCTACATTCCAAGCAAGTTTACTTAAAATTCTCAAAAAATTCTAACATATTCCAGATGTTTTTTTTGAACATTTAGAACTTTAAAACTTATAGACATACAAGAAATAATAGAAAATTAGTACAATATTTATTATTTTGAAGTTTTTCCAACTTTAACCACTTACTATTAATTAATTGCTTATATTGAAAGGAATAAACCTCTAGAATCTCCAAAAGATTCTAGAGACCTTATTAAATCGTCTTTAAAAGCAACCTTTTCAATAGTGGGAATAATTGTTCTGGAAGCTCTTCAATTTTATCAACAAAAATACTGTATTTCCCATATATATTTTGAATCGTTTTTTTTGTCGATTCTTCAATTGCACCATTTGATAAAAAAACATTCAGTACATCTATTCCCAATTTTCTCGCTTCTAAAACTGCTTCATATGTATCAATTATTCCATTTCTCTCATAGCCCATAGCTGCAGGCTCTCCATCTGAAAATACTAAAAGGAATTTTTGCTTTTCATTTCTTGTTGTTAATTGCTTTGTCATATGTCTAATCGCATATCCGTCACGATTATCTTCCTCTGGGGATAACTGCATGATTTCAGGACCGGACGGATGTTTTAATGATTCTTCAAAAGAGATAACGGTATGAAAATGGTTAGGTTGTCGAGTTTTTGAAGCCTCATTCGTATCCTCCCAAAATCCTACGATTTGGTGTGGTACTCTAACTGATTTTAACGTTTCATGGAAAAGAGTAATTCCTAACTTCGTTTGATCCATTTTATCGAACATGGATGCAGAACAATCGACTAATAATGTAAATACTGCATCTATTTGCGGTGATTTTTCCTGTTTTTTATAAAAAAGCTTCGGATTGTCATCTGTTAAAAGTCGCAAAAGTTTTTTATTTAACCTTCCTATATGAAGATCTGCTCTAGGTAATGTTTTTTTGTGTTCCAATGTTTTCTGAATCATAAGCCTAAGTTTCTTCTGAAATAGGAGAATATCATTGCGATTTTTAAAATATTGTTCCACTTCATTAGCCATAGGTTGTTTCGCTGTAACAAATACTGGAACCGCAAATTTATTTTCTCTCCCATATGCAAGGTCACCCGTCATTGCACGATCTTCACTTTTATTTTCAAGTGCCTCTAGTTTTGAGTAATCATTCTTTTTAGTTTTCCGTGATGTTCCTTGAATCATCCCAAGTGCTTGATCCGTATCGTCACCTTCACGGACAATTCCATCTCCGTTGATTGTCGTGTTTGTTCCTTGCTCTAATTCGAATTGCAAAAAACTTTTTGTCGGTTTGCTCGTCTCACTGTGCCATGTAGGTAATTTATTTTCATGGACATCCTCGTCACCTTTTTTAGCATCTTCTAGTGCGTCTTTATTTTTCAATTTCGATTTACGTTTTAGCTCATCAAAAAGTGAATGATGTTGAATGGTTTCATAAGGCAAATCAGCTAAAAAGAAATAGGTATTTAACATATCTTTATCGAGCATTTCTTCTAGGACATCTATAATGTCTAAAACAATTTGAATCACTTCTTTTGTTGTATGAACTTCATATACTTGAAAGATTTTTGATTCAATAAAGGGGTAAGCCCTTTCCAAACTTTCAGATATTACTGGATACTCCTCTAGTGGGTTTTGTGCCGTCAACTTTAAATAAAGTGAATTAAAAAAAGCGTCTGTGAATATACTTCGTTCTTGATGAATTATTAATTGACTTTGAAAATGCTTTCGATATAAAATCCTTCTCATTTCAAAAGCCTTTTTTGTACCTGACCGTTCTTTTTTGCAAATTTCCTCTAATCGTAAATCTTCTAACAACATAAATAATTGTTTAGCAAAGCTTTGGAGTTTTAAATTCCTCGCCTTCGCGATAAAGACTCCCACTTCTTGAAAATTCGTATAATAAAAGTTTCCGATACTTCTTAAATAAATATCACTTTTTAATGCCAATACTGTTTCATTTTTTTCCCGATGATCCCAAAAATGACTAACATATATTTTTCCAGAAGTAGGATCTAAATAAGATTGTACGCTATAGTCAACTTCAATATCCTTTTGTTTCGTAAGTGCTTTTGCGAGATCTGACAACTCCATAAATAAAAAGGAATCCACTTGTTGATCGTTAAACTTAATAAATCTCACTGTTAAAACCTCACTCGAATAAAGTTTCTGCTAGATTTCGAATGGCAGCTTTTTCTCTTTCATCCTCTAGCTTATCAACAATTCCTCTTTCAATTGCACGCCTTGGTGGTAAAAATCTCGCTAAATCACAAGTATCAATTAACGCACGAATCGATGCAGCTTCCTCTGATACTTGACCGTTATGTACTAGTGCTAGAAGATCAGCAGATAGTTTAGTAAAAATAGTTAATAATTTCTGATCTGTTAATTTGGATTGATCCTGCAATACTTGTTTTAATTCTTCTCCTTGTATATATGGTACATCTATAACAATAAAACGATTTTTTAAAGCTTCGTTTAATGGGACTGTGCCAACATATCCTTCATTAATAGCTGCAATGACACCAAAACCTTCATTTGCTTTGATGACTTCTCCTGTAAAAGGATTGGTGATCATTCTTCGATAATCTAAAACTCCATTTAAAATTGGTAATGTTTCAGGCTTTGCCATGTTAATTTCATCTATATATAGTAAATGGCCTCTTTTCATTGCTTTTACCACAGGTCCGGAAACAAATTCGATTGAAGTTAATCCGTTTTGGTTTTCAATTGTTTTAAAGCCTAATAATGCTTCTGCATCCATATCTATTGAACAGTTAATACTGTGCATAGGTTGGTGAAACAAATTTGATAATGTTTCAGCTAGTTTTGTCTTCCCCGAACCAGTTGGACCTTTTAGTAGTACATTTTTCCCTAATGTTAATGCGATGATTGCATCAAGTAATATTGATTCTTCAGATGGTGTGAATCCACCCTTCCCTATTAGTAATGCTTCTTCTTCATTAAGTGATTCAGACGATCGTTTTTGGATTAGTATTTTTATCTCATCAGGCAAATTAGCATTTTGTAATTGATTCATAAATAGTCCTTCCTTCATCTCGCATTTCTATTGTTGAAAATTACTCTTAACAAGTTGAGTATACTTGAATTATTCTTTAGATTCAAAAGTAACGATTACGTGGAGCATCCCTCACTAACAGATCTACTGCACACATCTCTACGAGCAAAATTACTTTGGCAAAATAAAAAGAACCTGCAATTAGGTCCCTTTTTATAATTCTTAGCTTATAATCGTTTTGCACCTAAGTAACGTGCCTTCCAATACGAATTGTCAAGACTTGAGATTGTAACCCCTGAACTACTTGCATGAATAAATTCGTTATTTCCTAAATAAATTCCCATATGTGATGGACCTGCTTTATAGGTTGTAAAGTAGACAAAGTCACCTACTGAAGGATTGCTTACAGATGTCATCATATCCCAATATCCAGCAGTACTTAAACGAGAAACAGATGTAACTTTATTTAATACATAATAAATGAATCCACTACAATCGAACCCAGACGGTGTATTTCCAGCCCAACGATAAGGCGTACCCATAAGAGATTTTGCTTCACTAATCATCGTATCAATTTTGCTAGAGGAACTTTGATTACCAGAAGCAATCGTATTATTATTATTATTATTATTAGATGAAGGTGTTTTACTTGCTTCCCCAGAAAGCTTTAAAACTTGTCCTATTCTTAATACGTCAGATTTAAGGTTATTGGCAACTTTTATTTCTGCAACTGTTATGTTATTTTGATTGGCAATTCTCCATAATGAATCACCAGATTTTACTTTGTATGTAGTATTAGCAGTATCAGTATTCGCAGGTTGCTTATTCGATTCATTCGAATTACTGTTTCCCGTTGGTTGAACAACTACCTTTCCTACATTCAGATTTTGCCCCACTCGGATAAGGTCGCTTGTTAATTTATTTAACTTTTTTAATTCATTTACAGTTGTATCATATCTTCTTGCTATGACCCATAATGAATCCCCTGATTTTACTTTATAGGTTGTTTCTTTTGATGATGCTATCGTTGATGTAACAGGTTTTGAAGATGATACAGAAGTCGTCGTTTGTGGCGCACCGGGTATCTCCAGAACTTGTCCAATCCTTAAGAAGTCAGACGTTAATCCATTCGTACCCTTAATCGCATTCACTGATATGTTATATTGTTGAGACAATTCCCATAGGGTATCTCCACTTTTTACCTTAACGCTCTCGGCAGCAGCCATTGATGCAAACAAAGATGACCCTACAACAGCTGTTGCGGTTAATCCAAACAGTTTTTTTCTCATTACTAAAAATACCTCCTAGATTTCTATAAATAATTAGTTTAATAGTTTAATAGTTTAAAAACTACAAAATCCCTCGTAAAACAGCATAAAGAGATAAAAATTGATTTAAAAAGGCAAAACTTTCTCATTATTATCATACATAAACCTACACCAGTAGACAATCCTTTCTTTCAAACAAAGTACATTTGTCCTATTAAATTATGGAAACTCGACATAAAAAGAGGCAGAATAAAGGATTCTGCCTCTTTTCATACATACAATATCTATCCCAACTGATGATGATTTAGCTTGTACTTACTTTCGCTATGACATGGTCTCTGTCTTACAAAATCGCGTTGGTTGCATTTTTAGTGTAAAATGAAGTCTTGTTCAAGTCGAACTAATTGGGTAAAGTGTTCCATTTAAAGCAAAAGACATTTTTCCAGTTTCCTCAGAAACCACTAAAATAAGAGCATCTGATACATCAGAAAGACCGATTGCTGCACGATGTCTTGTACCAACCTTTTCCTTACCAAACATTCTAGCTGTTAATGGCAAAATATTTGCAGCCGATAGGATAAAATCACTTTTTATTAAAAGCGCACCATCATGAAGAGGGTTTCCCGGGTAAAAAACACTCTCAATTAATCTGCTTGATAAATCTGCATTTATTTGAACTCCAGCCTGAATAAATTGATCAACAGGCTGACTTCGCTCTACAACGATTAGTGAGCCGTGGCGACGATCTGACATATTTTGAATAGCCTTAGAGATTTCTGTGTAGTTCTTTGTAAAATCCTCAATATATGCCTTTAAGTAAAATAAAGAGGCCGAAGATTGAATTTCACTAAATCGTTCTTTTATTTGTGCAAGTTCACACAATAGACAATAATCCTTTTCTCCAATAGATGACCTCACCCTCTCAGTTTCTGTGATGATCCGCTCAAGATGAAACGAGATATGATTCTTTACATTCGTAAATTCATTGGAATTTTCCACTGGATTTGCACCACCCTTTCCATTAGTTTTAATATTTTTCAAAATAATATGTTTAAAATTTTAAGTTTTTTTACAACTTAACGGTCCTCATACTAGTCTATGACTAGTCATTTTTTCTGTTTTTACGTATCAATCTCAATTTATCCATCATACTACTAAGGGAGGTTTTACAATGTTTACATTAAAATTACTTCAATATACATTTAGTATCCTTGGGGTCCTTTCTTTAAGTTTTATTTATTATCAGTTATTTAAAGGTGAGTCACGTAAATCAGGTAAGTAACCGAAAGAAGTATAATTTCATTTTTTTCATGATATAATTCTCTAGTCAACATGAGAAACGAGGTTATATAGATGAAAGAAACCATTACGATACGGGAAAAGATGCTCAAATTATCTAGTATCCTAATCCCTATCTTAATTACACAACTTGGATTGTATTCGATGACTTTTTTTGATACAACCATGTCTGGTAGAGTCCATCCAAATGATTTAGCAGGTGTTGCAATTGGATCTAGCATTTGGGTTCCTATTAATACTGGATTAAGTGGAATCCTACTAGGTGTGACACCGATTATTGCTCATTTAGCAGGAGCAAAGAAGATTAAAGATGTACCAAAAATGGTTGTTCAAGCTCTTTATTTAAGTGTGATTCTTTCAATTTTGATCTTCATTATCGGTTTTTTTGTTTTAGATCCGATTTTATCCACGATGAACTTAGAGCGTGAAGTCCTACATATTGCGAAAGGTTATTTAGTAGCCTTATCTTTTGGCATTTTGCCGTTATTTATTTATTCCGTTTTAAGGTGCTTTATTGACGCTTTAGGTTTTACTAGAGTAACTATGTTTATTACACTAACTTCCTTACCAATTAATTTTTTACTAAATTATCTTTTCATTTTCGGGAATTTTGGTTTTCCTAAGCTTGGAGGTATTGGTTCAGGTGTTGCCACTGCTATTACGTATTGGTGTATAACAGCGATAGCCGTTGTGATCATTATGAAGAAAACACCTTTTCTGGAGTATCAAATTTTCAATGTATTTTATCGTATTTCTTTTTCGGCATGGAAGGAAATTTTAAAAATAGGTGTTCCGATAGGTTTTGCTATATTTTTTGAAACGAGTATATTCGCAGCAGTTACCTTATTCATGAGCCAATACAATACAATTACGATTGCTTCTCACCAAGCAGCAATGAACTTTGCCTCCTTTCTTTACATGCTTCCGCTAAGTATTTCAATGGCACTTACAATTATTATAGGTCATGAAGTTGGAGCTAATCGATTAAAAGATGCAAAGCAATATAGTTATTTAGGGATTGGAATGGCACTTTTTCTTTCTTTTCTATCCGCTACAATGATCTATTTCTTCCGTCCAGAAATAGCTAACCTATATACGACTGATGCTGCAGTATTAAAACTTACACAAGACTTTTTAATCTATGCTATTTTCTTTCAGCTTTCTGATGCAATTGCCGCTCCGATACAAGGGGCTTTACGAGGTTATAAGGATGTAAATGTTACATTTTTGATGGCACTTGTTTCGTATTGGATCGTTGGACTCCCTTTTGGATACCTTTTAGCGACCTATACTTCTTTAGGAGCTTTTGGTTATTGGATTGGGTTAATTTCAGGACTAGCAGCTGGAGCGATTGGGCTTTTAGTAAGACTTCGTATTATACAGCAACGAAATACATTTGCGTTAAAAGTAACATAAATATCAAAAAAGCTAATTCACATTGGAATTAGCTTTTTTGATATTCACATTAGTATTAGATGCCTTACATGTAACTTAGTTTTAGTTTCTAAATAAAATGGGTAAAACCTTGTGCGACTTTTAGAAAGCATCTTAACTCGAAACAACTCATTTCTTCTTATTAATCATCCCACTTATAAGTGTAGAACTCTTCTTTCTCAAACCAAAACAAAGCTTTTGGATCTTTATTTAATAACTTTTGTTCCATATCCTTTAGCATCCCCTCAGTTTGTGAACGGTGAGCTTTAAGGGCTTGTAATTTGATATCAGCGACATCTGTAATGTTTATACATACATCAGGTTTTCCGATTATATCGAAGCGGTTATTTGTAAACGCCATACAATAGGTAACTGGGCGTTTTTCGATAGGACGTCGTTTCAAGGCACGAATAACGGCTTCACCACATGCGTCATGATCAGGGTGTACAGCATGTCCAGGATAAAAGGTCAAAATTAGTGTCGGGTTCACTTCATCAATCAACTTCTCCATAAGATTGGCTAATTGTTCGTCATCCTCAAATTCAAGAGTTTTATCTCGAAGGCCCAGCATCCTTAAATCTTGGATATCCATCGCCTTGCAAGCAGCTTCTAGCTCCCTTTTTCGGATAAGTGGCAAAGTTTCACGATTAGCAAAAAGGGGATTCCCCATATTTCTTCCCATTTCACCTAACGTACCACATGCATACGTTACTGGGACACCAGCTTTTCTGTTTTTGGCAATGAATCCTGCAGCTCCAAACGCTTCATCATCTGGGTGTGGTAAGATTATTAGCACGTGTTCTCTCATTTTCTTTCTCCTCCTTACCAAATTTGCTTTTCAGAATAAATGCTGATCAATAATGAAAAGGTTGTTCACTAATTTGTAATGCTATCGCTAATTTCCCCTCTGAATTATGGCCCGCCATTAATAGCTGATTTTCTTCATTAAAATCCCAATCTGTCAGACCTTCTGCATAAATCCAACCTTCATCTAGTTTTAATCCAACGCGATATGGGCCGATTCCAGTAATTTTTGCTTGATTATAAACGACCTTCGTATTTCGGATAAACGCAACTACTGTCATATTTGATTCATTATTATGAGCAGAATAAGCACCTGTTGTCGTTTCTAGATGGATATAAACTGTTTTGTTTAAAAACTGGTTTAAATGAACTTGTATGTCTTGTTTTGTTATTGGCTTCATCCTTATTCCTCCTTAATCCGTTATCGTCCAATAATAATTAACTAGCAAATTGCTCGGTAAACGACCAGTTATGCCTGTTAATTAAACTAGGATCAGAGCATATGAACAAATCTATCATTGATGGATTTGTTAACTTTGTTTCTCAAGCGATTCAAGTACATTACTATGTAAATCGATTAATTTCACCTTCTGGTCATCATTTAAAGCTGAAGAAATAATTCTTTTTACTGCCATGTGAAATTTTTCGTAGCTACTTTTTCTAAGCCGTGGGTGTGTCATTTCGTCTTTTAGTTCTTTTTCAACGGAAGCCCTTACCGTCTCATACTCATCCTTTTCAACTAATAATGCACGATTAGACCATAATTGCCGATATGCATCTAATAATTCTTTTGCGTCCATTTCTAATATCCCTCAACTTTTGTTTATAGTCCGATTGAATTCTTTTTTGTTCGTTTTTAGAAAATTATAAAATTCTTATACTTTGGATAAGCGCACAACATCCAGCTCCAGCGTCTTATGCCTGTCGGGGCTGATCAAGGCGCTTGCGCTTTTGTTTGCTGAATTCATCTATTTACATTTACCTCTCTACTTCGTGTATAAAGACCATTATAAACTTGTAGGTCCATGTCCTACAAGATTAAAGCATCGCTAACCGATTACGTATGCCTCGCATATTATATTATTAACAAAATACGCACAGTTAAGGATGTGAAATGATGTTTCCTTGGAATAAACAATTTCCATTTGATCAATCCGGCTTTACTCAGCATTTCAATAAAATGAATCCAAAAGAAGTTGAAAACTATATTCAAACAGTCATGAAAAATGTATTTGGTGGTGATTTTTCACAGAGCTTTCCGTTTCAAGGTGAACTATCACAACAAGCTAATAATGAAAAATCAACACATCCCCCTAAACCCGAAATATTTGAAACGAACGACTTTATTTATGTAAAATTACCTATTTCAAATGATATAGTTGGGAACATAAGTATACAACACACGAATAATCAATTAATTGTAAACAACTATCCTAATGCATCAGAACAAAATAAATATATGCTCCCCTCTCCTGTCAAAAGAAAGGGTACGAAGGCTAGGTATGATGAAGGATTTCTAGAAATTCAATTTATTAGATTGCAGGAGCATAATATATCAGAAGTCGACATTTCATTTTAACACACATGGAAACCATATGCCCATTGCGCAACGTAATGAACAAAAGCGCAAGCGCCTTGATCAGCCTCGGGCAAATAAGACGCTTTTGAATAGAAGGTGTTTTTTACCTTCAATTCAAAAGTGGCTTAGACCCAAGAGGGGCTAGGCGCTTGAGCTGGATGTCGTGCGCATATCCATAGTACAAGAATTTTATAAATTACGTTACGTAAAAAAACTACCTAAATAAGGTAGTTTTTGCTGTTAATAAGGAAAGCCACCACCGCAACCATAACCTCCATTAGGGAAGCCATATCCACCACCATAGCCACCACCAACTCCATAAGGCGGATATCCACCATATGGATAAAACGGTGGTCTTGGTCTAAATATTGCAGTGCCAACTAAACCACCAACTAATCCTCCCAAAAATGGTGCACCAAAAAGGAATCTTTGACCGGGGTATGGTCCAGGGATATTATTTCTCATCATATAAGGTCTCATTATTTTTCCTCCTCTCATACTTACCTACACTAAAAAGTATTCATATAAGTATGTTTTGGAGTGGGCTAGTGACTAAGTTTTAGGTAATTAGTTTATTTCTTACATGAATTCGAGCTTTCGCATCCAACAAAACGAAAATTATTCTTCATATCATTTTTATCCCATACTTTTCGGGCAGTAACACCTTACCTCAAGATTCATAAGCTACAAAGTTGAAAGATGAGGATAACTTCCTGCAAAGATCCTATAAGGGGAAGTATAAGAATATTCAAAAAAGCAGTATCTTTCACCCCTTGCAAGGAATAAAAGATACTGCTTTTACACATTGATTAGAATTTTTCTTTTAACACAGAAATTGCTTTTTCGAGTTGGGTGTCATTTTCTTTTATTTTATTTGAAATAAGTTCCATGAGTTTCATCGTTGTTTCACCAGTTATTTTACCATTTACATCGAGGTTATGCTCTTTTTGAAATTCTTCAACAACATTTTCAGTAGTCTCATCAAAATAACCATTTACGATTATTTCTTCATAATCTAACGCTTTTAACATTTTTTGAGCAGCATCTACTTCCGATGTTGAAGCTCCTTTTTGCAGCACATTTTCAGGATTAATAAAAGGTAAGCTTGCATAGTCAGGTAGTTTAGCTTTTATATCTGGTTCAATTCCCTTTTCATGGATCCAACTTCCATCAGGAGTTAGCCATTTTGCTGTCGTATATTTTACAGATGATGAATCTTTAAATAAATTTGCTGTTTGAACGGTTCCTTTTCCAAACGTTTTTTCACCAACTAAAGAAATTCCTGTTGATTGCTGTAAAGCTGCTGCCATTATTTCTCCTGCACTAGCCGTTCCACCATCAACAATAACAGTTAATGGTAAATTTATTGCTGCTTTATTTTTTGATTTAAAAACCTCTTTCGATCCATCTTTATACTCTACTTGCATAATATTCTTTCCGTTAGGTACAAATAATTCAGACATCGCTATTGCTTGATCCATTAATCCCCCTGGATTTTGGCGCAAATCTAGAATTATTCCTTTAACATTTTTATTCTGCAAATCAGTTAGAGCATTCGCTAATTCTTCACTTGTAGACTCGGAGAATTTAGTTATTTGAATTTTACCAATATTATCATCAATTACCTCATAATATACGGTTTCTAAAGGGATTGTGTCTCGCGTTATCGTAAATGAAAGCTCCCCAGCACCTGCACGTTGAACAACAAGATTCACTTTCGTCCCTTTTTCTCCTCTAATTTTCAAGACCGCTTCGTTGACTGAAAGTCCTTCAACTGATTCATTATTAACTTTTAAGATGATGTCTTTCGGTTTTAATCCGACTTCTTCAGCAGGTGATCCTTTTATTGGAGAAACAATCATAATGCTACCATTACTTTCTTGAACTTCCGCACCAATTCCTTCAAACGAAGATGAAATATTTTCATTAAAACTTTTCGCTTGTTCAACATCCATATAAACCGAATATGGATCTTCAAGAGATTCGACCATGCCTTTAATTGCACCTTCTACCAACTTGTCCGTTTCAATCTCCTTATAATAACCCTCTTGTATGATATCATATGTAGATCTTAGCTTTTGAAAAGGATCTCCATTACCGACACTACTTTCTTTTAATGGTTGTACAACACTGTATGTAACCCCTGCACTAACAATTGCTGTCACAATAATCCAAACGATAAATCTATTATTTTTCACTTTTTCATTGCACCACCTTTATGTATGTTTTCATTATGTCGAAGGCAAATAATTACGTCAACATTTATGAGAAAAGTTTCTCTCATTCATCTATAAAAAAAGAAATGAATCTGCCTGAAATAAGAAAAAAGTTTACAGAATATTTTTTAATTAATACCAATCAATCCAATGTACCTACCATTTCAAGGCATATATCCCTCCTATATTCCTTATAACTCAACAGTTCTTCATATTAAAATGGCTACTTTTTTACGATAAAATTCAATAAATAAATTTTTTAACTATTTCGACAAAAATCACGAGACTTTTTTATTAATTAATTGTAAAGTTTATTACAACAATGTAAATTAAGGAGGTTTTTACAATGCAACTAGTGGAATACATCGGAAAAACTGATTTTGAAATGATACATTTTTCATTAACATTAATGAAAGATGTAGATTATAAAATTAATAGCAATGCGTTTTTTTATAAGAATCAAGTAGTAGACTATATAAATGACCGGCTAGATTATTTTATCAAAACTTTACATGTAAAATGTTCCCTACAAACGATTTACAAGGCTGAAATTCGACAAATGATTAACCCGAAATTGAAAAAATTATATGAAAAACATCATCTCTTTAGTTGTGTTTAATCACCAGCCCTTTTACTCTCACATAGTTTAAAGGTAGGGAGCTCAACGGGAGGTTTACAAATGGACTATTTAAACATGTTAGCTTTATTAGGAATTGGTGGTGCACATCCTGGAGGTATTTTATTAACAAAAGCAGTTTTTGAAAATGAAAAATTCCCATTAGAATTAAATATTCTTGATGCAGGCTGTGGTACCGGGCAAACAACGAGTTTTTTATATCAATTAGGATACAACGTGACAGGATTAGATAGTGATCCGCTTATGATTAAACATGCAAAAAAGAGAAATCTTGATTTGAATATTGATATACCTTACATGAATGAGAATCTTTCAAATACCACGGTTCCAAACGAGACATTTGACGTTATTTTATGCGAATCTGTTTTAAATTTCACATCGTTGCAACAAACTTTACCAGAAATATCTCGAATGTTAAAGTCTAATGGCAGGATAATTGCAATTGAAATGGTCCGAAATGAACAGCTTTCCCAAGAAGAATTAACAGAACTTACAACATTTTATGGATGTGATCACATCTTTTCCATAAATGAATGGCAGGAACAATTTGCTCAAAGAGGATTGACAATTTATAAAACCTTAGCACAAGAAGACTTATTAATCGAAAATATAAATGAACCTACAACTGAATTTTCCCCAATTGAATCGATACCCGAAAGTGCCTTTATCCTTCTTTCCAATCATGAAGGAATAACGATGAAGTATCATAACAAACTATCCTATCGTGTTTTCTTCGCTCGTAAAACTCTTAAACAGTAAATAATGAGTAAGGCTATAGTTATGCGTACAATCCCCCTCCTTTCGCTCAACATAAACTATGGTGAATGAACGATAGGGAGGGGAAATGATGTCACAACATTATTATCATTTATGTTGCCGCTATAATGGAAAAGTTGTCAGAATTAATGATAGAAATGGTCGAGTACATGTTGGTAGAATTCACAGAGTCACACCTCACAAAGTTTATATCGAACCAACGATTGGCAGAGGTGGCTATGGATTTGGTTATTACGGATACGGATACGGTTTTGGAGCACCATATGGGATCGCTTTAGGATTTATTACCGGTGTTGCACTAGGCGGTCTATTGTTCTGGTAACAGGATATGCTTTTATTTATAGATAAAGGGAAGGCCACTTAGCCTTCCCTTTATCTATGACAACTATAATAATGAACCTATTAAAGAATTTTAGTCACCTTTTTATAGATAGAAATGATTTCATCCATTTTCATTCTAACTAGGCCACTCGAAGATGGAGCAACGAAGTCAACAACTCCATTGACTATTGATTGTTCTTGTACTCCCCAAAAAGCCTTTTTCCTTTGGCTGTATTGAAGATATACACCTTTACCAACAAAAAATGCAATCTTTGGTTGGTAGGTTGAGATCTTATGCCATAACTGTTCTCTACCTATTTTATATTCCTCAGAAGTTATTTCAGCGGCAGCCCTCGTAGCTCTTGAAACGATATTTGTAAAACCGAACCCTCTGTTTAATAAGAAAACATCCTCTTCTGGTTTATACAGTCTATCTGTAATACCTGCCTCATGGAGAATTTTCCAAAATCGGTTATTCTTATTTGCGTAATGATGACCTACTTCACCAGAAACTAAGCTAGGATTGAAGCCGATAAATAAGATGTTCAAATCCTTACTAATAATGTCCATGTTTTCTACCATTCATTAATCACCAGCTAGATTTTTTCCACTTTATTAAAATATTCTTCTAAGGTTAGTTTGTTTTTAAAGATAATAGTGGCTTGTACTTTCCCAACATAGCGCAAATGCCATGGTTCATATTGATATCCCGTAATCGATTCCTTACCTTTTGGATATCGAATGATAAAGCCTGCTTTATGTGCATTCTCTCTAACCCAGTTTCCTTCTACAGTTTCACCAAACGCTTCAGTTATTTCAAGGTTTGCACTTCTGCTCGTTATATCCATTGCTAAACCTGTTTGATGTTCACTTTGCCCTGGTAAAGCAACCGCTTGACGTGCCAGTTCCTCGCCCTTTTGTTTCTTTTCAACATCGTATATTCCTTGTTGCCTAGTATACGAGCGATAACCAGATACAGCGAGTAGTTCGATTCCATCAGCTTCAGCTAGAGCAAATAATTCCTCTAATGCTAGAGCTGCTTCCTTCCTTAAATACCGTTTGGGGACATCATCATCACCGAAGGAAAACTCTACCTTTGGTTTAACTAAGTCAGAAGGTTCATAGTTACCTGGCAATGCAAAATCTTTATTAACCATTGCGAGTATATTCGTCGGATTTTCGATGACCTGGTTTCCATCAACTTGTTTTACAACATTAAAGTACTGAGATTCTAATAAAAAGTCTTCATCAATCTGTTGATTTTCTTTCGGGACAATTGTGTGATTTCCGATGATGTTTTTTTGTTCTGCTAGTTTTATATCCTGTCCCTCTTGTTGACTTAAAAAGGGTATTCCTTTAGAAAGTGAAAAACTACAAGCTGATAAAGTTAATACTAAACACAAAATTAGACATTTTTTTACAAAAATAGACATTTTACCACCCTATCTAAAATCAATACAATAGCTATTCTATCATTAAAAGCCAATGAATTTAAATGATTAAAAGCTCCTACCCTCATCTTTACCTTTTTTCCTATTGACTAAAACTTAATTTAAACACTGTTCAATCAAATTATATCGACAAAATCTGCACAATAACAAGTTATATTTTGATGACAATTATTAAATTCTTAT
Source organism: Metabacillus rhizolycopersici (assembly GCF_020075705.1). The sequence goes on along the minus strand of NZ_JAIQUM010000004.1, from coordinate 58,594 downwards.
AAACCCGGCATTTACTAGCAATAATAGTCCCAACTTCTAAACTTGAGAAAATCGATAAAAAGTAAAGATTGTGGAATAATTGCCCGTAATTTTTACGTATGTACCCCTGTTTTATTTCTTAATTAATGCAGAACAAAAGCCCAAGCTCCTTGATTAGACTCGGGCAAATAAGAGGCTTTTGAATAGAAGGCGTACTTTGCCTTCAATTCAAAAGTGGTTGTAGACCGGACGCTTGCGCTGGATGTCGTGCGCTTATCCACAGTACAAGAACTTTATAAATTCCTGGCAACAAAAAAACGTGTGTAATACACACACGTTAGTCTTTCTTAATAGCCGCATCAAGTGCAACAACGATCATATCATTGAATGTAGTTTGTCGTTCTTCTGATGTTGTCTCTTCTCCTGTAATAATATGATCACTCACAGTTAAGACAGAAAGTGCTTTGCGACCATATTTTGCTGCTAATGTATAAAGGGCTGCTGATTCCATTTCGATTCCAAGAATACCATATTTCGCCCATTTTTCTAATTCAGAATTATCGTTATAAAACATGTCTGCGGTAAAGACACTACCTACTCTTAGGTTTAAGCCTTTTTCAACACCTGTATCATAAGCCTTTTTAAGAAGCTCAAAATTAGCTGTTGGTGCATAATCAACACCACCAAATGTTAAACGGTTCATTTGGGAATCAGTCGATGCACTCATTGCCAAAATAACATCACGAACCTTTACATCCTTTTGGATTGCACCGCATGTTCCAACACGGATAAGTTGTTGAACACCGTAGCTATTCATTAGCTCATTTATGTAAATTGAAATGGAAGGAACCCCCATTCCTGTACCTTGAACTGATATACGTTCACCTTTATAGGTTCCAGTAAACCCGAGCATACCTCTTACCTCATTATAACAAAATACATCCTCCAAAAACGTTTCGGCAATATATTTCGCACGTAATGGATCTCCTGGCAATAGGACCGTTTCAGCTATTTCATGTTCTTTTGCACCAATATGTACACTCATTATTTTTCCTCCTACCCAAATAGATTTAATAAAGTAAGTCTTATCCTACCTTTTGCAATTACGAGAAGTTATTCTCCACCTTCACTACGATATTTCATAAAACTTAAAAAGGTAGTTTATAACAACACGTTAATTTGCGGTAAATCAATTTACTATACCATACTATATTAATCAATTAAAAGGTCGTCGTTATTGTACGAATTATTCAGAATTCTCAAGAAGTGGCTATTGTTGCTTTGAAATAAAGTTTAATCGAATTGATACTAATAACCTTGATAAAAAAGTTGATAATCGAATCTCTTTTGCCTTTCCATTTTTCAATATAGAAGGATTAGCCATCTTTATTCCAACCCTCTCTTAAAGTTCTGCAACGCTCATTTTCCTTTTAGCCAGTATTACATCAACATTGATTATAATTGCCATATTTTTCACCTCAGACCGTTAAATCATTTTCTGACTTTATATCAATAGCTTCTTGTAAAAGCCTTTGAAGAACAGCCGCAAAGGTTGCAATTACACTTGAAGCAAAAGTGCTTATTAGTGCCAGCATTATAATACCTGTTATATCTTCACTGCCATAAAATATAGCTATGGATAGTATTATTCCTACTACAATTAAGATACTAATTGTGATTGCACAGTACTTTATATACCTCAAAGCTCTAACAGATAATTCCGAGAAAGCCTTGTTCTTATCAATGTAGGTTAAAAGTTTAAATGCTTGATACAACGCAACATAAAATGGAATACACAGTACGTACGCATATACTAAAAAGGGATATTGCAAGTAAGCAGTCTGGGGATGCGCTGCTGCATCTCTACTTGCTACCCCAGGCAACCCAAATATACACACAGCAAATACCGCAATACCAATAAGAAAAATGACTACTTTCAAGAAAATTGTTGAACCTTGTTTCCGTTTCATAAAAAGCACCTCTCCTATTTATTTTCAATTTGATATCAACATGTTATTTATCGTTTTTAAATAAATTATTATCTTTTTTCGCCATGTTTTTTATTGATAATGTTTTAAATTTTAGACGAAGATAAAAAGCATTCCTCATTACAAAGAAATGCTTATCACTTTAAACTATTCAATTTATAACTTGTTCAACTAACCTACTTCGTTCAAGTATAATACTTCACATACAATCTTTTATGAGTATTCTTCTTCCTGTCTCCTCAACAATCTGGTCCGATTATTGAACAAGAAAAAAATCCTATGGTATAAAGGATTTTCGATCAGACTTTGTTATAAATTATCAAACTTTATTTTAATGCAACAGCTATCTTAGTTTTCCATCTTCCATCATTCATTCTAAACAGTTTTTAACAGCTTTAACTTAGAAGAAATCGCGAAAACTAAAATGGTAAACGGAAGGAAAAACTAGTGCACAACACTTTCAACAATAAATCCACAATTGGAATGGGGTAAAATAAATGGGTAAAAAACATCGAAATCGTAATACACCTAAAAAAAACAATCATATTTCACCTGAAGCACTTGCTGCAGAGGAAACGGCTCATGCCAAAGAAGCAACATCTAAAAAACGAAAAAATGGACCTGGTCATAATTTGTAACCTTGATCAGCCTAAGACGGGCATAAGACGCGCATGAATAGAAGCTACTTTACTTCAAATTCATGCGTAGCTAGACCTTCGAGGGGCTAGGAGCTAGACGTCATACGCTTAGCCACAGTACAAGAAATTTTATGCTATACGACAAAAAGGCTGACGGTTTATCATCAGCCTTTTATCCCCCATATATAAAACAAAACGTATCGAGCATTTACAGGATCTATCCTTAAGCTACTTCCAGCTAAAAATCACTCTTTTTAGCTACTAATTGATTGACTTTTTCAAGCATAATTTTGATTAAAATAAACCATACAAAACCAGCACTAAAACCTGCAAGAACATCTGTTAAATAATGAACCCCTAAGTAAATTCTACTTAGTCCAATGAATATAATGACTAAGAGTGTAAATAGTATTAAGTAATTCTTTTTGTTATAACTTTTAACGAAATGAGTAATGACTAAATAACAAATAAAGCTAAATACAGCTGCTGAGTTCATTGAATGTCCACTTGGAAAACTATAATGTGCCGCTTCATATACTGCATCAAAGGGTGGACGCTCTCTAACAAAAAATTCTTTCAATTGATAATTTATTTGTCTTACACCAAAGTACATACCGAATAAAAAGACTACATCAATCATTTTCCGTTTAATGAGAAGAATAAGAGCGACTACAATACAAAGTGGTAATGTATATTTTATCGAACCTATATCTGATATAAATAAAAACATCTCCGTTAAGAAAGATGAACGGATTCTTTCAAAAAACAGTGTAACATTTACATCTATTGTATAGATCATATCAATGGGATATAGAACCACACAAACGACAAAAAGCAGCATTGCAGAAACTAACCATTTAATCAAGGAACATCCTCCTTATATGTAAATTGTACAATGAAAGTATATCATTTCCGGCACATATTACTAAATCAATCCTTTCAAAATTATAAATGAAGCCAAACATTATTCGTTCATCTTCACAATTCAGCTACATAAATACACTTTTTTCAATTTGCTTCAACTGATAGAAATACCCTTTCTTTTCCATCAACTCATCAAAGGTTCCTACTTCAATTAGCTTTCCATTTTCCAAGACAATGATTTGGTCCATTTTTTCTAATCCTGTTAAGCGATGACTTATTAAGACAAGCGTGTCGTTCTTCGCTTGCAGCAATATATGATTGTATATGTATCGCTCAGTCAATGCATCAACTGAAGATGTCGGTTCATCTAATAACCATAAACGCTCGTCTTTCAACATCGCGCGGGCAATAGCCAAACGCTGTTTCTCGCCGCCAGATAGATTTTCCCCTTTTTCAAACACGGGATCTGATAATGAAAAATGTTCGAGTTTTACCTTCGCAAGAGTTTTCTCCATTTCGTCATCTATCAACCCTTCTTTTGCAATCATAAGGTTATCACGAATTGTTCCAAAGAAAAAGTGGTTTTCTTGCAATACGACATTCGCTCTTTTCCATAATTCTTCTTGAGATACTAAATCAATTGGATGGTCGTCAAGGAAAATTTCTCCTTGATTTATTGTATGAAACTTTAATATTAGTTGAAGCAAGGTTGATTTCCCTGAACCGCTTGGACCGACGATTGCTGTTTTTGAACCTGAAGGGAAAGAAAGGCTGATATGATTAAGTGCATTCCGCGAATCGCCGGGGAATGCAAATGTCACATTATTCATTCTTAAAGCAATTGCCTTCTGATGATCGAATTGCACTGTTGTTTCTATTTCTTGATCTTTTATAGGCTCATCTTGTACAAGAGAAAAAAGCCGAGCAGCAGCATGTCGACTATTTTCCAAATGACTAGGCAATACGGCCATTGGTGTCGCATTTTCAAAAACGGTAAGTGATGCCATGACTAACATTGCTAAAAATAGTCCGTCTAACTGATCTGCAGTGACCATATACGAACTAAGTAGCAAAACAAACCAAGAGATGATGAGAGAAACCATTGTATTCAAAGAATGGTTATATATCGCTTGAATTCCATCTTTCTCCTGCTCACAAATATAATCATCAGAGGTTTTCGTCAGCTGTTGTTCCATTTCTTCGAGTTTCTGATAAATTTTCAAATCACGAAAACCGTACATTAGTTCTATAACATCCGTTGATAACAACGCTCTTTTCTCTCTTATGTTTTTGTCAATTTTTTTCTGTTTTACTGCAAAGAAAGCTGGCACAACAAACCCAGTGATCAATAACCCTAAAAATAAGACAATTGCAACATAGGGTGAATAAAACGATGTGAATAAGATTGTACATAAAAAAACTAGCAGAAGTACAATCGGTGGATAATACACACGTAGAAAGAAATGTTGCAGACTTTCAACATCACCTACAATTCGCGCGAGAAGATCACCACTTCGGTAGTTTTGAAAAATACGCGGTGCGAGTGGCTCTATTTTTTCATAAAAAGAAACACGCAAATGACTTAACATTGTAAATGTTGCTCGATGGGAAAAATATCGTTCCGCATACCTCCCCAATGCTCGTGCAAATCCAAACAATTTCACAAGTGCAATCATCACAGCAAGCGCATACACAGGTGATTCAAGAGCCGATTTTGAAATCATATACCCACTAGCAGAAAATATACCTACAGCAGCTATTCCTGCACAGAAGCCAAAAATGATCGAATAAAAAATATCCTTCTTTTCAATGAGCATCAGCTTAAGAGCGGACGACAAATCTCTCATCATTTTCCACCTCCTGTCTGAATCGTAACCATTTCGCGATAATCTGGCACTAAATCTAGCAATTCATTATGTGTACCTGATGCGACAAGTTTACCATTATCTAAAAAAAGAATGTTATCGGCATTTTTGATTGTATAGAGGCGATGTGCAACGGTAATGACAGTTGAATTTAATGCCAATTCTTTCATAGAAGCTTGTAAAATTCGTTCTGTTTGAAGATCAAGACCTGTCGTAGGTTCATCAAATAAAATGATTGAAGGCTTTTTTAAAAATGCTCGTGCAATTGCGATTCGTTGCTTTTCTCCACCAGAAAGACCCCTTCCACCTTCACCAACATGAGTGTCGTAGCCGTTTTCGAGCTGCGTGATCATCTCGGCAATTCCCGCTTTTTCTGCAGCCTTTTCCACTTCCGCTCGACTAGTCATTTCATTTCCACCAATCGATATATTGTCAGCTATCGTTCCTGAAAAAAGATACGGATGCTGTGAAATGTAGCTTAAACAATTAAACCAATTACTCTCCTTGTAGCTTTTCATTGCTTTTCCAGCGATTAAAATCTCTCCTTCATTTTGGCCAACCAAACCAGCAATTAAGTGCAAAAGCGTCGTTTTACCAGAACCACTGCGACCAACAATCGCAACTTGACTAAATGGCGGTATGGTTGCATCAATATCATGTATCGCAAAGCCTTCTGCTCCATAGCAAAAACCTACTCCTCTCAATTCGATTGCAGGAGGCTTATTCTGTTGCCTGAGACTCCCTTCACCCCATTTCATCATTTGTTCTTGCACCGCTAATTCCTCGAAAATCTTATTCGCAGCACCCATACTACCTCGTCCAGTATGGAACGCACTACCAAGCTCTTTTAAAGACAAATAAAATTCAGGTGCCAATACAAGAATTAAGAATGCTTTATAGAATGTAATCCCCTTAAACACCACTAAACGTAGCCCAACTTCAAGTGCAATTAAGCCAATACTAAGCATCGAAATAAATTCCAACATTAAAGTTGAGACAAAGGCAACCTTTAATACCTCCATCGTTATATCACGAAATCCTAAACTACTTTTTTGTATCAAGATTTTTTGTTGCTCGGTTCTTCCGAATAATTTAATTGTCGTCAAACCTTGTAAAACATCAAGAAATCGTCCTGAAAATGCAGACAACTTTTCCATTTGCTCTTCTGATTTCTTCTTCGTCTTACTTCCGACGATTGCCATGAAAAGCGGGATAAAAGGCGCTGTAACAACCATTATCAGCCCAGAATAAATATGCTGCGAGAAAACAACAACAAGAATCATAAGAGGAACAATTGAGGTTTGAATAACTTGTGGAACATACTTACTAAAATAGCCGTCAATCTCATCCACTGCATCCATCATGACACTTACCTTTTTACCTGATTGTCCTTTTAAGGAGGCCTGAACAGGATTGCTAATATATTTAGATACAAGTTCCTTTCTAATCTCATTCATAACCTTTGCTGCCATCTTTACACCAGCTTTACCGTTGACATACGTCAACACTGCTCGACCGATAAGAACAAGAAGCAAGCCTATCAAAAATGGGATAATTTCCTGAAATGACTTCTCTTTTAAAAAAACCATATCAACAATTGTAACAAAGTAAAATGCCTGAGCAATCACAGTAGCACCAATTAAAATAGAGGATAATATCAATAATGCCCTTACTCCACTTTGTTCTCTTGCAATTTCTTTCAATCCATTCATTTGCGACAAAACTCCCAATATGTTGTATTTCTGAGAAAGATAGATGGATTCATCTTTTTCATTTTAATCATGTTTTCAATAGAAACATTATTCACTTATAAACCAGTATTTATAATAACGTTACCTAGTATTTATCGATGATTATTGAACTTCCCTTGAAATTTGAAGGTATAGAAAAGGATGACACTGAATCAAGACTCATCTCCTTTTCATGGTTGATTGAACCCACTTACCACGCATATTGAAATTTCTTTAACGAAAAAACGACTGGTGATTTACCAGTCGCTTCCATCATTTGTGAATTATTTTTTCATTCCTGTATAAATATGGACCGCATCTCTTAAAAATTCAGCAGTTCCGGGTTGTTTACTGTCATAATACGCTGTAAATCTTTCATCATCTACATACATTTGTGCAAGGCCTGCATGAGCTTCCTTGGAGTAGCTATCCCAATAGAAACTTAACCACTTACGATGTAAATCTGCAGATTTTTGAGCTAATTCACCTGCTGGATCACCAGTTGCAAAGGCTTCAGCTAGTGTCGTTACTACCTCTCTACCTAATTTTTCAATTTCAGCATATTGTTCTTCAGACATCCCTTTTATTTTCTTGTTCGACCTGTCTACTTGTTCATCCCCATATTTTTCGCGAATTTCTTTTCCGTATTTCGCTTCATTATCATCTATCATTTTTTGTTTAAAGCCTTCAAATTTTTCGTTGTTAGACATTATCATTTTCCCATCTGCTACCGCTAAAGTTTTATCCACATTAGCTATTAGCTTATCTAATTGTGCTCTTTTTGCCAGAAGCTTTTCACGATGTTCTTTCAATGCATTCGTACTATCAAAGGACGGAGCAGCAATAATTTTCTTTATACTTTCCAAGCTCACATCTAGCTCTCTATAAAAAAGTATCTGCTGTAACTGATTGACTTCTGCCTCACCATAAATTCGGTACCCTGATGAGTTGATTCTTGCCGGCTTAAGAATACCAATTTCATCATAATATCGAAGTGTCCTCGTACTAACTCCCGCTAATTCCCCAAGCTTCTGCACTGTGTATTCCATCTGTTCACCTCCTGACACCATCACTATACACCTTTACGTTACGTCAATGTAAATGGGTATTTATTAAAAAACTATTTTTTTATCTAGGTCATTTTCGGCAGATCCCTTTTCATTTGGAGTAGTCTAAATAACTGAAAAAGCTCTGTCGCCATCTAAGCAAACAGAGCTTTTTCAGTTATTTGTTCTAAGGAACAAAATTGGAAATCACATAGTCTTTTCAATCAACCGAACTATTTATATCCACCTCTGTTTGTATCCACTCTAGCAGATCTAACACCAATACTTGCTAAAACTATAGGAAAAAGCGACATACAGTTATAGTTCAATTATAGCCATTTTTTCACATCATCTAGTAATAATTGTACTTCTTTGTATGGTTCATCAATTTGCAGCATTTTTCTTATTACCTTTTTTGCATGGATTGAAATTGATAGCTCTTCTTCCCAACTTCTTTTTTTCTTTGAAACTGGTTCATATCTAGAATAAAGTAAAAATAACAAAAAATGTCCCAAAGCATAAAAGTCGCTTTTCGTAGCGACTTCTCTAAACAACCTTTTTTCCATATGCATCACGGTTTCTTCTTCTATACTATTTTGATCGTTTAATTTTCTCGTAAGTCCAAAATCAATAATGTAGTAATCATCTACATCCTTTAAGATATTAGGAATTCGCAAATCTCTATGAACATATCCATTTTCGTGAATATGTTTGACCAAAAGTAAAATATGATAAAGCTCCTTGAATGCTTCAGTTTCAGAAAAAGAAATATTATCTTGAAAAATCAGATCTTCAAATGTTTTTCCACACTTGTATTCCATCACAATGAACTGTTTTTCATTCTCCTCAAATTGTTCAATGAAGGATGGAAAAGCTCGATGGCTTAATGATTTTAAAATGTTTGCCTCACGTTTAAAAGCTTGCCTACCTGATTCCATTAGCATTTTATACTTTCGTAATTGTTTCAATACGAAAATTTGATTACTTTGGTCTTTCACTAAATAGGTAAATCCATAGCTTCCCTTCCCTAACAATCCTTCAACAAAGTACTTTCCGCCAACAATATCAGTAGATTTTAAAGGCCTTTCACCAATTTCAATCAGTTTAGAATAAAGCCCCTTCATTAACTGCTGTAGGAACTAAAGAAACCGCTTGATCGATGTTTTCTCTTATAGTGATGATGGCCATATTTCGACGGATGTTGATATCCATACTTTCTCTTTTTATAATCACTTGAACTGTAATGGCGATGATGGGATTTTTTTTCTGATAATAATGATTTTAGAATTTTTCGTAGCATATCGCATTCCTCTTTTCGTTTTTATAATAATTTATACGAATATAAGAATGAAAAGTTTCACTTTCTTATTTAATAATCATAGAAAAAAATCAAATGTATTTCAAATTCACAACCTTTTGATCACATAAATAGGGCTGACCTATAAGTCATATGCAATCTCTAACCTAAGCTTTAATGGTTATCGAGAATTAACATTTAACTATTAAGTCAGCCTCATTGTCATTTCTTTTTAATCTTCATTTTCAAAATCAAAATCCTCGTCGATAATACATTTGTTTAGAAGGTATTCAAATGTAATATCGGCTAGCTCTTCTAGCTCATTTTCACCTGGGACAAACCCTCTTTTTGTGAGCTCATTGTAAAAGAACTCCGCAATCTCCTCAGTATCAATTATTACTTCAATTTCTTTCACAATATCGCCCCCCCTTTAATTGTTTATGTCCTCTCAAATGGACATATGTCACTAAATAAAATAATTTTCCATTATGGAATAATGGCTGAGATAACTCATATAGATAGATTTAAGTGGACAAGCATTTAATAATAAGGAGTGAATAACATGTTAAACGAGGGTAATCTTAATCGAATGATTATAAAAGAAGAAAAAGAAAAATCCAATATCCTCAAATATATTGATGGCTCAGGTTTTGATCAGCTTTTACACTACTTAATTAAAGGATTATTTTGGGGGATAATTTTGTTTTGCTTACCTTATTTTTGTTTCATGCTGATTACCTTTATTTTTTAATCATTAACATTTGGATCACGATATCTCTTTAAGCTTGTTAAGATAAAATTCATCATATCTTTGTATTCAGGATCTTGAAACATTTGATACAATGCAAGATAGTCATTATAGATATCAAGTAATTCATCAATCATTTTTTCTTGATCCGTTATCTCATTAGATTCATACGTCGTCTCAGAACTACTAGTTTGATCGATAAAATATGATCCGAGATCTTGACCATCTTCTAAAAGCTGGTTATTAAGTTGGAATTGCTGCATGATTATTTCTGCCTCTTCATTACTTATCATTAGACTTATTTCTTCTTCGATAGCTTCAAGCCATGCTCCATCAGCCATCCTTGTTAATTCATATGTTAATTCTTCCCATCCATCGTCAGCATACCTCCATACCTCTGTTCGTATACCAACAATTCGGAATAATGAATTCCCATACCCTTTAACTAAAACAATATCACCAATTTGATAGAGCACCTCGATGCTTATATTTTCCATCTCTATAATTGTACCCTCATAATCGGAATATAATTGTAGAGCGTTTTCAAAGAATAAAACTTCTCCATGATTAACTTCATATACAAAATGTTTTTCAATTTGATGAAGCTTCGTAATTGTACCAATTGTTCCATAAATACTAATCACGACGATATCTCCTATTTTAAATTTTGGTTTATTTTTGTTATTCATCGTCCGTCTCTCCCTTGTCGTGACTATGAAGGATACAATAGTATATGCTGTTTTTCATAAATCGTCATAGGCACATATATAAATGCACAAGCGCCTTGTCCAATTTATTACAAATATGGTACCTTATTAAATTAAACAAAAAGACATATAGAAAACCTTTTTAAAAGATTCTAAAATGTCTTTTTATCCTTGCATTACAACCGTTTTAGGATTTCATGTTGATAATAATCCCACGCCTCATCAAATACAGTCATACTATTTAAATAGTGCCCATTCAATTCTAAATACGTGCTCAACTCATCATAGTTATCAGAAGCTTTAGGAAAACCATGATCTTGATAGGCATCATTAGCAAATTTAGCAATATCATCCTTCGGTTTAGGATGGCGGTATTTCATTAAAAAGTGATAAAAGGATTTCAAGTCTCATTCCCCCTGTGAAAAGATTTTATTATTATAGCTTGTAATTGAATAGAAAGAAACCATCTAGTTTGATTCAACAATTACGATTTTTCATCAACTGTTAATATGCAATAACTGACGTTTCAGTGATGCTTCTTCGTATTAAAGATCTATTTCATCAAGAACAAAAGCGCTAAAGCTGGATGTCGTACGCTTATCCACAGTACAAGAATTTTATAGTTTCCTATAACATAAAAAATCAATATTTTCATACGCACTGCTAAAATACAACTAAAAAAGAGCCCCATAACGGAGCTCTAATACTTTTCGTTGTTTATCGTACGTAAGCTGAACCAACAATTATTAATAAGATGAAAAGTACAACGATTAAAACGAAACTATTTCCAGTACCGTAACCAGCGTGTGCATAAGGATATCCATGATCATAGTAGCAATGCATATTAACCCACTCCTCATTTAAACATAAATTATTTTTCTCTTTACTTTATGTCATGGGTGGGTTGTATTGTATGTGTATTCGCCCATAAATCAAAAACTTATTTTATCTAGAAATAAGTGGCAACGTTTTTGACGGCTATAGGTCTACCTACGCAATCACCCGATCATACAGGATAAAGCTCATTCGAATAATTGAGTGTATTTCGCATACCCTTCTTTTTCAAGTTCATTTTTTGGAATAAACTTGAGTGCGGCTGAATTGATACAATACCTAAGTCCACTTGGTCCTGGGCCATCATCAAAAACATGGCCAAGATGAGAATTAGCCGTTTTACTTCTTACTTCTGTTCTAATCATCCCATGTGTAGTATCCATTTTTTCAATGACTTCAAATTCCTGTATCGGTTTTGTAAAACTAGGCCACCCACATCCTGCATCATATTTATCCTTTGAACTAAAAAGTGGCTTTCCAGAAACGATATCAACATAAATTCCCTCTTCTTCATGGTTCCAAAATTCATTCCGGAAAGGTGGCTCAGTTCCGTTATTTTGTGTAACCTCAAATTGTATAGGGCTTAAAGTCTCTATTAAAGAGGCACGATTATTCCCCTTCCAATTTTGTTCAATAAATCGGTCCCGACCAGATCCAACTCGGTATTGCTTATATCTAGTTGTGCTCTTTTTATAAAAATCCTGATGATATTCTTCAGCTGGATAGAATGGTTTTGCCTCCAAAATCATTGTCACAATCGGTTTTGAGAACGTTCCGCTTTCCTCCAGTTGTCGCTTTGATTTTTCTGCAAGCTTTTTCTGATCTTCTGAATGATAAAAAATCGCTGTTTTATATGATTCGCCTCGATCATGAAATTGGCCACCATCATCTGTAGGGTCTATTTGCTGCCAGAACAATTCTAAAAGTCTTTCATATGGAAAGATTTCAGGCTGAAATGAAATTTGAACTGCTTCAAGATGTCCAGTTATATTTGAACACACTTCCTCATAGGTTGGATTCTCCTTTTCACCGCCAGTATACCCTGATATAACACGCTCAATCCCTGGGAGTTCATCGAAAGGCTGCACCATACACCAAAAACATCCGCCTGCAAAAGTAGCAAGTTCTAATTTATTCTGATTCATTATGTAACGCCCCCTACATGTATTATGCTCCTTATTATATAGCATAGGAATAAAACAATGAAAGCAAACTGATTATTTAAACTTTTGCAAGAAGGTATATATGCTATTTTCTACCAGCCTTTCATTTGTCGTTAAACTCTATTTTACCCGATTCTTAATAGCAGAAAAAAACTCTACTGCAAGATTAAAAACAACAAAGTAGATAATTGCGGATCCACCGCATGTAAAGTTTAAGGTAAGTCTCACTTATTATTTCTGAACATAGCGATCTAATTAATAGATGTACACTTGACACATGGACAAACATTCCTTAGTCTAAAATAAGAATAACTAGTAGGTTCGGAGGAATTTGGTTGAAAAGTCGTCAGGAAAAGATGTATGAAATGGAAGCATTAATGCGCAATGTTTATAAAAAAATACGATTAGAAATGAACAATGTGTATGATAATGAACTATCAAGAAATGAGTTTTTCGTCCTTAAGATTCTTTATGAACATGGATCGAAAAAATCCACAGATTTATCGAAAATGTTAAATGTATCTGCTTCACATATAACAGCAATTACAGATTCTCTTATCGAAAAACACTGGATTCAGCGAGTGCGATCTGTACAAGACAGAAGGATTGTGGATATCCATATTACAGATCAAGGTAAAGTAACATTAGAATTATTTGAAAAGAAGAAAACGGATTTCCTTTTGGAAAAATTCAACAGCTTTAGTGAACAAGATATCGAATATTTCATCTATTTATTTAATAAGTTACTACGTGTATAAAGCAATGATAGAATGATTTTAAAAAAGGCGATTGAACTTACTAACGCATAGATTGCACTTCTTCTATGCAGTAATGTACGATTGCTTTTTTTGTACATATTTTCTACAATACCGCACAAAATAGGATATAAAGCGTTGCTTCTAACGGTAAGAGTTTTTATAGCACGTTAACAATGAACAAGTGAACGTCAATATAACAAAGGAATTTTCACCCTGTGTAATATGATACGAATAATAGGAGGCTTACGTCATATGTCAACGCCTTATTTATGTCCGAATTGCAAATCCAATCGCACGCGTTTTAACATCATAGAACAACATGTAAAGTCAGTTAAATTAGATCCTCAAACAGGAGACATTATTGAGGAACTTGAACAATCTTCATTAGACCCATTTCACATTTCATATAAAGGACCTTATTATAAGGTACAATGCGGTATATGCGGTTCAATCGAGGACGAACTTTCATTCATTAAAAGAGCACAACTTAGTTAGTGAATCAACAAATGGCCCCTCAAGTATCCAAAATCGAAACAAACTCATTGCAGAGGGGCCTATATGATTATTCCCTTTTACTATCTACAATATTCTCCAAGAATGTTATTAATACCTCAGTTAATTTATCTGGTTGTTCTAGCATTGACATATGCCCACAATCTTCTATCACACTATGGGTTATATTGGACTTTTCTACAGAGAAGGCACGGTCTAATGGAATTAGTTGATCCTCCCTTCCTGCAACTAAAAGCACTGGGATATTGAGGTTTTTCAAAATATCATTTCGATCTGGTCTATTTTTCATTGCTTCAAGTGCGCCAATCGCACCGAAATCCGACGTTTTATAACCAATTCCTTTCACAAAATCGACTTGGTTCGTTAATTCTTTAGCATTCTTTTCTGAAAAAAGCTTAGGTATTAACTCATTTACAAAAGGAAAAATTCCTTCCTCATTTATCCTTTTAATTCCCTTATCGCGACCAACTTTCCCTTCTTCTGAATCAGGGTAGGCCGTTGAATGCACTAATGATAAACCAGAAAGTTTTTCAGGATAGTTTTCCGCAAAAGCAAGACTAACATAACCACCTAAAGAATGACCGATTAATGTTGCACGCTCAATTTGTAGCGAGTTTAAAACCATAGCAATGTCTTCTGCCATATCTGTTATTTCATAATCATTTTTAGGGGTACTTGAATCTCCATGCCCTCTTAAATCGATCGTAAGAACTCTATTTTTTTTCACTAAATGTGGAACGATGTATTTCCAATAATTATGATTACCACAAAAGCCATGAATTAATACTACACAATGGCCGACACCTTGATCCATATACGATATCATATTCTCTCCCACATTATGAGTAAATCGCTCCATCATTCACCCTCCGAGTTCAATTGTAAAAAATTATCATTCCAACGGTAATCGTATCAAACATTTCATTTGAACTCAAATTATTTAAGTTACAAACTCTTTTAAATTTGTTTTTTCAAAATTGGTAAGATAAAAATGATTTTAGGATGGTTTAAATTTTGAATAGAAAGGAAACTTACTCTTTGAATTTTTCTCCCCTTCATATGCTCCAGGGAGAAACAAAGAATAGAAGTTGGGATAACTGCACGTCAAGATATAGATTAGTCTTGCTAGCCGTTACTGCGTGATGAAGAAGTTCCACTGACGGCATTCTCTCTTTATAGGACACATGAATTACAAATGGATTTTAATACCTTCCATTTCCCTATTTTCATAATAATTTTTTGTAAATATTATTACCGCATTTTTCATAACTCTAAATATTTTTAAAAAAATGTACATTTATTGTAAATAGTGCATACAAGTCCGAATTTTCTATTATTATTAGGATGAGCCAGCTGGTTCATAATTAATCATTCAATCGTTACATGGGAGGAAAAAACAATGAACAAAACTCTATTATTAAAAGTAGGAGCTTCATTGCTTGCTGTATTTTTAATGACAGCATGTAACAACCCAGATGATACTGAACAAGAGGATACGAATACAGAAGAGACGGAAGAAAGCACTGAAACAGAAGAAGCTGAGACGGAAGAAACTGAGACAGAAGAAAGCACTGAAACGGAAGAAACTGCTGAATAAAATTTAAAAACTTCATACAAAAAGAGAGAGTTACCTCTCTCTTTTCAAACTGTTCTTTTTCTTTTCGTCTTTAACGTGCCATATATATACTGCTATACTTAAAAACAAAGTACAGTAACCGATGTTCTTATATACCTCATCCATTTTTTCCGCTGCAAATTGTTGATATGCAATTCCACCAAAAATCAGCGCAAGGAATATTGCAACTACTCCAAAAATAACCAATTTGTTTTTCATATTACATCCCCCACCCCCTCAAAGTTATATCTGCCTTTTTTCTTTATATTTAGTATTCAGAAAATCAACCAGCACATATGATTATCGCTTGATCGAGACGCTACCTTTATCTTTTTCCTTGTTCAATCCTGGCACCAACTACCCCTGATTTATGGTCAACTATTCGTCCACAACCTACCATAACGAGGAATCCAGAGCGTTAATTTCTAACTTTTCAAATATATACGATTTGCCATCCCATTTTCTGTCCGTACTACAAATTATTACGGTCATTATTCTCACCATCTACGATTAAACATTTATATAATTTTAAGGTAATGGTACATACAATGTAAATGTAATATCATCATTTTTCAGATTAAAACTTTCAGCTTTAGCACTTAAACCATTTTTAAATGTAAGCTCATCAAGGTGGACATCAATTACCTTTTTACTAGGGTCAATATTCACATAACTTGGAAGCTCATAATATGTTTTCATATACTTTAAGACATACGAAACTGGTAGTTTTAATTGACCTATTGATAATTCCTTTACAAGCAATTGCATATTACCGTCTAATTCCACTTTGGGTTCAAGAATTAATGTCATATCAATATCTTTATTAAAAGCTTTTATCGCTCCATAAACGTAAACAAATTCCTCCAATTCAACACGGTACTGTAAATTTCCCTGGACAGTTTCTTCTTCCAAGTAATGATTAATTAAATCACTTAACGTATCCTTTTGTGAACGAATAAGAAAAGGTACTTTTGCTTCCTCACCATTCAGTTCAGTTCTTATATCTTTCAATGTCTTTTCACTTGGTAGTAGCAAAAAAGTTACCACTGAAACGATAAACAATAGGTTTATTATTGCTAATACCAAAAATGAAACTTTCCATTTATTCATCTGACACCCACTCATTTCTCACTGTTGGTTTGCGAAGCGATCAAGTGGAGATTCTATTATTGCCTCAAAAACTTGGTCTGCAATAATAGAATATCCGTTCTCATTGGGATGAAACTTATCTTTATATAGAAGGGTATCGTCATCAACAGAAGAGAAAAGGTGATCGACTTTTACAAAAACAGCATTTCCGTCTTTTGAGACGATTTGTTGTGAAGCTCTATTCCACTCATCAATAATTGTATCAAGTTCAGGTAATTCAGATAACATATATGTAAATGGATTATAAAGACCAACATATACAATATATGCTGAGGAATTAAGCTCACGAATTTCAGTGAAAATATCTCTCATTCTATTTTCAAAATGTTTTTGTTCTTTACGAAACGGCTCAAAATCAAGCGAAAATAAATGATTGCGAACAACCCCCATTAAATCATTACCACCAATCGTCATGAGAATTATGTCTGCCTCTTTTATACTCGCCATGACGTCTTCTTCACTAAGTTTATTTTGAAGATTACTTGTTTTATATCCAATTACACCATAATTGTCTATCAATACTTCCTTGATTTCATCTTGTTGTTCCAACATTTCCTTCACCATACCGAAATATCCGCCATGATCTGATTCATCACCTAGCCCTCGAGTTAATGAATCCCCAATCCCTACTAAATTAATAGTCGCGGGAACAAACGCTTCAGATGGCTCAGCTTTTCCCATCAAAGAAACTGTTTTTGAAGCATGTTTAGCGCTTTGTTCGGACGAACATCCTGTCAACAAGAAAAATAAACTGCAAATTAAAAAACTTTTACAAAACATATAACCATCCTATTATTTAGTTTAGGGACAAATTATACCATCTTAATATGATAAGAGCTTAGAAAAAGGATTTAGAATAAAAAACCTTATTATTTTAATAATTAATTTACTAGCGCTTTAATATCAGCTATCATTTGATCTAGTGGAGGATTTTCAACCCCACTATAATCCTTCATGACTACTCCATTTTGATCAACTAAATAAAATCTTGTTTGATGAATAACTTGATCATCATTATCTGGTTTTTTAACAAAGGTTTTAAAGCTTTTCATCGCAAAATTCTCTATTTCTTTTTGTGAATATCCAGT
Source organism: Metabacillus rhizolycopersici (assembly GCF_020075705.1). Next base: position 40,612 of record NZ_JAIQUM010000004.1, on the reverse strand, counting down.
TAAAAAGCTCCAGTTTTCAAATGAGAGTGAATAAGGTTCAGTAAACTTCTTTAATTTTTCAGGTGTATCAATTTCCGGATCAACACTAAACGAAATAATTTTAGCATCAAGTCCTTCTGCTGCTATTTTATCCTGTAATTCACTCATGTGCGCCGTCATTGGCGGACAAACGGTTGTACAACTAGTGAAGATAAAATTAGCGACCCAAACATCACCTTGTAAATCCTCTAAAGATACACTTTTTCCATCCTGATTTGTATATTGAAAGGATTGTACCTCATAATTTAGTGGATCTTTAATTGGAGATGAATTGCCGCAAGCTGAAACAAATAACAGCAGGCTAGCCACTAATAAAAATAATAGTCCATGTTTACTTTTCATCAATTAATCTTCACCCTCCACTATTCTTTTACAATAAAAGTTTATCAAATTAACTAGTACAATTAAAGGAATCAAATGAAAATTTTATGAAATACTTTTATTACCCATTTGTTTTCTCAACCACAGCTTAAACATTTTCTATTTACCTTTTGATCAGATTGGCTTATGACCTGAAGCCGCTGACGCCTTGCGCTAGACAATTTCCCAAGGTAAAACTTCTAAATTCTGATAAAAGAACAAAAGCGCAAGCAACCGTTCAGCGATGTATGAACTGGAGCACTCCGAATCTAGCTGCGGCTCCTATCCCAGCGCTTTTCGTATATGAGATAAAGAAAACACGAAGAGCGAATGTGAATGTTAACTTATCGTAAGGAGGAGGGTGAAGTTCACTAGTCGCTGGGACGCTTACGCTGGATGTCGTGCGCTTATCCACAGTACAAGAATTTTTATAAATTCCGAAACAACAAAAAAGAACCAGAATAACTCTGGTTCACTAGAAAATCATGCATTACTTTTTAAGATGTTGATTCCAAAGATCGCCTCATAATCTGGCCATTTTATCACTCTTTTTAAATAATCTTTAAATGAGTAAATATTTTTAGGTCGTTTTTGGGCGTAAATAGATGTTAATAATATTTGCAAACGGATGTTAAGCATGAAACAGTATTTGTTATCTTCCTCCAATACTGGAATATCAGTAATCTTTACCTTCTGTCCACTCATTAACTTGAACTCCAGGCTTTTGAATAACAAGTTATCAATCCTCTTTTTTACCCGTTTTCTATATTATAACCCTTTTTCCAACTGATGTCTGTCACATTATGTCGTTAAAAATTTTACTTTTTAGAAAATACACAATTGAGAGCATCGAAAAACGTGCATCTACTCTTTGGTCCTATGAATCCAAACACCTCTATTTCGTTTACTAAGGTACTACTGCTATTGCTCTAAATAAGTAAATGAAATAGCTTGCTATCCTTGTTTACTTCCGTATAAAGGAATCCTTTTTTCTTCATTCTTTGTACTAATGGTTCGTAATCCTCTTTATGTTTTAATTCAATTCCAACAAGGGCAGGGCCATTGTCTTTATTATTTTTTTTAGTATACTCAAAACGGTTAATGTCATCATTTATTCCGAGCACTTCATCTAAGAATTCTCTTAATGCACCTGCTCGTTGAGGAAAGTTGACAATAAAATAATGCTGAAGGCCTTCATAGATCATTGAACGCTCTTTCATTTCCTGCATTCTGCTAATATCATTATTGCCGCCACTGATAACACAAACCACATTTTTCCCTTTTAACTCATCCTTGATAAAATCAAGTGCGGCGACCGACAATGCTCCTGCAGGTTCAACAACAATCGCATTTTCATTATAAAGTTCCAATATAGTTGTACAAACCTTACCTTCAGGTACAAGCAGAACTTCATCAACAACATCTTTACAAATAGAGAAATTATGAGCTCCCATCTTTTTAACTGCTGCGCCATCAACAAATTTATCTACTGTCTCAAGAGAAACAACTTTATTTGCTAAACGCGAATTAAATAGAGATGGTGCACCTTCTGGCTCTACTGCAATCATTTTTGTAGATGGAGAAATACTCTTAAAATAAGAACCTACGCCAGACATAAGGCCCCCGCCTCCTACAGCCGCGAATACATAGTCAAATTCCACTTCTGCATCATTTAATATTTCAACTGCAACTGTTCCTTGTCCAGCAATTACGTCCACATCATCAAATGGATTAATAAATGTTTGACCTTCTTCTTCACAACATTCAAGAGCCTTATCTTTGGCATCGTCAAATGTATCTCCAATTAAAACAATTTCGACATACTCTTTGCCGAATCTTTCAACTGATGATACCTTTTGGCGTGGTGTTGTAGTTGGCATAAAAATTTTCCCGTAAATTTTTAATTGTTTACAGGAATAGGCTACACCTTGAGCATGGTTACCGGCACTTGCACAAACAATGCCTTTAGCAGTTTCTTCTTCACTCAGTTGCTTAATTTTGTTATACGCCCCACGAATTTTAAACGATCGCACAACCTGTAAATCTTCTCGTTTTAAGTATACGTTACATTGGTATTTTTCAGAAAGTTGTTCGTTTTTTTGTAGTGGTGTATGCGTCACAACATCCTTCAATAAGTGATGTGCCTTTAAAATATCTTCTACGAATACGTTGTCTAAATCATCGATAGTTTGTTCCATCTTCACGGTCCTTTCAAGAGCTTGTTAATTAACAAATTATATCATGAATATTCGAAATTTAAAGGAAATGCCTTATAATTTTACATTTTTAAAAAGAATTTGCACTAACAAATGGAAAAAGTAATAGATGATTATTCTTAATTTAGTTTATAAACAAGCTAAATTGGGAGTATTTAGTTCTAATTGAGTGTTATAATTAAACATAGATATCTCTCGAGGATGATATGCTTTATGTTACACAAAAACACAATCATAATAGGTACTGTAATATGATTACTTTCGGTTATCAACCATTATACACCTTTAAAGATATCATAAAAAAGCATCTATCCTAAACAGAGAGCATACAAATTGCTTAAACGATCTTTATCTGATTTTCCTATTTTAATACACTGGGCAACTGGAATCGGAAAGAATGTGTTCGTTCGCGCTATACATAGTCAATCATTCCGAAATAACGGCCCATTTATTACAGTTGTACGTCTTGAAAGGAGCAATCAAATGACAAACACTCACACATTCTCAAAAGGTGAAGAAATTGCGAATTCCATTACACATGGAATCGGTGGATTATTAAGTATAGCGGGACTTGTTGTTCTAATCGTTTGCTCATCATTATATGGTACAGCTTGGCACATCGTAAGTTTTACTTTATTTGGAGCAACAATGGTACTCCTTTATACTGCCTCCACGCTTGTTCATAGCTTCCCAGCTGGAAAAGTAAAGGATCTATTTGAAATACTTGACCATTCAGCGATCTACTTTTTTATCGCGGGTACTTATACCCCTTTCTTATTTATTGCCGTAAAAGGCTGGGTTGGTTGGACATTATTTGGAATCGTTTGGGGACTTGCAATTGCAGGAACTGTTTTCAAATCATTTTTTGTAAAGAAATACTTATTTTTTTCAACCATCATGTATGTCATTATGGGCTGGTTAATCGTTTTTGCTTGGAGTCATATTATCGAAAACGTCGCATTGAATGGTGTCATTTTGTTAGTCATCGGTGGTGTTTTCTATACAATTGGGGCTGTTTTTTACGTGTGGAGGGGATTTAAATATCACCATGCGGTTTGGCATCTTTTCGTGCTAGCAGGAACTATTTTACATTACTTTTCCGTATTATTCTATTTATTACCATAATTACATTCTTTTTTTAAGTAGCGATAACAAATAAATCTTTGCCGCTAAATTGAAATATTCCTTTTGATCAAAACAGGCAGATCCTTATAGTAAAGGATCTGCCTGTTTTATCAAACATATTTATTTATCTTTTTTATCATACACTTTAAAACTATAGATGTATGGGTTTTTTTCATCCTTTATCCCTCGTTCATTTGATACGAGTTCCCAGTCATTTTCACTAAATAACGGGAAATAAGTATCTCCCTCAAATTCCTCGTCAATGTGAGTAATATATAATCTGTCTGCCATCGTAAATAGTTCTTTAAATATTTCTGCCCCACCAATGACAAAAATCTCTTCACCATTTTCTCTCGCTAAATCCTTTACTTCATTTATAGAATGAAGGACCGTGCATCCATCCGAGAGGTAGTGCTTATCTCTTGTAACAATGATATTTTCTCTACCTGGTAAAACCCTTCCAATCGACTCATGTGTTTTCCGTCCCATAATAATTGGATGGCCCATTGTTACACGTTTAAAAAATTTTAAATCCTCAGGTAAATGCCAAGGTAAATCATTGTCTTTTCCGATTACCCGGTTATTATCCATAGCTACTACAAAGGAAATCATAATGAAGATACATCCTTTCCAAAATTAGAGACTTTATCCATCGTGAATCTACGATACATTCTTATCGTTCCTAACATAACATAAAAATGAAGGAATTAAACTGCTATAGGTGCCTTGATTGTGGAATGTGGGTCATATCCTTCAAGTTCAATATCATTCATTTCAAAATCGAATACTGAATGTATATCCTTATTTAAATTTAATGTAGGAAATGGTTTTGGTTCCCGCTCTAACTGAATTTTCACCTGGTCAACATGGTTTAAATAAATATGAGCATCACCCAACGTATGGACAAACTCACCTACTTCAAGTCCACATTCTTGAGCAATTAAATGAGTTAAAAGCGCATAACTCGCAATATTAAACGGTACTCCAATAAAAAGATCAGCACTCACATTGTTCAATTAGGCTCGCTAAACCCAATCCGCATACGCAGCTTGTTGTTTCCAACAAGGTCAGACCATATCTCCATCCTCTATATAAGGATGCTCCCCATTTCGGATACCAATAGCTTGTATCCTACGAACAATCACGTTCTGGTCGTTGCACCTTCCTAACTATAGGCTTGGCTCAGGATTGCCCACCGTCCATTCATATTAATCGGTTTGGGTGTCCCCTGAATTAAAGGAGTTTTACAATACAGATTACTCTGTAAAGGCGCTAAGCTGTTAACGCTGATATAATTGGCAACTTAACTTACCATCGGCAACATAAAATTGAAATAATGTATGACAGGGTGGCAAAACTGCTCTATTAGGCTTGGCGTCCTCAGGGCTCCATGCCGATACAATTAATCTTCTTGAGTCTGGATTCGTTTTAATTGTATCAATAACATCTTTTAACTGATCAATTGTTTCTCCAGTTGATGTTTCCCATGCCCTCCATTGTTTCCCGTACACATTTCCTAATTCTCCGTATTTTTTGGCAAATTCGTCATCATTCAATATATTTTGTTTGAATGTTTCCATTTCTTCTATGTATAATTTATTAAATTCTTCATCTTGTAAACTGCGATGTCCAAAGTCAGTCATATCTGGACCTTTGTATTCATCACTTTCAATCCACTTCTTAAACGCCCATTCGTTCCAGATATTATTATTATGTTGAAGCAAGTATCTAATATTCGTATCCCCTTTAATAAACCACAGTAATTCACTAGCTATTAAACGAAACGGGATTCTTTTTGTTGTAAGTAACGGAAAACCTTTGCTTAAATCAAATCTTGTTTGATATCCAAAGACTGAAATGGTACCGGTACCTGTACGATCGGTTTTTTCTGTTCCTTCTTCTAGTACGTGCTTCAGCGTGTCTAAATATTCGTGTTCTGGATGTTTCATAAAACCACTCCTCTACATTCAATGCATAAGTAATATCCGAAAAAATATGCACTAATACTATAATACAATACATAATAAAGCGCAAAATAATAAACGCTTGAAATCAATTTACGAAAGAAGAGACATGTTTTCCTGCCAAGCATTTTATAAGAAAAGCGCAAGTGCCTTGTTCAGCCTCAGGCATAGCATAAGACGCTTTTGAATAGAAGGCGTACTTTGCTTCAATTCAAAAGTGGCTTATGACCTCGAGGGGCTGGACACGAAAACTAAGTCAAAAATTTATACTTTCTTATCATTCGAAAAACTACAAGGGTTTAGTTAGGTTTATCTACTAAGTGTCCAATTAGATTATAAATTCTAGTACGTTCCCGTTTGAACCTACCAGACTGTAATTAGGCAATACTACATAGCTTTTATTTTTCTGTTTGGCAGCTTGTTCTTCTAACGATTGGATAAACAAAAATGTCTGTGGTGCTTTTTCCTTAAGTATTAATCTGGAATCACGACTGTAATAATACATAGCGAATGATTCTGCAAAATACTCCTCAGGAAAATTGATAAAATAATCTCTATCCGGAAAAAGTTTCTCTGCCTCTCGCTTCCATATCGTAAGAAAGCTTGGATCATTACGAACGTAATTAAAAACATAGCGATCAATTGCATGAGCAACTTCATGCAACTCTAATGAAACAGAACTATGGCCTCTCCCATATTCACTATGCCCAACCTTTACATAAACAAATCGATCACTGCTCATTCCAGGTACTTGATCCCAGTTAGGACCTGAGGTGGAATATCCTCTTGGTTTTTTGTCTTTTAAACTACTTAATCCGTTTTGATCAGTTAACGAACCATTAAAAAACTTTATTTGAATATTTTGATTTGCTGCGAGGCTTAAGATATTTCGATCAATTTTTTGTACATTTTTTATCATAGTCAAAGCTTCGTCTTCTACAAATGTTGTTTCAGGTAATAAAATCATTTCTCCTAGTATTGGATCGGATAAAGTTACTTCAGATGACTTAAAGGAATAGGCAGAAAGTCGAATTCCTTCTGGCGATGCTTTAACCAAATGATAAAAAGGAATACAAATAAGCGAGATTAGAAGAAAAAAAATACCCTTTTTCATGGTGTACATCCTCTCGATGATAAAACGGACTTTTTATTCGTGGATTTTTCGATGATCATAACAGTACAATATCAACCTTTTAACGTGGTACAAGTAGAAATCGACGGAAATATTTCGAATCTTTTACTAGTAGAATAACATAATTAGTCCTATTAAACTAGATTTCTATAAAGTTCAACAAATCTTTTAAAAAAAGAGTGACTTATCCAATCTTTACTGACAATTTCCCCCTACCTATCTTCTTTGCTTCTGTTTCGTTTCAGGAAGCACTATATATATTTGTTCTGTTATAGGAAACTATAACATTCTTGCACAGTGAATAAGCGCACGGTATCCAGCTCCAGCGCCTCAGGGTCATAAGCCACGCATGAATTGAAGGCAAAATTACGCCTTTTCTATTCACACGCGTCTTATGCCTGCCTTAGGCTGATCAAGGAGCTTGCGCTTTGTTCTTCTTTTTTCCCATAGAAAAAACACGCAAACATAGTTGCGTGCTCATAAATACACAAGTTAATAATACATTATCATAACGATGAATCAATGATAGGACATCCAATTAGGTGGCGTATTTTTGTCCCAGTAAATACTTCCTAAATCTTTATGTGAGCGGAATGAGTCATGGTACGTATGATAATGGAAATTAAACCAATACCCTTCTAACGGACGATTATCTCTTCTGACATGAAAACGTAATACATCTTCACCTGTTTGTGTATTATATATATGGAAGATTTTCTCTCCTGTGCCACCTGATGGTTTTGATACCATTAAATGCTGAAATTGTTCATCATTCTCTACATCCAAGTAGTATGTAATGATTTCTTCCATTCTAGGAAAAATGATATCTTTAAATTCATCTTCAATCACAACGCCAATTTTATCTCCAAATTTAATAAATGACTTTTGTTCTGCCTCTGTAAGTATATTTGCTAAAACTTGTTCTTTTGATAACTGAAGCTGGTCTTCTACTATAATTGGAGGTACAACGTGTTCTATACGATCCTCATTAAAAGGAGATTTCGTAACATCTTCAGAAGGTTTTGCTTGAATCGCTAAGGATGCAGGAGGTGTTACAAGCCCAAAGGTCACAATTGAGAATAGTATGAAAAGTGATTTTTTTAACCATTTATTCATAGTAGGTCTTCCTTCCAAAAATACTAATCGATATAACAATATTTTAACATATTGATTTGGTAAAAACATAACAATTATATGACAAATTAGGTGAAACTTCTTTCAATAAAAAGAAAAAGCGTTTAAAATAAGTTATACAAACAAATAATAATAGTTATTACTTGGGAGGTTTTAAAAAATGGGTTATGATACTCTCTTCTTCATTGGATGCTTCGTTACGCTCGCATATTTTATTTATGTGGAAATTGCAGATTAATCCGTACAGTAAAATAATATTGCTCTTTAATAAAAATGAAAGCGGGTGCATAAAAGCACCCGCCGATTTTTACACTTTTTTCTTTTTCTTCCGTGCAGAATCCATTTGCTTACCCTTTGTTTCATTCATTGTCGTACCTTGACCCTCTACATCCGCAGAACCTAATACTTCCCTTGAAGGATCTACTTTTCTTTTTGTCATAATGATAACACCTCCACATTGTTATCATTCGCTATCCCTCTATTTCTATAACACCATAATGAAATTTTGCAGATTTACGAACTAATACATGAAAACCATGTTGTTCAAAACGCCTACTTTTCCAATGGTCTTTTAAAACAATTCTGCGTTTAGCAACTCGCTTCGCTTCATTTATTGTTTCTTTTTCCAATGGTGAATAATTTGCTATATGCTTTAATGGTACTAGTCCAACTGATTCTTCAATTGTTTCCTCGAACATCGGATCAAAATAAATAACGTCATAAGATTTATCAGGGCAGTTGCGGAGGAAGGATAAATGATCATATGTTGAAACATCAATTCGTCTCATAGCATCATCTAGAGCATTTAATCCTGTTTCCCATTGTTGCAATCCCACCTTTACGATAAAGGCTAAATTTTTACTTCCTTCTATCCCCTTAACGATTCCGTGCTCCCCTACAGCGTAGCTCGCAACAATACTATCTGATGCTAATCCAAGTGTACAATCTAAAAAGGAATCGCCGTACTGAAGGTTACAAGCTTCACAAAGTGGATCTTTTTCACCTTTTATTAGTCTCTTAATTCTAAACATTGCAGAATTAGGATGAAAAAACAATGGGCTCTGTTGATCAAAGTAGTGTAATTCGATACGATTTTTCCCGACAACTAGAACATCATCTTTGCATAGTCTTTTTATACCCTCAACTGAAGTTTTGTTTCGCTTAATAAATGAACCACTTAGCTCTAAAGCGATTTGCTCAGCTGAATGAATTAGGTGATTATTTGGTCTTCCTGAAGTAGTAACAATCATCTTAAGTCTCAACTTTCTAGTTTATTAAGAAAAAAAGGATGCAAATTCGCATCCTTTTTAACAGTTTTTCTCAAATGCAGTTTCTAAATTGTGCATGATATTTTCAATAGAATTCCCTTCAATATCATGACGAGGGATAAAGTGAACAACCTCTCCATCTTTCAATAACGCCATTGATGGTGACGATGGCTCATATCCTTTAAAATATTCACGCATTTTACTAGTTGCTTCTTTATCCTGCCCTGCAAAAACTGTTACAAGCTTTTCAGGCTTTTTCTCTGCATTTAATGCAGCTTGTGTTGCAGCAGGTCTTGCTAATCCTGCTGCACAACCACATACAGAGTTAATAACAACAAGAGTTGTACCTTTTGGATCTTCCATAAACTTTTCTACATCTTCCTCTGTTGTTAATTCTTCAAATCCAGCATTTGTTAGTTCTGCTCTCATAGGCATTACAATTTGCCTCATATATTCATCATATGCCATTGACATAATAAATCCCTCCAAATCATCACAGTTAATTAAAGAATACTATAGGGTATTTGACATTGCAAATATTGTTATTTCGAGATCACTACTTAATTTACCAATCAAAAATAAAGTGAAACTTCTATTTGCAGTAGTTTGACGACCCGTATACGCTATAATTAAGAAAAGCGCAAGCACCTTGTTCAGCCTCGGGCAAATAAGACGCTCAGGAATAGAAGGTGTTCTTTGCCTTCAATTCCTGAGGGGCTAGGCGCTGGAGCTGGACACGAAAACTTAGTCAAAAAATTGATACTTTCTTATCCTTTAAATAAAAGTCGTTTATTGACTGCCTTTTATTACCTATGCTTGCCCTTTTCTACTCTCAGTCATTTGTTTCCAAACAGACCCTTTTGCTTCTTCTCCACCTTCAATTCGTTCAATCGCCATTTTAACTTGCATACTTACCTCGAATTCTTGGTCTTCCTCTGCCTGCTTTAATGCCGGTAATGCCATTTTATCGCCTACTTCATATAAGAACATTGCCGCTCTCCATCTTACAAGTTTATTTTTATCTTTTAATGCATCCATCATTGGTTTCATAGCAGCGGAATCACCAATATCAGACAAACAATCACCAGCTGTTCTTCTTACAGTTACGGATTTATCCTTTAATGCTTTATATAATAAAGGTAATACAATTGGTTTTTCAATCATCCCTAAATAAACGGTAGCTAGCCTTCTTATTGATGGCTTTTCATCATCAAGCGCCTTCTCTAAAACGGGAAGATCATCTTCATTTGGATCCATTTGATCCAAATGAGCAAAGCGCTTTGACCAATCTTCATCATCTAACATATCAAGTGTAACTTTATATGATTTTCTAACTAGTGTATTGGATTTCTGCTCGATCTCTGCTGATGCTTTAATAAGCCTTTGTAAACGATCGTTGGAATATGCAGCACTTAATTCTTCAACAACTTCCTTTCCAATCTCCGCTAGATCACCATATCGTACACCATGTTCTCGCCATTGACGGTCTAATACGATGTTCTCATTAGATTGCTGGGCATTTAAAACAGCTGCTTTAAAGCGATCAGGTAAACCATAACGCTCTTCAGTCATGCCGTCTGTTAGTTTTACCTGCATAGGTATGTTATTAAACATTTGTACAAATACCTTTACTTCTCCAAATGCTTCTTCTTGAAGTAGCTTGTTTGAATTTCCTTCATCTACATCTTCACCAAAAGCTAGACGTACTTGTGCTAAAATGTCTTTCCAATCGTATTTTGCATTTCGTTCAACAGCGAGAAAATCCGCTACATGATAAACACCTTTAACTCCTTCAATATGTAAGATATCTCCAATAATCCCTGGTGCTTCATTCGCCTGTTCCTTTTTATAGTTATTGCTTTTTCCAGATGGTAGTTCTTCTGACAAAAGCACTTTCATCGTATTAGGGCTAGGAGTTGGTTCAATCGACTTTATTTTCATTACGAGCACTCCTTTTCATTCGTGATGTTATTGTAACATAGCAGCATTGCCATGTCCTATTCGAAGCATTTTGGTCATTCAAATTGGGATGCTCCAATTATAATTAAGCTTATTCTTCACCATTCCATTCTTGATAAAATTGATCTAAAAATTGATACAAAAATTGATGTCGCTCTTCAGCGATGCTCCGCCCTGTATCTGTATTCATCAAGTCTTTTAGCTTCAATAATTTAGCGTAGAAATGGCTAATGGCATCGGTCCCCTCATGGTTTTCAGGATGATAGAGAATGTTGCCCTTTGAACCTGCATATATAAATGTTCTCGCAATTCCTATCGCTCCAATCGCATCAAGTCTATCTGCATCTTGAACGACTTTTGCTTCAAGTGTTAATTGACTAACAGGGGTATTTTTCCGAAAACTTATTACGTTTATAATAGAGATGACATCTGCAGCAATTGCTTTTTCAATGCCAATCTCTTCTAAATAACATTCAACATCATTCACATCAAGTCGCACGGTTACCGGGAGCTTGTCATCAATTAAATCATGTAGAAGAGCGGCTAATTCAACAACAAAGATGTTAGCATGCTCCACTTCACCAATTCGAAGTGCATTCTTTCTAACACGTTCTATGTGCCACCAATCATGACCACTTCCCTCTAAATGAAGCTTGCGATGCACAAATTCCTCAATCTTACGAATAATATATTTTTCTTCCATTCGGTTTGCTCCTCTAAAAATGATGTGGCTTCCTTAAATTCAATAAAGTCAAATTGAGTTTGCATCAGTGGAGGACTGCCCATTAAACTATTTTAAAAGAACTAAGGACTAGATGTTCATCATATCCTATTAACAAATCAATTTATAAGGGTGAACTGTATGAGAATTAGGAGAAATATGGGTCCAATTATAGGTCAAGCTTGGACAGGGAGACATGTTGTCTTACTTCATTGCACAGTAAATAATCAATTGAATATGCTTTACAAAAGCGAACATGCACCGATTGAGCCAGCTCGCCAAAATTGTGCTGAAACATTATCACAGCTGCTAAGTATTGGCTATCGTATTTACGGAATTACAGCTCTTCCTTCCAATCAAGTTCAATATTTCTTAGTACTATGAAGGGAGATTCATTCTCTACACGCTAGCTGAACCCCGTTCACAATACACCTATCAATTGTTTTTCTATGTCTTGTTTTATTTGATTTGGCTTCGTACTTGGGGAATAGCGCTTAACAACTTGACCTTTTGAATCAACCAAAAATTTCGTGAAATTCCATTTAATCGCCTTACTTCCTAATACGCCCCGAGCATTAGTTGCTAAATGAATAAATAGTGGATGAGCGTTTTTTCCTTTTACATCAATTTTAGAGAACATTGGAAAGCTTATGCCATAGTTCATTTCACAAAAACGTTCTATTTCACTATTCCCTCCCGGTTCCTGCTCATTAAACTGGTTGCACGGAAAACCAAGCACGAAAAACCCACGATTTTTAAACTCTTCATACAATTGTTGAAGTTCCTTATATTGTGGGGTAAATCCACAATTACTAGCTGTATTCACGATCAGTAAAACTTTATTTTCAAATTGTTTTAGTATTGTCATTTCACCTTTTATCGTCTGTACTTCATAATCATACATGGTCATGACCATCCCTCCTTGTAATATGATAATTACATAGAAAGTAATCTAAGTACAACGATTAGCATATTAATATTTCGACATCATCTTAAGCAATGAAACGGATTGATTGACAACATTTAAAAGTTCTTCAAGATCGTCTTCACCATATCTTCTCTGAAAAGACACTTGATATTGATGATAAAAAACTGGTGAACTCGATGTTAGCTCTTTTGTAATAAATAGCTTAATTAAATGATCCTCCTCCCACATTTTTTGAAGTTTTTTTAATAAAAACTCATCATATTTTGAGTTCTTCAACTCTTCTTGAAATGATACCGTAAGTTGACATCCAGGTTTTTTTATTGTTTGCAATAATTCTCCCGCTAATTGTTTTTGACTCATCTCTATTTCGAAATTCACAGCTGGATCTATCCTATTTACATTTGAAAAAGTGATAATGCATTTTCTTGACATCGTAGCTAGATCGACGATATCGTTTCTATTTGTTATTGATATGTTATTCTCTAAATCTAAATCATAAAGATAACCCTCAACAACTACTTTTAAGTTATCAAAAACTGTTGGATCAAACACTACTATACCTCCTCAAAAAATAACCAGTTGAAGCCGGCTTCTTCCATGCCTTACTTAACTCATTAAACATATTGTTTTATAAAAAATGTCGATATCAGATGTAAATTCCTTTTTATGATTCAGGTTATTTAAATTACCTTTATTTTTTGTCTTAACTATCTATCCAAAAAGAGAATCCGTTACTTTCAAATCTAGGTGATTAGCTTACTCTCCTTTATAAACAATTTAAATTAATTCCTTACAATTTCCAAAAATTGAACTACCTTCACGAAAAGTTTGAATTGAAATAATTTTCTAATCTTTCTATAATAAAGAAATTAGTTACTAAGTTAATTCACAAACACCTTAGTCAGTCACATTCAAGCAGGAAGTAAGTAAATAAATAGTGTGAATATTCAGTTTTGTCCTTTAACCAACGCCAAAACACATATCCAGGCTCTAGAAGGTGTAATGGACGCTGCTCTTTTATTACCTTACTACATTTGCAAGTACTGTACGGTTTAAACAATGGCACTGATAACCGATAATGCGACGATCTGTCTCACTGGGTTCAAATACTCGAATTGTGCTGCGCAGATAAACACAAAAAAACTAAGTCTAAAACAAATGAATTCTAGTACTAAGAAATTATACGGGGGTGCTTTTTTTGCCGATTAACATACCGAGTCATTTACCAGCAAAGGAAATTTTAGAACAAGAAAATATATTTATTATGGACGAAAAAAGGGCATATTCACAAGATATTCGTCCATTAAATATTTTAATCTTAAATATTATGCCGGAAAAAGAAAAAACAGAAACACAATTATTACGACTACTAGGGAATTCACCACTTCAATTGAATATAACGTTTTTAAGACCTGAAACCCATAAATCAAAGAATACAGCATATGAACACTTAAGAGAATTTTACACGACATTTAAACATATCCAACACAAGAAATATGATGGAATGATTATTACTGGCGCACCAATTGAACATTTAGAATTTGAAGAGGTTGCTTATTGGCCAGAGTTAAAAACAATTATGGATTGGACAAAAACGAATGTTACATCAACTTTACATATTTGTTGGGGCGCACAAGCAGGACTTTTCCATCACTATGGCGTAAATAAATATAAATTGGAAAAAAAATGCTTTGGTATTTTTAAGCATGAAATTATTAATCCCAATGTAAAATTATTAAGAGGTTTTGATGATTACTATTTTGTACCACATTCAAGACATACAGAAGTACGAAAAGATGAGATTGAATCAGTTTCAGAGCTGCAAATACTTTCTTATTCAAATACGGCTGGTGTTTGTCTCGCAATGTCAAAGGATGGAAAGCAGATTTTCTTAACAGGGCATCCAGAATATGAACGAACAACTCTTAAAGAAGAGTATGAAAGAGACCTAGCAAAAGGGATTACAATTGATATACCCGAAAACTACTTTGAAGACAATGACCCCAAAAAGAATCCCATTCATTGTTGGCGGTCACATGCAAACCTTTTGTTTGTCAACTGGTTAAATTATTATGTTTACCAAGAAACACCTTATATTTGGAACTGAATACTGTCAAAAATTGAATAGGATAGAGATTATCATTTCCTCTATCCTATTCGGCACTGAAAGATTATTGTCAAAGAAGGGCAAAAAGGCTATCGTAAAACTCCTTTTACTATCTTTACAATAATTTTACATCTTAAGAAACACTTAATAATTACTTTATAAAAAAGTAATAATTTTATGGTAATCTATAAGTCAAAATCATATGATTCTCTCATATAATTTATTTAGAAAGACATCTTAATAGTTAAGTTGATTCGTTTCTGATTAGATTGAGGTGAAAATGTTGAAAAGCAAACCAAAAGTATTAATCTTAACAGCCAAATACGGTAATGGTCATGTCCAAGTAGCAAAAACATTAGAAAATCAATGTAATAAGCTCGGTTTTCAAAAAGTTATTGTATGTAATCTATATTCTGAATCCTTCCCTGTCTTTTCAGAGATTACCCAGTTTTTATATTTAAAAAGTTTTTCATTTGGTAAACAGTTCTATCGTCTATTTTACTATGGGGTAGATAAAATTTATAACAAAAGAATGATGAACCTCTATTTTAAAATGGGACATAAACGGTTACACGAAATTGTTACAAGCGAGCAACCTGATATGATTATTAATACGTTTCCAATGATTGTCGTTCCTGAATACCGAAAAAAAACTGGAACAGTTATCCCAACCTTTAATGTTTTAACTGATTTTTGTTTACACAGAATTTGGGTTCATGAGGATATTGATAAATATTATGTCGCAACGAGCCATGTAAAAGAAAAACTTGTCCAATTAGGAATCCATCCGAGTACTGTTAAAGTTACAGGCATTCCAATTCGGTCACAATTTGAAGAAGAAATAATGAGTAGTGAAATTTATACGAAATATAACTTAGATCCTAATAAAAAAACACTTTTGATAATGGCAGGAGCTCACGGGGTTTTAAAAAATGTAAAAGAGCTTTGCCAATCGTTTATCTCTAAAAGTGAAGATACCCAAATTGTTGTTATTTGTGGAAATAATACAATTTTAAAAGAAAGCCTTGATCCGTTAGCAACCAGTTTCCCCGAACAATTTAAAGTGCTAGGCTATGTCGAGAGAATCGATGAACTTTATCGAATTGCATCATGTATGATAACAAAGCCCGGCGGAATAACCTTAACAGAAGCAACAGCATTAGGTGTGCCAGTTATACTTTATAAACCAGTTCCTGGTCAAGAAAAAGAAAATGCACATTTTTTTGAAGATAATCACGCAGCACTAATTGTAAATCAAGTAGCGGATATTACTGACGAGGTTCACAAATTATTAGATGATGAAAAAAGATTGGAACAAATGAAAAAGAATATTCGAGGGCTTCATGTTCCTCGATCTGCTGAATTAATTATTGAAGATATCATCAAGGAAGCATCATATATTAGAGATAAACAGTCGATGGCCGGCTCCGTAAATTATTAGAAATCCACGGCAGATTTTTTTGCCTTAATTTTATATTATGCGATGATTCATATAATATAAAATCTACTTTTCTAAATAAATGACAAGGGTGAATAAGGGGTAATTTCTATTACCTGGAGGGTCAAAATGGACACAAGTACTCATATTACAATGGGATTCGGATTAGCAGGACTAGCATATATAGATCCTGCGGTAGCTGCTAACCCTGAGCTTGCTCATGCCATTTTAATAGGAACCGTTGCTGGTTCCAATGCACCTGACTTTGATTATGTCATAAAGCTTTTTAAAGGCAATGGCATGTATACCGAGCATCATCGCGGAGCATCTCATTCAATTCCAGCTTTGTTTATCTTGACATTAATTATATCTAGTGTTATTTCATTATTTTTCAGTCATATTACGTTTTTACCACTTTTATATTGGACATTTTTAGCGGTTATCTTACATGTTGGATTTGATATAATGAACACCTATGGAACACAAGCTGGAAGACCGTTTACAAAAAAATGGCTCTCCTTAAATTTTATTCCCTTATTTGATCCAATTATTATCCTAATTCATGTAATTGGTTTTATCTTGTGGTTAACCAATTTCTCTCCTGGAATTGTCTTTTTCTATGGATACTTTATTCTAACAGTCTATCTAATAATACGATTTTTCGTATCCTTAGAGAAAAGAAGGTATATTACGGAGGCAACCAATAAAATGGGGGAAATGACAATTATCCCAACAATGTGGTTGCAAAAATGGGATTTTGTTCATGAAACTGAATCAACCTATCAGGTCGGTTCTATACATGGGAAAAATATTAATTGGATCCATCAATTTGACAAGGCTGACTTTAGTTGTGAAATCATTAATGTTTCTTTAGCTGACAAAAATGTTCAACATTTCTTAGCCAATTCAAAACATACACATGTCCTTTATTTTCCAACACCATCGGGTTTTGACGTCCAATGGATTGATTTACGGTTCCGGAACAAGGATTATTACCCATATATGGCTATCGTCAAACTTGATCGTTCACAAAACATCATAGCGTCATATACTGGTTGGGTACATAATACTAAGAGGCTTGATGAGAAGCTACTTTCAACGCAAAATCGAGCAATTCAATTATAGGTTGAAAACCTCCTTTTAAAAAAGTCTGATCACAGCCTCACAGTTGCGGTCAAACTTTTTTAAATTTGCTAATGAGTGTTTTTTAGCTAAAAACACTCATTAGCTAAAAGCTCTACTTATAGTTGACTCCCCTGTTAATCTGAAACTTTTCCATCTAAATATTCTCCATGCACTTTGACGATTATCTAATCATACGTAATAAAGAATTATACTACTAATTTTTTATTAAGAAATTTCTGAAAGTTTTGTAAATGTACTCATTTTAATCTTGACGGGTATTGAAAAATTGTTGTATAGTTAATTTATCATTAAGCTGAGTATATATGGTAACACACTGTGAATTCATACATATCATATTCCGATAGTGATAAAATTTTTTTAGCACCACCTGTGCTACAGTATTAGGAGGATTAACTACTATGCAAAATGGTAAAGTTAAATGGTTTAACAATGAAAAAGGTTTCGGTTTTATCGAAGTTGAAGGCGGAGACGATGTATTCGTACATTTTACAGCTATCCAAGGTGATGGATACAAATCGTTAGAAGAAGGTCAAGAAGTTTCTTTCGAAATCGTTGAAGGTAACCGTGGCCCTCAAGCAGCTAACGTTACAAAGTTATAATCACATACTAAGATTCTTGCTATCTATTCATAAGCAATAATAAATAAGAACCACTAGAGGCTGAGTTTTCTCCGCCTCTTTTTTACATGTTCAAACTATTAGACAACAATGTGTTTACTTTTATATTTTTATCCACATCTATGATTTCTATTAAAATCCATTTAACGAGTGGTACTCATGTTTTTACTCACTAATAGGTATTCAATCGCTTTAACATTTTGCTTTATCCCTTTTTCTATTCTGCTTACTTCAAATTGGTTGAATATATTCGAGTTGTTCGCTATAAAGACTAATTTATCAAGATCCCGATAAATTTCTAAAAACGCTTCTTTAATTGTTGTATCTAATGACTCATCCACCATGTTAATCTCACTCCTAATAGTCCATAATTTTACAAATAAATAGTAAAAAGGTTATATAATCGTGTAAGCTTTTTACACAGCCATCATCTTTCTTCATTTTAACATGTCATTTCTGTTTACGATATATAAACAATTGTTTTTTTTAGCGAATATTTTTCTACTTAAATTCAAAGACTATAGCTTGGAGGTGTTTTTATTGCAACAAATAAACCATACTGGATTAATAAGTGGATTGAATGAATTAGGCCAGATTGAGATGTCAGTTAAAGCAGCTCAAAAAATGGTTGGTTCAGCTACAATGCAGCAAGACCCAGAGGCCCTTCAGCATGCTGAAAATGCGATAAGGGATGCAAAGGATATGATGAATCGTGCACCTCAAACAGGTGTTGATCAAGATTTTTTAGCGAAGCAACAGCAACTACTTGATCAATGCGAGCATCAATTAAACGAAGCAAGACATTAAAAAATCCGCTTTATGCGGATTTTTTAATGCTTAATGAAGAGAAACTTACTTGATCTTTACGAGCAATTCCCCCTACGATAATCTTTCTCCAATTTCTTTAATCTTTTGACCAACTGTACATTTATTTATGCAAAAAGCATGTGCATATCGTTTTCCAAATTCATCCCGAAAATGCTTTTTCAGTAAGCAATTAACACAATAAGTATCTAAAACTTCGCTCAATTCATGTAATGTTTGTTTTTTACTCATTATCTTCAACTTCCTCATTTAAGGTCATTTTACTTCTTATCTCAATTCCGTTCATTGCTTGTGTAGCAAGCTTATCAGCTTCATTATTTTCTTTACGTGTAATGGCTTCATACTCAGGTGTAATACGAAGCTTTTTTAATTTAGCTTCAATTCGATCTAACCAAATGATAAATTCTTCCTCATAGCAAGGCCATTCTCCTGAAAGCTGGTTAATCACAACCTGTGAATCACCCTTAAATACTATCTTCTGCTTATTAATTCCATATTCCTCAAGAACGTTAACCAAATATAAAAATGCCGCATATTCCGCTTCATTGTTTGATGTTAGCTCATTTACCTTTTCGTTGATTCTAATACGATAATCGTTTCCACCTTGAGTATAATAAATAACTGCCCCAAAGCCGGCTAGCTTTATACTTTTTTGATATCCTCCATCAAAGTATGCAACAACATTCTGCGGTTCATCTTTTACAATTTCTTTTAATCGTTTCAATTCCTTTAATGTCCAGGTTTGTCCGTCTTCTGATATAAAATTAAGCTGCTTTACTCTACCAGTAAGCATAAAATCTTCTGCAAGCATAATTGTTTCATTAAGAGAAAGTAAATCAGTCGAAATAATCGTTTGTATTTTTTTTTTCGTTTGATAGGTCCATTCAATACTATACTTCAAAAGCTTCACTCCTGAATAATTAAATCCTCATTAGGATTTAGATTAATTTTGATGAAAGAAAACTCTTTATATTTACTAATATTTTCACTATGCTATAATCGTATTCGATTTACAGTTTTTATGATTCAAAATCTTCTCTGAATGAATGCATATGTCCTTAATATCACCCATAATATGATTGCATTGATTATCAGCCAGAGAGCCTTAGTTCGGAGTGCTTCTTTTCATTATTTCAATTTATTCTTTTTTTATTAGCTAATGCTACTTATTTTAACATCGTTTTGTTTTTTGTTAAACATTTTACATTATTAGGAGGCAATCAAGCGTAATGATCGAGATATATGTAGATGGTGCCAGTGCTGGAGACCCTGGAGTGTCTGGTGCTGGAGTTTTTATTAAAGGCCACGGAAGTGCCGAACAATATTCATTCCCACTTGGGATGATGACTAATCATGAAGCTGAATATCATGCACTCATTAAAGGCATGGAAATTTGCATCGAGAAAGGCTATCAAATTGTATCCTTTCGAACAGACTCGCAGCTCGTCGACCGCGCTATAGAAAAGAAATTTGTGAAAAATCAGTCTTTCATCCCTTTGCTAGATCGAGTTTTGGAGCTAGCTAATCAATTTGAACTTTTCTTTATAAAGTGGATTCCTAGCAAAGAAAATAAAGTAGCAGATCAACTTGCAAGACAAGCAATTTTAAAACAATAAAGCACGACTTCCATCAGTGTGGGTTTTCTTTATCCTTCACTGATGGTTAGCGGGATTTATCGGGGGTTACTACCTGTTAATCCTTGATAAACGAAGAAAAAGTAGAAAGTTGTGAAGAACATGAAAAAAACATTTTTAGCTGATGGTAGCTTATTATTTGTAGCCTTCATTTGGGGAGCTACATTTGTCATTGTACAGAAAGCAATTCAATTTCTCCCACCGCACTTATTTAATGGTACTAGATTTTTATTAGCCGCGCTTTTGTTATCATTATTTTTAAAGAAAAAAACAAAAATAAGTTTCACTATTGAATCGGTAAAATCGGGTATGTTTTTAGGTTTCTTTTTGTTTCTTGGCTATGCTTTTCAAACAATTGGTTTACTTTATACAACTTCATCAAAGGCTGGATTTATTACTGGTCTTAGTGTAATGATTGTTCCATTATTATCCGTCTGGATTTTAAAAGAAAAGCCTCGTTCTATTATCTTTTCAGGTGCGATTATAGGAGCTATCGGCCTTTATTTCCTTACTGTTGGAGATATGTCAGGTTTAAATCTTGGAGATCTACTCGTTTTTTTCTGTGCCATTGCCTTTGCACTTCATATCATATTTACTAGTAAGTTTTCTAAAAATCATGATGCTTTACCTTTAACAATCGTTCAATTACTAACTGTTTCTCTTTTAAGCTTTTTTAGTTCAATCATCTTCGAACAATCATCTATTTCATTTGAGAGCTTTATTAATAAAGATGTATTGATTGCATTAGCTATTACATCTGTTTTTGCAACAGCCCTTGCCTTTCTTATCCAGACAAAATTCCAACAGTTTACAACTGCTGCTAGGGTGGCTTTGATTTTTGCAATGGAGCCAGTATTTGCTGCACTTACAGCTTTTATCTTTATTAATGAACGATTAAGCGGAAATGGACTAATTGGCTGTTTCTTCATCTTTACCGCAATGATTGTTACTGAACTGCCAGACATTAGACAAAGCAAATGGTTTAATCTAAAACAAAAGCATGGTATGTAAAGGCTCGGTTTAACCGGGCTTTTTAAATTAAATTTAACGATTGAACATAGCTAATGGCCTGTTTTCTGTTATTTATCTTTTCTTCTTTAAACATTTCTAACAAAGATATGAAAAAGGAACCATCAAATTCTTTTTGTATTTTTAAAGTAAGCTCTATCGCAATGATGACCATTTCATCCTGTGTATCAGTATATTGTTTACCAAACTGAATAAAACCGGTTACATCATCTCCTAATGTAAATCCTTTACTTGTAAGAAAATCCACATAATCTGATACCTTATTAACCTTCTTCCCCACTATGTACCATCCTTATTCCATTAGTATATATTCAATAATAGCGAAATCTGTCGATGAATTCTATCACTATTTGAATAAGTTACTCATTCTTTCATCAAAAGCTTAATTTTTTTCATTATAAATGGTCATAATACCAGTGGAGGTGTCAAAATTCATGGGCAGTGCCAAAAGAGGGAATAACCGTGGTAAGAAAGCAGCAAGTGTCAATCCACAAGGACATGGAAAAGATGTAGAATTCTCATCCGAACCACAAAGTAAGCTTGAAAATGCCGCTAAGAAGAAAAACACAAAGTAAAACAGAGAGGCCCTACATTGCCTCTCTCACCTCAGTTATGTTCTTTACTAATGTTTGAACACCTCTAAGCTCATGATTCTTTATCATTGCGTATGCTTTTTCTTCGTTAACATTTAATAGTGTTTCTTCAAATATACAATCTAAAGGGACGTGACAGTTAATTTCTGCAAGTTCTCTTGAAAGATGGAGCATGTCCAAATCATTTTCAATTTTCGTTTTTTGACCTTTCGTCAACTCATTTATATTTTCAAGAATTCGATCAATCGATTTATATTGAATGATTAGCTTATAAGCAGTTTTTTCCCCGATTCCTTTAACTCCGGGGTAATTATCACTTGAATCGCCCATTAATGCTTTTACATCAATAAGCATATGTGGTTCGATTTCAAATTCTTCAATAAACAATTGTTTCGTGTAATGTTTGTAATTACCAATTCCTTTTTGGAAAATTAGGACATTTACATCATCATTTAGCAGTTGAAGAATGTCTCTATCACCAGTTAAAATAGAGATTTTCATTTCATTTTCGAATTTTTTCGTTAGTGTCCCTATACAATCGTCCGCTTCATACCCTTCAATCCCAATGTTCGGAATATCTAAAGCCGCCACAACTTCTTTCGCAAGGTCAAATTGTGGAATTAATTCAACAGGTGCTTCTGGTCGATTTGCTTTATAACCATCAAATAGTTCATTCCGATACGTCTTACTTCCCATATCCCAACAACAGATCACATGAGATGGTTTTGCATAGTCAATCGCCGCAATAAGATGTTTCAAAAGCCCAGTTACCGCATTTGTTGGAATCCCTTTACTATTAATCATAAACTGTCCGTAAACTGACGTCGCAAAAAAAGACCGAAATAATAAAGCCATCCCGTCAACGATTAACAAATGGTTTTCTTTCTTCATCTAATTCCCCTCTCCCTTAAATACTAGTAGTATCATAACATATAATGACTACCAATGGATTGGAACTTCAATCCAAGAGTAGGCACAAGAGTATTTTTTGGTATTCGAAAAATATAGTGCTCACACTGCAAGCCTTTTCTAAGCTCTTACAAATATTTATCGCAAAACCATCTCTACTTTAATTTACTAAAGCTTTGATGTGTGGATTTACAGAAAGTTAAGAAAGGGCAAAAATAAAAACCAAGCCAATGGCTTAGTCTTTATTTTGACTGCTTAATTTTTGGGCTTCATTTTGTGCATATGATGCAAATTCTGTGTTAAATCCATTCTTTTTCTTTGCATTATTGTTTCGTTGTGCATTCGCATTTCCAGGCTTTGTTCTTCCCATATCATCCACACCTTTCAAGGTTAATCGAGCTTAGCTTACCACCAACAGCTCAATTTAAATCTAAAAAAGTGAATAATGCGATTGGCAAAGAAAGGAATAATTACTTTCCGGATTTTTTTTGGACAAAATCTTGAACCATTTGCTTTGTTACCATTTTACGTGTAGGAACGATTCCTTTAGAAGCTAATCGGTTCATTTCCCCTGTTATTTGATTAATTTTGTCTACCTCAAATGGGAGAGAACTTACACATAATTGGATTGCTTCGTCTATTAAGGACTCTCGCATAGCCTCTAGCTTTAAAAATGATTGGATATGGTTATGCTGATTTTTACTGTGCTTTGTTATTGCATCATGTACATTACTCATTTACGTCACCTCTTTTTTCCATAAGCCTGCTAACATGTTTCTTAGGATCCCAGCATTGAAACGAATAGGATGGCTTTGTTTCATAATTTAGCCGACTACATAGATAGCTCATTTTCCCATCTAATCGTACTGCTTGAAAATGAATACATGTAGCACAAACCCGATACGTTTTTGAGTCCATCCTAGTTCCATCCTTACATGCAAATAATTAATTAATATTTTTCATTTTACCATAAGATTGCTGTTTCGTTTCAATCATTTAAAAGATTTATGATTGCATTGAGTTTAACCTGTTCCTGCTTTAAGTTTTTAGTATCATCAGCCTGGATATCAAGAAGTGCTTCAAACCCCTCATCTGATTGAACTTGTATCGTTTCCACTAGGCTTAAATGGATACTGTTAACCACACCTTCATAATATTGGCGAAATTCCTTTGTGTAATGTTCTAACATGACCGAAACTGGTCCATCAAAACGATTAAGTAAATCATCACTCATGATCTTTTTCTCGTTTCTTTCAAAGAAGGACTTTGGATTTTTAAACAACTTTAACGCTGGTTTTAAATTTTCTACCATTTCCAACGAAAATTCCACCACAATATTCGGCGTTTGAATTTCCTGTGGATCAATCTTTGTCAATGTCACTGATTCAGATCGTTTCTTTATCAACTGTGAGATTCTCGAGAATTCATCAGCTAATACCTTTTTGATAAAGCTTTCCACTCGTAAAGTTGTCGCTTGTAGCTCCTGCACTAATTCAAATTCGATTGTACGAATTAACTCATTTAAACAAGTCAGCAATGCTTGTTGACTATTATTCGTCTGGTTAAAAACCCCTGGATGAAACGATTCTCTAAAGAAATCATTAAAACGTAATTGTAGTCTTTGTTTCACATAAAAAATCAGCTCTTCTATTTCCTGACTAGTATTTTTAAGCAGGTGTGTATTTGTCAGATCTCTCAATTGCTGATTTACTTGCTGTTTTTCTTCAATTAATACCTGTTTTATTTTTTCCTTTTCAGCTTCATCCTTTAAAGCTGCTTGAATAAGTGACTGTAATCGTTCATTCGTGCGTTTCAAATCCTCATTTATTGAAACAATTGATGTATTTGTCAATTCTTGTTTAATAAAATAATCAAAACGTTCTTTAAACTGAAGATAATCAGAGTCGCTATGATCTTTGTTCGAAAGGATATTCATGCTTGATACGCCATATAAGCGGATGTTTCTAATTTGTTGTTGTAAAAGTTGATCGCGGATAAAGTCTTTTACAAGTTCTACTTCTTGTTCATCCTTTGCTAAATCAATCGCATTAATAATAAAAAACATTTTGTCTAATGTAAACGAATCCTTTACACGTCCTAATTGACGTAGAAATTCTCTATCACCTTTTGAGAAAGGATGGTTATAATATGTTACATAAAGAATCGCATCTGCATTTTTAATATATTGAAAGGCAACATCTGTATGCCTTTTGTGCAATGAATCCGCACCAGGTGTATCAACTAGAGTAATCCCCGCTTTTGTAATTGGGCAATCATAATAAATAATTACTTCTTCAACTAAACATGCCTTTTCTTCGTTCGCAACAAAATCCTGAAACGTTTCTTTCGTTGATATGATATGCAAACCATTGCTTGTAAGAGTGAGATAGTCTGGTAGTGCTTTTTTGTATTTTTTTATGCTATCTTTTTCAGCTTGATTTTTACCATCTACATTTTTAAGTTCATCAATAAGATCTGCGAAGGACATATCCTTATTAACAATCGAAGGGACACTTTCAAAAACTTCTTTCATTAATACTTCTTTGGTTTTTAATTTTACTTCCACCAACCCATGTTTCTTATGTGCTGTTGTTGGCGCAATTTTATTAATTGTTGCTGTTGTCGGAGTTGGTGAAGAAGGCAGAAGTCGCTCACCGATCATCGCATTCGCAAATGATGATTTTCCAGCACTAAATGCTCCAAATAGTGCTACTGTAAATTCACGATTGTTATAACTATTTACTTTATTCTCTAATGAATCAGTAAATTGCTTAAACCCACGAATTACTTTCAGACGCTTGATTGCCTCTTTCGTTTCGTTAATAAATTGTTCTTTATTATCCATATTTTTTGTCAATTTCTTTGATTCTAATACTGAACCCATTTTCTCTGTTTCATTTTTAGATGATTTTTCTATTTTTAATGAGCGCTGCACTCGATGCTGATAAACTTGGTGTTCAAGAAGCCATCGTTTGCAATCTAAGTCATTTTCAATTTTACTATCAATTATTTTAAGTAAAGCTTTTTCATAGCTAAGAAGTTCATCAAACTTTAAAATGATTCCTTCATAATAACTGATTCTGCTTTCACATTTATTAAGTTCCTGAGTAAATAGATCAATGTCATCTTGGTGATTACACGCAAGTTCATTCATCATTTGATCAACAATTTTCATAACTTCATGTTTACTTTGCTTCTTAATTAAATCACTAACATCTGAAGAATAAGTCAAAATATATTGATTGTTATAAGATGCGCCAGGCTTTAGGGCATCAACAATGATTTTTTCCATTATTACAATTGAAAACGCTTGTATTTGATGATGCAAATTAACGTCATGTAGCTTGTATTTCTGTATAAACTCTTTAAATAAGGGTGTAAAGTGCCATGTGATTTGTGTTTCAACGTTTTTCTTTAAGTCTGCAAACAATTCTTTTTTTCGTTTGTTTCGTTCTTGTTCCGTTTTAGATTTTGTGAAAATAATACCTACTTTAAAAGAAGGATCCACTGCTTCAATAAATGCAGCTGCTTTTTCTCTCGTTTCATACGGAATAAGATTGGCACTTTTTAATATCGTTGAAACTTGTTCATTCATTTCAGTTTCGATGTTCTTTAATTTTCTTTTCTCTTCTGTTAGTTGATCAATTAATGAAATTTTCTTTTCTTGAAAACCCTTCATTAAAGTTAAAGTCTGTGATTTGTCAACATCTGTTAAATTTAATTGATCTTTATATTTTTCCAAATGTTCAGTTATTAGGTGATTGACAGCGGTTCTCACATTCTTATTCATGAACTCTACTTTTTGATCTACAATCACACGAATAATCTCTTTTATCTCATTCAATTGATTATGCTTATGTTGATCATTCATTAACGTTGTAAAGAAAACGTCCTGTTGATGAAGTCCTATTTTTGCAAAAGAAGTTTCGATTTGTTGTTTAAACTCTGAAAATGGTACTTCATTTTCTCTATGCTTATCAATTTGATTAACAATCAGAAAGATCTTTTTATCTTTATTTTTCATTTCCTTTACAAATGAAAGATTTTCTTCCGATTGAACATGATTATAATCTGTTACATAAAATATAACATCCGCAATGTGTAGCATCGATTCTGTTGAGAGTTTATGTGCTGCATCCGTTGAATCGATCCCTGGTGTATCCATTATGACAACATTTGCACTAAGATTGCGGTAAGGACGTTTAATGTATACTCTCTCAACCTCATCACCATGTTTACAATATTCCTTTATTTGTTCGATTGAGTAATCTCCTGTTAGTTCAATTTTTTCTTTTGCTTTTGAATATAATGTAACTTGTTCTTGCCCATTCTCTAATAAAACAAGATTTGCACTAGTAGGTATTGGACTAGTAGGTAACACTTGTTCATTTAGTAGCTTATTAATCATGGATGATTTACCTGCAGAAAAGTGTCCTGCAAATGCAACATAAAGCTTATCATTATAAAGTTTATTCACTAACTCTACAAGCTTTTGTGCACGTTCATGATCATCGTTTTCCATAGTCTGATGAAGCTGAATTAACCTTTGCATGAATTGATCCGTTTTTAACGTAGCTATCATTTTTATCCCCTTTGACTTTATGGCGCATTTATTTAATTTTATTTTACAGAATTCTTTTACTTTTTTCCATATGAAAACAGGAGCTAACGCCTTTGGCTAGCTCCTGTTTCCTCAAAAGTACATTATTTGTTCTTATTTATTATATCCTGAGGATATTTTTTCAAAAATAAAAGCTCACATTAAGTGGGCAAAATATTATGCCTTCTTGGCAGTATCTATATTTTTTAATATGTAACCAATTAATACACTATATGCAACAACGGTACAACCTACAAATAGCATTGTCATATTCGCAGCAGACCTCCAACCTTTATATTGAGAATGTTTTTCATTACAAAATCATTGTATCATCAATGATAATCATTTTCAATATATATATTTCGCATTTTTCAGAAAAAGATTCCTCCATCTATAAAGCGAGTCTTCGTGGTAATCTTCTTTATCCCCAACTAATGATTTGCGAGAATTATCATTACAGTTGAGAGCGGTTCTCCCCACCTTAACTTTACTACTTTGATACATTAAAAACTCTTTTGATGAGGAAGCTCTAACGACTTACCTTTTTGGAGCAAATCTTGATCTCCCTTGAAACGCTTTTTGATAATTTGTATGCATTTTCAGGGCCTTTTCCTCTATAGGTATACGAATGGTCATCATAACGAGATTAAGTATAGTAAACAACAACGCTGTCAAATATGCTTGAAATAATAAAGGTATGAGGAAGATTTCTATAGCTACCACCACATAGTTAGGATGCTTTAAATATTGATAAGGACCTTTAGACACGACTTTTTCATCTGGAACAATAATAATTTTTGTATTCCAGAAATAACCTAGAGAGAAGACAGACCAATAACGGAGTAGCTGTGTTAAAGCAAGGATGGGAAAAAGCAAATACCATGAATTTGTCAATTCTTTATGAAAGGAGATAACTTCTAAAAATAGCGAAAGTAAAAACAAAATATGGAGTGCAACGATGTATGGATAATGTTCACTTCCATACTCCACTCCACCCCTTTTTAACATCCATTTTTCATTCCGTTTCGCAATAAACAGCTCAGATATGCGTTGGATAATAAGAAGCGAAAACAAAATATAAAACATTTGATTATTCACCTTCCCATTTAACGAGTAGCATTTCAGAACTAAACCCGGGACCGAGTGCAGCGATTAATCCGTATTCATTTGCCTGACCAAGTTCCTGTTCTAGATATTCTTGAAGAACATACAAAACAGTTGCAGATGACATATTTCCATGATGACTTAACACTTCTTTGGATATATGTATATGTTCGTCCGTTAAACCGAGGCCGTCCATATATGCATCAAGCACCTTTTTACCTCCCGGATGTGCAATAAAGTGTGCAATTTCATCTAAGGTAATTCCATATTCTTCAAGAAAATGGATGACATGTGGATAAAGCCATTTTTTAATAATTGTTGGAATATCTCGTGAAAACAAAACATAAAACCCGTTATTTTTAATCTCCCAACCCATTATATCTTCTGAATCTCTCATAAATGTTGACCTAGTACCAAGAATACGTGGAAGTACATTTAGCTTTGAACGTCTTTGCCAATCAAATGACTCACCCACTAGGCATGTACAAGCAACGCCATCAGCAAACAATGAGGTTCCAATCAAATTACTTTTTGAAAAATCGTCATGTTGGAAGGTCAAACTACAAAGTTCAACAGTAATAACAAGAACGAGTGAATGTGGATAAGCCATACAATACTCATAGGCACGTGACATCCCTGCCGCTCCCCCTGCACAGCCTAATCCCCAAATAGGGATTCTTTTCGTTGTTTCATTAAAGGGTAACTGATTCATAATTTTCGCATCAATACTTGGTGTTGAAATACCTGTACTACTTACAAAGAAAATTGCGTCAATTTCTTCATAAGCAATCATATTATGTAACAGTTTTGTGTTTGTTAAGCACTTCTGTATTGCTTCTACACTTAATGGAACGGCTTTTTCGATATACTTTTGATTTTTTTCTTCAAACGTATGATTAATTTTATACCAATCAAGCTGTTCAACGAATCGCCTTTTTTGAATATATCCATTCTTAAAAACGGGTAATAATCGTTCAATATCTTTGAATGATTCCTGAAATATCTCTTTTGCAAACTCTACTGTCGTTTCCTGGCTCATCTCATTCTGCGGAAGCGATTTTCCAACTGATAAAATATATGCCACCGTATATTCACCTCAATATCATTAGGATTACTATATCCATTTCAACACAGATTTATCCATTTTTATGAAGTTAAGGGAAGTTATACAATTATTATTATGTTGCGTTCTTCAAGGTGTTTTCGTTTGAATTGGATGAGGTTATAACTCGTAGGGGAGTTTTTCTTCAAGAAAAAAGCTTTTCCCAATAGGGGAAAAGCTAGACGTTTTAAAGAAGTTGTTGTTGTGCACTCTTATTATATCTCAATTTCTTCGGATAATCATTAAAAAATTTTGGTAAACATAATATAAAGCCAAATTTCCATCAGTGAGGGGTTCATTACCACCTACTGATGGTTAGCGAAACTTCTCAGACACTAATTGAAGAAATTACCCCAAATGAACTCGTCATCAAATACCTCTTCTTTTCGATAATATCTTCCTTATTACTAATATTGTCGAACCTGTAAAGCCAAAAGACTGACATAAATCGTCAGCCTTTTTAACCCTTTTATCCTATAGATTAGCTCTCAGCATTCAGCTACAGTGGCTACGCAATACGAATCGCTTTGCCAAAAGGTACTTTGGGGACAAATGTATCTGGGACTAACCAAAATACCTCTTTCTTAATTTTTAATTCTTCATAAAAATATCCAGTTACATCTGTAATATAAAACAAGGTATCAATTTCTTCCTTTTCTACCCATTCTAACACTTCTGTGTAAGACGATTTACCATGTGTGTAGTATTTTATTTGCGCATCATTGATTGAAGTTATCGACCTTATTTTAAAATCAGCTTGCACTAAAAATGATTCAGGACACACTTCAGCAAACAACTTTACGATATTTTGAATAAGTATTGTATTCGTTTGATTAGTCGATGTATCCACAGCTAGGGCAATTTTTTTATCTACTCGTCCTTGCAACTTTGACAGCAATAATTTTTGCCATCTCATTGAAACAACTCCCCTCACTTTTGCATGCAGCAAATCTATTTTATGCAAACTTCACTTTCTTATCCACAATGAATTAGCAGTCATTTCTATGTAGGAATGAAAAGATTAGCCGTGACGAATCTTGTTGTAGCGGTTTTACCTCCTATTAAGGATGCGATCGCATTTATCCCACTCTTAACGGGCAGTAAAGGTCCGATAAGTGCGAACCATCAGTCGGGAATGAAAGCCCCCCTACTGATGGAAGTCTTCTTTATATTAGATTCTGATCATTGTTTGTATTCCAATCAGAATAAAGCCCGCTACCACTACATCCTGGACAATCAAAAAACGCATCATAAGTAGGTGTATACACACTCGTTAATGATGATGTAAAGCCTCTTCCCCTACAATCAGGACATCTTCCTAAGGATTCCATTTCTGTTTTTACCTTTTCATATCTCTCTTGTTTCCATTCAGAAATAGCATTTAAAAATCCCAACATGATCACCTCTTTTTACCTTAATATGTATCATGAAGTGAAATATTAAACGTGGCTTAAAAAGAAAATAGAAAAAATATCCATAATTACACAACTGAGTCTGGGCTTGAACGATTTTTTCAAGAAATCATTTAAGATCTCTGTATATAAAGGTTGGCTCTACGGTACCACTAGCTAAATTAACTTTGTTATTTCACTTCTAATATTTTGTAAAGGGTGATTAAAAAACTAAAGTTGCGAAGAGTTTGATGGACTTGCCCCTTCATTTTGATCGACAAGATCTGGATCAATATATGTGTTAAAATTCATGGCATTTGTAACAGAAGCATCACCAATTCCAAAACTTAGTCCTACGACTTTAGCTGTAATCCCATTGCCTGATATATTAGATGATCCTGGATTTATCGATGCATTCCCAGAAATATTTACGATTTTAATACCTTGGAGGTTAAATAAATTTGAGGATGACAAAATAATCCTCCTTTCAAATTTTATTTATCGATCCTACAATTTCATTATTACTTTTTGCGTGTTCTTCTTTTGCCTCATCAAAAGATGAAATTTTTATTATTGATTGAGATTCAGCGTGATCACCAATTGAAGAGTTTATCCCTTTAATATTATTTTTTGAAGAAAAACCACTGTTGCTTATTTCGCCAATGTTAAATGATGAATTTCCTGACATATTTAAAATCTTTATGTTGTTAAAATTAAATACGCTTTGAATAGGCTTCAATTTTAACCACCCTCTTCAAACACTTACATTACTATATGTCATAACAAATGAGTTGTTATTGAATAGTTGAAATATCTTCACCTAAATTCAACTTTTCTAGTCACTCACATATTCTAATTTTCTCACGTCACTATCTCCATCAGATCCTAACTTCTGACTGCACTGAGCTTTGTATTGATACATTCTGCTAAAAGATCAAGCAAATATCAGCATACCAACACAACTCAATTGATATGATCTTAATTTCAGCTACTTTCTTTTAACCAGTTACTATGATATCCTATCTATAGAAGAGAGGTGTTAAAAATGGCTACATATAAAGCTAAAAAAAGTAATTTTCAAGAACTTTTATTAAAAAACAACACCGATCTTGACATCCTGGCTACTAACACTGATATTTCAATAGAACAACTCACCAGCTATTTAGATAGCAAAGTCATGAATTTGAATAATGCGATGACAATTTCAAAAGAACTGAATTGTACAATTGAAGAGTTATATGATTGGAAAGTTTCAGGAGAGTGAATTTACCTCTCCTTTTTTATATGGAAAAATCGAGGCTTTTCGGTTCCTTTTTGAAAAAATGAATATTGTCCCATAGTAGTTAATTTTTTTTAAAACTTGATCTTAACTTTTGAATGAAATTTATGTAAAATAGGAATTGTTTAATCTACTTGCATAATTAGAAATGGGGATTACAATGGCTGAGTTAGCATTTAAGGAATATATATTTACAAAAGGAAGCAAAACAACTGTCTACTTGTACCAAAGCAGCATCGAAATTATCCACCATGGATTTTTAGGTAAATTTAATAAAGTAAAACTGATCCCGTTTAAAAATATCTCTAACGTAATTGTTAAAAATCCTCGTGTTACTTCAAACGGGAAGCTTGTGCTGGACTGCGAAAACACTGACAAAAAAAATAAACATGAAAACACAATTGAATTCTCTAGAAATGAAAAAGAGCTTGCACTCGAGCTACAACAAACAATTGAAAATAAAATTGAAGAGATAAAAGGACAAAGAGTTGATTCAGCAATTGACAACTTTGATAAATTAAAAAAGTTAAAAGAGTTAGCTGACTTGGAAATTTTATCTGAAGAAGAATATTTAGAACAAAAAGAACGAATTTTAGAGAGCTAAGAGAATTAGTTAGAATCAAAAAACCCCGCTAGATGATTCTAGCGGGGTTAACTTTTCATATACTAACAACAATTATTTCCTTCATTGGGCGTTTTATTCCCCATAAATCTACGTTAAACCGCTTAAATCACATTAAGATGCTTGCCTTTCAAAAACAACCTCACTACGTCTTCCTACTTTTTTGCCAGATGGAATTACATTAAAAATAATGTTTAGTAATATCGCAGTAACACTTCCTCCAACGATTCCACTATTCGTTAAAATTTTAACTGATTCAGGAAGACCTGCAAAAATATCTGGTACAACCGTAACACCAAGCCCTAACCCAACAGAACATCCAACAATCAGTAAATTTTCCTGTGATGTGAAATCAACTTGACTAAGCATTTTGATTCCATATGCAACAACCATTCCGAACATAGCTAGCATCGCTCCCCCTAAAACGGAAGAAGGAATAATAGTAGCTAACGCTGCGATTTTAGGTATAAAACCTAAGGTAATTAATAGGCTAGCAGTAATATAAATAACACGATTCGTTTTGATACCTGACATTTGAACAAGACCAACATTTTGCGAAAACGCAGTATAAGGAAACGAATTAAAGATTGCTCCTAATGAGTAAGCAAGACCTTCAGCGCGGTACCCTCTAGCTAAATCCTTTGCAGTGATTTTTTTATTCGTAATATCACTCAATGCTAAATATACACCTGTTGATTCAACCATACTCACAATGGCAACAATCGTCATCGTTAAGATTGGTACTAAATCAAATGTTGGCGTACCAAAATAAAAAGGTTGTGCAACTTGAAACCAAGATGCTTCATAAACTGGTTGAAGATTAACCATCCCCATATAACTCGCAACAACCGTTCCTACTATAATCCCAATTAAAATCGAAATAGATCGAATAAATCCTGTGAAAAATCGATGAAGCAAAATAATGATAAGCAATACGCCAAATGCAAGGATAAGATTTTCTGGTGATCCAAAATCTGGACTCCCTTGTCCTCCTGCCATATTATTCATGGCAACAGGAATTAAAGTTAGACCAATAATTGTTACAACAGAACCTGTTACTACAGGTGGGAAAAATCGAACTAACTTACCAAAAACAGATGATATAAGAATCACGATTATGCCTGATGCAAGAATCGATCCATAAATAGATGAAACTCCATACTCATGTCCAATACTTATCATTGGACCAACTGCTGTAAATGTACAACCTAACACGATAGGTAATCCAATTCCGAAAAATTTATTTTTCCAAACTTGTAATAAAGTTGCAATACCGGACATTAATATATCAATTGCTACTAAATAAGTTAGTTGTTTACCCGTTAATCCAATTGCACCCCCTACAATTAATGGCACAAGAACAGCCCCTGCATACATAGCTAATAAATGCTGAATACCTAAAGAAACATTTTTTAATGACTGGTTCATACCTGTACATCCTCATGATCTTCAACAAAACTTACCTGTCCTTCTTTTAACGATTGAATTCTTGCTAAGGATTCTACTCTAACCCCTAACTCTTTTAATTCATTCGCACCCTTTTGGAATGATTTTTCGATCACGATCCCAATGCCTTCAACAGATGCACCCGATTTTTTCACAATATC
The DNA here is from genome assembly GCF_020075705.1 of Metabacillus rhizolycopersici. Next base: position 5,763 of record NZ_JAIQUM010000004.1, on the reverse strand, counting down.
GATTAACCCTTTAGCAGCCTCTCCATTTGCCAAAAAGTCATCAATAATAAGGACTTTATCAGAAGCGTTTAAAAATTGTGAGGAAACAGCAATTGTATTTTCTTCTTGTTTCGTAAATGAATAAACAGAAGAAACAAGTAAGTTGTTCGTTAATGTAAGAGATTTTCTCTTTCTTGCAAAAATAACTTTCACACCAAGCTCAAGACCCGCCATTACAGCTGGCGCAATACCCGATGATTCGATTGTGACTATCTTTGTAATACCATTTTCCTTAAAACGTCTTGCAAACTCACAACCGATCGCCTTCATTAGTTTTGGATCAATTTGATGATTTAAAAATGAGTCAACCTTTAATACACCATCGGTAAGAACAATACCTTCATCTTGTATTTTTTCTCTTAGCAGCTTCATTTTCTTCCCCCTAGTAGTGATTAATAATTATAAAAAACAAAAGCTCAAGCGCCTTGATTAGCCTCAGGCATAGCATAAGACGCTCATGAAATAGAAGGTTGTTCTTTACCTTCAATTTATGAATGGATGTAGATCCAAAAGGTCGTTAAAAACGCGACGTCAATCACCATGACTTCAATTGCACGTCCTGTGCGATCTGAAAGCTACGGCACTGGAACTGAATGCCGTGCACTTATCCACAGTACAAGAATTTAATAAATTCCTAAACGACAAAAAACGGCATTGCTTCATCTATAAGTGAAGCAATGCCGCTCAAATCCAAAAATGAACATAATCATTAAAATAATAGCGCACATATAACCTCACTCATAGTCAAATACTTTACGGTTATTCGGTAGAAACTTATGGACCATATCTCCATGATTATATGAGTGATTATTTAATTAAGAAGAATTATATCAATAAATAAATGATTTTCCTATGATTTTCCACTAAAAACACGAACTTTATTTATTAAAACCATTATGAATATTCATAAAATTACAAGAAAAAGAAGATGGTATCCCATCTTCTTAGATTTAAATATGATAGATTCTTCTATATTTTTCATCAAGATAATTGATTAAATATTTTGCATTGAGGCCTTCACCTGTTACATCTTCCATTATTTCCAATGGTTGTTTTGTTTTACCAAATTGATGAATATGTTCCGTTAACCAATTCTTGATTTTTTCAAATTGTCCTGTTTCAATAAGCTCATCATAATCTGGTAAATCTTTTAACATTGCATGTTTAAATTGTGCTGCATACATATATCCTAAGGCATAGGATGGGAAATAACCAAAGCTTCCACCTGCCCAATGCACATCTTGCAGCACTCCTTTTGCATCATCTGGTGGGATAATCCCGAAGTATTCTTCATACTTTTCATTCCAAATGCGAGGCAGCTCTTCAACTTTAATTTCATCGTTGAACAGTGCCTTCTCAATTTCATAACGGATCATCACATGCAATGAATAGGTCAACTCATCCGCTTCAATTCTAATTAAGGAAGGCTTAGACTCATTGATGGCTGAATAAAAATCTTGAAGACTAATTCCCACAAATTGTTCTGGTGAAAACTCCTTTAGCTTATCATAGTAACGTTTCCAAAATCTTATATTTCTGCCAATAAAATTCTCATAAAATAGGGATTGTGATTCATGGATTCCCATCGATGTTCCACTACACAAAAGTGTACCTTCAAGCTTTTCTGAAATGTTTTGTTCATAAATTGCATGACCACATTCATGAATTGTACCAAATATCGCAGTTCTAAAATCTCCCTCATCATATTTGGTCGTTATCCTTACATCACCACGATTAAGTGTAATTTCAAATGGATGAACTGTTTCATCTAATCTGCCCGCATCAAAATCGTATCCGATTTCATTTAATAAAAATTCACTAAGTCTTCGTTGATTTATTTTTGGAAAATGGTGAAATAAGAAATCTGTTTTGGGCTTATGTGATGACTCGGCAATCTTTTTTACAAGCGGGACAATCGTTTCACGAACTTGTGCAAAAACCTTATCTAACACTGCAACCGTAACCCCAGGTTCATATTCGTTCAACAGAGTATTATATTTATTTCCTTCGTAACCCCAATATATAATGAGTTTTTTATTATAATCAACAATCTTTTTCAAATATGGAGCGAAAAGATTAAAATCAGATTTTGCTTTTGCTTCTTCCCAAACTGATTCAGCTTTTGAGCAAAGAATGACGTATTCCTGATACTCTTTTGGAGGAATTACCTTGTTTTTATGATATTCCTTTTTAAGTAGCTCAACAGCCTTTTGTGTAACTGGGTTAAGCTTTTTGTATATCTCTTCTTTTGATAAGCTAGTTAAATAATCGTTCATTTGCTTCGATACAAGCATTTGGAAAGCTTCTGTAGAAAGCATACCAATGACTTCAGAACGTTGTTCAATCCCCTTTTTAGGGGCTCCTGTTCGCATATCCCAATACATAACATTAATCGCTTCATCATATGCTTGCATTTTCTTTATGTAGGCTAAAAAGTCAATTTCTATCTGTTTCATTTATTTCACTCCTTTGTCAAATCAATTTTAGCGTATCTTCCATAATCTTTCTTGTCAATCTGTATGAAAGGAAGAATAATTGAACATTGGTCAGTGGTAATGAGAAAGCGAAACTACTCTTACTCTTTACGGGCAGTTATCCTACAGCTCTCTTTTTCATTTTTCTCTAAATCCTGAGGTTGAAGTATCACAAAAAAAGATAGGAAAAGAAGCAATTGCTTCCTCCTATCCAACAATTGGATTTACAGGTAAAATTGAATGGACTTCATCAAGGATAGATTGATCGTGTTCTGTAAGGAAAATCGTGATAGAGCCCTTATCTTCACTTGTTCTAATCAATCTTCCCATTCCTTGTCTTAAACGCAAGAGCATATAAGGTAAATCCACTTCTTTGAAGGGATCCATCTTATCAGATTTTTTAGCCTCAAACACAGGATCCTCTGGTGGATATGGCAGAGACCATATAATCACATTTGTTAACGACGGGCCTGGAATGTCAAGACCTTCCCATAAATGAACAGCACAAAGCACCGATTCCTCATTTTGCTGAAATTCCTTAACAAGTGAGCTGATTTCTTTATCGCCTTCAAAAAGGACAGGATATTCCAAATCCACTTGCGACAGTCTTTCTTTGAACGATTTTAATTCATGTTGAGATGAAAATAAAATTAGTCCTCTGCCTCCAGATTTTTTTAATTCACCAAGTGCTTTGGCGAATTTTTTTTCAAAAGCTTCCTCATGGACGAGCTGAAGGTTCATTTGCTCATCATAATCAAATGGTGAAGCAACGGTAAGTGATAAATAGTCGTTTATACCTAAACTTTGCGCAATATACTCAAATGAACTATTTTCAGAAAGAGTCGCAGAAGAGAAAACAAATGGAATTTGCTTTGAAAATACGCTCTCTTTTAATACTTCTTCTACTTTTCTCGGCATAATAACAAGGCTAATATCATTATCTTTTACTTCAACCCAGCTCACCGCGTTATTTTTTTGATTAAACAATGAGAGTGAATACTCCATTTGATCAATGTATTCTTCAACAATTTTCAACTCATAATCATTTATCGTAAATAGCTCACCCTCAAAAACGAGCGCTTCACTAATTTCAGATAATTTGCGTTGAAGTGATGTTGCCGTCTTTTGAAGCTTTGCTTTGTCATTGATTTTCAATCGATCTGAACCTTCAACAGATGACGTCAATTCCTGTAAATCATCAAAAAATTCATCATTAATGGCAAGTCCATCTTCAACTAAATACGCTAGTTCTTCCCTAATCTCGTTTTGCAGTAATCTCTCTAAAAAGATTTGTAGTGAACCTTGCTTGACACGATAGGTAAGTGCTTTTTGCGCAGCAAACTCCAATAGATGCCCTTCGTCAAATACAACACTACTATACTCAGGTAGAAGTGGCATTTGTCCTTCACGTTTTCTAGATTCATATGTCCATACATGCTCCATATAATAATCATGTGAACAGACAATAATATCAGTTGCTTTTCGGTAGTGCTCGCGTGACAACGTCAAACCACAACGATGCCGCTGTGTACAGGTAAAGCAATCTTGAAAAGAATCCCAACCAATCTTGCCCCATTCTTCATCAGAAAGATGGCTAAATTCCTTACGATCTCCGTAGGCTGAAAATTGCTGCATACCAGCCTTCTCATGGACAAAATCAGGTAATGATTGATAAACATCTAAGTACATTTCATCACCCGTTTTTTGAAGCACTTCATCAAGTTTACTTAAACACAGATATTGACTATGTGTTTTACTTAAACGAACATCCATTTTTAAATCTAGAAATTCGGACAACTTTGCAATGTCGCCTTCTTGTTTAACAAGCTGTTCAATTAACGTTTCATCTGCACATGCAACAATTGCTGGTTTTCCTGTATATCTCGCATACGATAATGCATATAGCAAATACACAATTGTTTTCCCTGTACCAACACCTGCTTCAGCAAACATAACCTTTTTTTCTTGATATGCTCTTTCTAATTGAAAGGCCATAAAAATTTGTTCATCTCTTAACTCAAAGCCTTTTTCCGGAAGGATATCGTAAAATACATCCCCTATCCAATTATTTAACGCTTGGTAAAAGCTTTCATCTTTTGATATAGCAAAAGGCAAACGGGACGTCACCATGTACGTTTCCTCCAATATTTCCAAAATCAAATTTATCCACAATAAAATATTATCTTATTAATAAGTTTAGTTGTCAATGTATTAGTACCCATGAACGGACGCACAAGCTCCTTGTATACCCGTTTGCTTTTCATAATATTCCTCACGTGTAACTATGTCATCATACCATTTGCTTCGAAGTCCGGTGCAAAGAGTATAGCAAGAGAAACAGATTTTTATCATTTACTTTGAAGTAATAAAAAAAGAGTAAGTCAGCAAACGACTTCTCCATTTTAATATAAATTCTACTTACTATAGGAAATGAAAAAATCAAGTTGTTACCACAAGGACTTTGCGATCGTTAAACGTTTTCTATTTTGTCATCGGTCAAATAATGTATCCGTGATTAACTGATGATCAATAGATGTTGCGTGTGCTAACGCCTTTTTCAAATCTTCCCTTGCATGGCTAATTTGAAGAGCAGCAGGAGATTCTATACCAATTTGTTCTTCTAATGATTTTTGTGTTGAAATTAACGCCTTTGAAATTAGTTGAAATTGCTGATCCTCATACATGATTACGAACCACCCTTCTTCATTTCATATAAAAAATTTTACTTACATAAATTATCCTATGAAATTCGATTTTCAAAATATGACTAATGCTACTAATATTTTGAAGATTAACCCTATGTGCGTACAAATAATATATGTCTCGTAAATGATATTTTTAACTAAATGGATCCCTTTTATTCAGTTTATCTCTTTTATTAACTATTTCAGGAAAAGAAAGTTGGTAGACGAGGATTCAATTTGAAGAAAAAGAAACGATGTAAAGTCTTAGATGATAAGAACAAAAGCGTTGCAATTGGTTGTCGTGCGCTTATCCCCAATACAAGAATTTTATAAGCTCCTAAACAAAAATAAGACGAAGAGATTAATTCTCTTCGTCTCAGATTGTCGACAAAAGGGGTTCGGAATGGTTTCATTCCGAACCTCTTTTGCGATTTTTTTTGAAATTCACCTCAAATGAATGAGGATAGACCTCTCTTAGCTCACTTTATTATGCCATTTCTGAACCTCGCCATGTCCAGTTAGCCATCTTCTTCAAATTCATGGCAGCGAAAGTAAGCATCCCCTGC